>NZ_JBGLYS010000069.1:0-11227 GCF_047304155.1 Rhizobium sp. Rhizsp42 | reverse complement strand
CCGCCCGCCCAGGCGAAAGCCCAGAAAGGCGGCGGCAGGCCGATCTCGGCAAGCTCTTCTTCCGTCTTCAGCCACAGCTCATGCGCTTCGCTCGCCAGGTTGAGCCGGATCTCCGGCACATGCGGCGGCGTCATCGGGCTGGTATTGTCGCGGATGAAGAGCGCGGGGTCGGTCTTCACGATATCAGCGCGGCGGGTTGTCGAGCCCGCCCATGCGGCAGACCTCGGCCCATTCCTCGTCGGTCACCGGCTGCACGGAAAGCCGCATCGACGTCACTAGCGACATCCTCGACAGCTTCTCGCTCGCCTTCACATCCTTCAGCGTCACCGGCTTCGGCATGTCTCGGACAGCGCGGATGTCGACGCAGTCCCACTTGGGATCACCCTTGGCGGTCGAATCGGGATGCGACAGCGCGCAGACCTCGACGATGCCGACGATCTCCAGCCCGTCATTGGAGTGGTAGAAGAAGCCCTTGTCGCCGATCTGCATGGCACGCATGTTGTTGCGCGCCAGATAGTTGCGAACGCCGGTCCACTCCGTGCCCTTTTCGCCGGCAGCCTTCTGCTGCTCCCAGGACCATGCGGACGGTTCGGATTTGTAAAGCCAGTGCGCCACTTGAATTACGCCTCCGGCTTGTTGAAGACCCAGTTGAAGGGCTTCACCTCGACGCTCTCGAACAGGCCAGCCTTCGCATAGGGATCGGCATTCGCGATTTCGGTAGCCGCCTCGATGGTCTCGGCCTCAACGATCACGAGACTGCCGCAGGGCTTGCCCTCGGCATCGAGAAACGGACCGGCCATTTTCAGCGTGCCGGCTTCGTTGAGCGCGTTGAGATGCTCCAGATGCGTCGGCCGCGTCTCCATGCGGACATTGAGGTGGCCGGGCTTATCCTTGCAGACAAAGGCGAAAAACATGTGAGGTCTCCTATTCGGTCGTGATCGGACGCGTCATCAGCTGGTCGATGGCAGCGGCGATGCCGAGCTTGCCCTCGATGATTGCGGACACCGCGTCGGTGACGGGCATGTCGATATCAAGCGACTTGGCGAGCCGCGACACGACGGCGGCGGCAAACGCCCCCTCGACGAGCTCGCCATGCGCGGGGTCGCGCGTCTCGCCGCGCCCGAGCGCGATGCCGAAACGCAGGTTGCGCGATTGATGGCTGGTGGCGGTCAAGACGAGGTCGCCGAGACCGGACAGACCCGGCACCGTATCGGCCTGCCCGCCCTTGGCAACGACGAAGCGCGACATCTCGGCAAGCCCGCGCGCAATCAGCGCCGCCCGGGCCGAATCGCCGATGCCGGCGCCCTCGACGATACCGCAGGCAATCGCCAGCACGTTCTTCAAGGCGCCGCCCAGCTGCACGCCGATCCTGTCTGACGACGGATAGAGCCGGAAAGTCCGCCCGGAGATCGCCTGCGCCAGCCGCTCGGCGATCTCGCCGTTCTCGGCGGCGACCACCATCGCGGTCGGCAGGCCCTTGGCGATATCGGCCGCGAAGCCCGGCCCGGACAGCACGGCGATAGCATGCCCCGGCAGAGCCTTGGCCAGCATGTCGGTCAACAGATTGCCCGTGGTCTTCTCGATCCCCTTGGCGCAGGTGACCACGACGGCATCCTTAGCCAGGTAAGGTTCATACTGTCGCGCTGCATCGGCCTGCGCCTGCGAAGGCATGGCGAAGAGCACGATGTCGGCATCACCGATCGCATCCGGTTCGGCGGAAAACTGCAGCGTCTCCGGCAACGGAATGCCGGGAAGAGCCGCGTCGTGCAGATGCTCGGCCGCAAGATCGGCCATCAGACCGGGATCGCGGCCGATGAGCGTCACCTTGTGCCGCCCCGTCAGCGCGATCACGGCGGCCAGTGCCGTTCCAAACGCGCCGGCGCCGATGACGGCGATCGTTTCGCTTTCTCCGCTCATGCCTTTGCTCCCCGCTTGCCGAAGCCCAGCAATGTCTCGGCGCTCGAATCGAGCGGCCAGCGCGAACGCGGCTGCACGTCGAGATCATCTGGCTGAACGCCCGTCGCCATCCGCTCCAGTCCGGCCCAGGCGATCATGACGGCGTTGTCGGTGCACAGATGCAGTGGCGGCGCCACGAAGCGGAAACGGTTCTTGTCGCACAACGCCTGCAGCGTGCCGCGCACGACGAGATTGGCGGCAACGCCGCCCGCCACCACCAGCGCCGGCTGCTCGACATCGGGATAGAGCGTCTTGAAGCGTTCCAGCCCGCGCCCGATCCGGTCCTTCAGCGTCCGCGACACGGCATCCTGGAACGAGGCGCAGATATCGGCCACATCCTGGTCCGTCAGCGGCGCGATCTCGGTCGCCGCCTGCCGGACCGCCGTCTTCAGCCCGGAGAAGGAGAAGTTGAGCTTCGCCTCGCCGACCAGCGGCCGCGGAAACTTGAACCGCTGAGGATTGCCCGACTTCGCCACCCGCTCCACGGCCGGCCCGCCCGGATAAGGCAGGCTGAGCAACTTCGCCGTCTTGTCGAAGGCCTCGCCCAGCGCGTCGTCGATCGTCGTGCCCCAGCGCTCATATTCGCCGACCCCGCGCACCAGGATCAGCTGCGTATGCCCGCCGGAAACCAGCAGCATCAGATAGGGAAAGGAAAGTCCGTCCGTCAGCCGCGCCGTCAGCGCATGGCCCTCGAGATGGTTGACCGCATAGAGCGGCTTGCCAGATGCCTTGGCGATCGCCTTGCCGGTCATCAGCCCGACAAGCAGCCCGCCGATCAGCCCCGGACCCGAGGTCGCGGCAATCGCGTCGATATCGGACAGCGACACATTGGCGCGTTTCAAAGCCTCGTCGATCAGCGTATCGAGTGCCTCGACATGGGCGCGCGCGGCGATTTCTGGCACCACGCCGCCATAGGCGCTATGCTCTTCGAGCTGGCTCAGCACCACGTCGGAGCGCACGGTCGGCACGCCCTTCGCATCCCGCTCGACAACGGCGGCGGCGGTTTCGTCGCAGCTTGTTTCGATACCGAGGATACGCAGAAAGGGAGCCATGGTGCCTGATCGTTGATTGCGATGGGTCTGAAACCTGTTTACGAGAAACTCCGGTAACAACGGATCAATGCGGATGCAAACAAAACCTTTCCGGATCGGCACCAGAGGCGGCCCGCTGGCGATCGCCCAGGCAAACGAAGCTCGAGACAGGCTGATGGCCGCCCATAACCTCCCCGAGGAGATGTTCGAGATCGTGGTGCTCTCGACCAAGGGCGACCGCATCACCGATCGCTCGCTATCCGAGATCGGCGGCAAGGGCCTGTTCACCGAGGAGCTGGAAGAGAAGCTCTCAAGCGGCGACCTCGACATCGCCGTGCATTCCTCCAAGGACATGCCGACGACGCTGCCCGAGGGGCTCTGTCTCTCCGCCTACCTGCCGCGCGAAGACATTCGCGATGCTGTCGTAGGCCGCACCGCCGCGAAGCTGATCGACCTGCCGCACGGCGCCACCGTCGGCTCCTCGTCGCTGCGCCGCCAGGCGCTGATCCGCCGCATGCGCCCGGATATCAACGTCATCACCTTCCGCGGCCTCGTCGACACCCGCCTGCGCAAGCTGAACGAAGGCCAGGTCGACGCGACGCTCTTGGCGCTCGCCGGCTTGAAGCGGCTCGGCAAGGTCGAGGTCATCACCGACATCCTCGACCCCGACACCTTCCCCCCGGCACCTGCCCAGGGCGCGATCTGCATCGAAAGCCGCATCGGCGACACGGTGACCGACGCGCTGCTCGCCCCGATCAACGATATCAGGACCTATGACACGGTTTCCTGCGAGCGCGCCTTTTTGGGCGCACTCGATGGTTCCTGCCGCACGCCGATCGGCGGCTATGCGGTCTGCGAGGGCGACCAGATCCGCCTGCACGGCCTGATCATCACTCCCGATGGCCGCAGCCAGCATGCGATCACCATCGACGGCCACCGCCGCGACGCGGTAGCGCTCGGCACCCGGGCCGGCCAGGATATCCGCGCCCGCGCCGGCACCTCGTTCTTCGACAGCTGGAGCTGACGGCGCATGCGCGTGCTCGTCACCCGTCCACCGCATCCGGGCGAGCGCACCGCAAAACGGCTGGCGGAGATGGGACACGAGCCGATCATGCTGCCGCTATCGGCGCCCGCCCACGACCCGGACGCCGCCTTCGCGGCGCTCGCCAATTCCGACGGCCCGATATCCGTCACCAGTGCCGAGGCGATCCGCGTCCTCACCGAACGCCCCGATGACCTCGCCCCATATCTCTCCCGCCCCCTCTACGCCGTCGGCGACGCCACCGCAGACGAAGCAAGAGCAGCGGGCTTCAGAGACGTCACAGCCTCCACCGGCGACGGCGCCGACCTTGCCGAACGCATCGCGCAACGCGACACCGCGCGATCAGACAAGCCCAACCTCCTCTACCTAGCCGGCTTCCCCCGCGCCGAAACCTTCGAGACCCGCGCCGCAGACCTTGGCCTGACCGTCATCACCGTCGAATGCTACCGCATGCGCCGCCTCGACATCCCCGACCGGCTGCTCCGCGAGCTCTTCTCGGCCCACGAACCGGACGCGATCCTCTTCTATTCCCGCCGCACCGCCGAGGATTTCTTCGCGCTGAAGGAAATCTCCGCCAACCTCGACGCCCTCATAGGCGTCCGCCTCCTCTGCCTCAGCCAAGCCATCGCCGACGCGATTCCCCCGACCCTCCAAGGCCAATCCGCCACCCCCGACAGCCCGGATGAGGCAGCCCTGTTGTCGCTTCTGTGAGCGACAGAGCTGTCATTTCAGCAGCTGAGTTTCCGCCCAGGCAACAAACTCCTCAAGCCGAACCAGCGCCCGCGCGGCATCGTCCCGCGACTTCGCGCGTGCCCCATATTGCACCTCGTCCTTCTGCTCCAGAAGCGCCCGAAGGTTTGTCTCCTGATGCTTCGGCAGCGCATTGCCGAGTGCCGCGCGAAGCAGCTTGATCACCGCGCCATGGTCGCCCTGATTGATCTCGCCGCGATACTTCGCGGTGATGGCGTCGGCATAGGCAATGGCGCAATTGATTGATGTCGCGATGGATGGGTTTCCGAGATCGCCCAGGTCCGCCCACGCATTGCTGTTCCGGGCGTCCTTCAGGTAGGCTCGCGCAACGGCAAGCCGCGCCGAGACATAGGCCGCATCCGTCTTCTTGCCTGGCCTCGATCTAACCATCCGCATCGGCCCCAGCCAAGGCGGCAAGCTCCTCCGGTCGCCTGCCCGACAGCACGATCGCATCCGCAACCGCATTGCCCCACCAGGGATCACGATCTCGCGCCAACCGCTCAACATCGGACATATCGAGACCGACGACGCTAGCGACAAAGCCGAGCCGCCCGGAATGCACGGCCAGACTATCCCTGATGGTCTCGACCACCACCGCGAGGTCGCCAGCATCGGCCACGACAGCGACGTCCAGGTCACTTCCAAGCCGATCCTCGCCGCGCGCAACGCTGCCATAGATCCATAAGCTTTTGACCAGCGGCGCCTCGTTGCCGGCGCTATCCTTCACGGCCTCGACGACATCCGCGAACCGCCGATCCTCGGCGGCGAAGAGACTTCGTATCTGGTCTGCGAGATAATGCTCGGCATTCAGCCGATACAGCCGGCTGTATCCCACCCCCTCGGCGAAGATGACTCCGATCTCCTCCAGCGAGAGCAGCCCAAGGCGCGTGCTGCTCTTCGACAAGGCCGCGCGCTGGCTGATATCGGCGGCGGACAACAGCCCGCCATGGCGCGCCAGCACCCGCAGGACACGCACATTCGAATCCACCCCGAAGATGAGGTCGACAGGGTTCCTGATTGCACTCTGCGAAATGGTTCGTGCCATCGCACACAATCCTCAGCGACCTACTGATTGGTTTGACAACAAACCAATCAGTCTAATATTAAACCGATTGGTTCATTGTTAAACCTTCTGTATTGTCTTGGCAACGCCACCCGTTTGCCACCACAAACCAATCCAATTTCAGCCAAGGTCGCGACCTAATTTCGCAAATTTCATCTGGCCTCTTTCCTTCACCGGCCTCACTGACTACTTTCGAACCACTGTAAGAATTATGAGGGTCTCATGGCACCAGGAAATCCGCCCCGCCATTCGAAGAGCACCGACGAGCCGGTCACGATCGACTTGGATGCGCAGGAGATTGCCTCGGAAGAGAGTGCCAGCAAGGACGCGCAACACAATATCGGCAAGACAGCCGACGAGGTAGCCGAAGCACCGCCGGAGACCAGCGAATCGATCGTTCCCGATGAGGGTATCGACGAGAGCGACGCCTCGAAGGCCAAGGCCGACGCTCCTGCCGAAGAGACGGCGGAGCCCTTCGCCTACGACAAGGCGCCCGATCCCGAACTGCCGCCCTATAATCATGCGCCCGAACCCGTGGAGCCCCCCAAGAGCGAGCCGCAGCGCCAACCCGGCGGCACCTCCGGCCTGATCGCCGCCGGCATTGTCGGCGGGCTGATCGCCTTGATCGGCGCCGGCGCCATTCAGTATGCGGGCTTCCTGCCCGGCTCCTCGGCGCCTGAGACGGCTTCACCCGAGATCACCAGCCTCTCCGGCGAAATCGACGGCCTCAAGCAGTCCGTCGCCAACCTCGCCGCCGCACCGCAGGCAGCGCCGGCCAATGATGCGCTCGAAAGCCGCATCGCGGCACTTGAGACCGCCGCCAAGGCACCTAATACAGCCGGCTCTGGCACGGATAGTGCCGCCGTCGATGCGCTGAACCAGAAGATAACCGATCTCAATGCGGAGCTCGACCAGCTGCGCGGCGCCGTCAGCCAGGCGACCGAGCAGCGTGCCAGCAATGGCGCCGAGCTCGAACAGCGCCTCACCGCCGCCGAACAGAAGCTCAACGAGCCGCGCCAGGACGTCGCCGTTGCCAAGGCGATCGCCGCGGCAGGCCTGAAGGCGGCGATCGATCGTGGCGGTCCTTTCGTCGCCGAGCTCGACACCTATGCCGGCGTCTCGCCCGATGATCCCGTCGTCGCCGACCTCAAGAATTTCGCCGAAACAGGCGTGCCCTCGCGCGCCGAGCTGATCCGCCAGGCGCCCGATGTCGCGACCGCGATCGTCGGCAGCGTCAACAAGGCCGACCCGAACGAGAGCTGGTCCGATCGGCTGATGGCTGGCGCCAAGTCGCTGGTCAGCGTTCGCCCGGTCGGCAATATTGAGGGTGAAAGCGTCGAGGCGATTGCCGCGCGCATGGAAGACAAGGTGAAGAACGGCGACCTGCCGGGTGCGGCCAACGAGTGGACCACGCTGCCGGCGGATGCCAAGCAGGCGTCCGCCGCCTTCAAGCAATCGCTGGACGCCCGCATCCGCGTCGAGGAGCTGGTCGGCAGCGCGCTGTCGAAGGCTGTCTCAGGCACCGGTAAGGAGGGCTGAGGATATGATCAGGCTCGTCGTCTTTGCGCTTCTCGTGCTCGCTCTCGGCTATGGCTTCTCCTGGCTTGCCGATCGCCCCGGCGATCTCTCGCTGATCTGGGAGGGCCAGCTTTATCAGACCCGGCTGATCGTCGCCGCCACCGCCATCATCGCGCTGATCGCGGTCGTCATGGTCGCTTGGTGGCTGGTGCGCGTCATCTGGACCTCACCGCACTCCGTCACCCGCTATTTCCGTGCCCGCAAGCGCGACCGTGGCTACCAGGCGCTTTCGACCGGTCTGATCGCCGCCGGCGCCGGCAATGCGCTGATGGCCCGCAAGATGGCCGCCCGCTCGCGCGGCCTGATCCGCGCCGACCAGGAGCCGCTGATCGCGTTGCTCGAAGCCCAGGCAGCCCTCATCGAGGGCCGGCATGACGAGGCCCGCGCCAAGTTCGAGGCGATGGTCGAGGATCCCGAGACTCGCGAACTCGGTCTGCGCGGTCTTTATCTCGAGGCAAAGCGCCTCGGCGCCAACGAGGCCGCCCGCCAATATGCCGAAAAGGCCGCCGACAACGCGCCCTATCTTCCCTGGGCCGCCCAGGCGACGCTCGAATACCGCAGCCAGTCCGGCCGCTGGGACGATGCGATCCGCCTGCTCGAGCAGCAGAAGGCCGCCCGCGTCATCGAAAAGGCCGAGGCCGACCGCCTGCGCGCCGTGCTGCTGACGGCACGCGCCGACGAGAAGCTGGAAAACGATCCTTCAGGCGCCCGCGACGACGCCACCCACGCGTTGAAACTCTCGGCCGATTTCGAGCCGGCCGCGATCATCGCCGCCAAGGCGCTGTTTCGCGAAGACAAGCTGCGCAAGGCAGCCTCCATTCTCGAACAGGCGTGGAAGACCAACCCGCATCCAGAGATCGGCGCCACCTATGTGCGCGCCCGCAGCGGCGATTCGCTCGCAGACCGGCTGAAGCGTGCCGAAAAGCTGGAGGCGCTCCGCCCCAACAACATCGAATCGCTGTTGATCGTCGCCCAGGCAGCGCTCGATATCAGGGATTTCGCCAAGGCCCGCGCCAAGGCCGAGGCCGCCGCCCGCATAGAGCCGCGCGAGGCAGCCTTCCTGCTGCTCGCCGATATCGAGGAAGCCGAGACCGGCGACCAAGGCCGCATCCGCCACTGGCTTGCCCAGGCGCTGAAGGCGCCGCGCGATCCGGCATGGGTGGCTGACGGCTATGTCTCCGACAAATGGCTGCCGCTCTCGCCCGTCACAGGCAAGCTCGACGCCTTCGTCTGGAAGGCGCCGTTCGGCCAGGTCGAAGGCCCGGTCGAGGAAGGCTCCGTCATCTCCATCGACAGCGCGCTGAAGAGCCTGCCGCCGGTGCGCGACGTGAGATCAGAAAGTGCCGCCGGCGATCACCGCATCATCGAGCTCGAGCGCGCCGCCACCATCGCCAAGGCCGCCCGCCCGGTGGCCGAGACGCCGGCAGCACCCGCGCCCGCCAAGCCGAAACCAGCCCCGAAGGAGCCGGCAACCGCGAGCAAACCTGCCGACGCCCCCGAACCGCGCCCCTTCTTCGGCGGCTTGCCGGATGATCCGGGCGTGCGCAATCCATCGGCCGAGCCAGAACCCAAGACACGGCTTCGCCTCTTCTAGCCAAACAGGACCCGTATGTTCGAACGCTTCCAGGCATTTTTTCAGAACCTGACCGCAGACACCCCAAAGAGCAGCTTCGCCCCCGATGATCCCCGCATCGCGGTGGCCGCACTCTGCATGCAGGTCATGGAGGCCGACGGCCAGATCAAGGACAGCGAGAAGAAGCGTCTGCGCACGCTCCTGAAGGACCAGTACGGTCTCGACGGCAAGCAGCTCGACGCGCTGATCGCCGCCGGCCAGGAAGCCGAAAGCGACGCCGTCGATTATTACCGCTTCACCTCAGACCTGAAGCGCCATCTCGACACCGAACAGCGCCTGGAGCTGATCGGCATCCTCTGGGACATCGTCTATGCCGATGGCGAGCGCAGCGAGATGGAGGACGACGCCATCTGGCGCATCGCCGAGCTTCTCGGCGTCTCGGCCCGCGAGCGCATCCAGAAGCGCCAGGAAGCAGCCAAGCGCGTCACCGGCATCGATGTGGTTGAAGACGATGCCGACTGACAGTACAGGCGCGGCGGGCATAGGTGGCGCGGGCACCGGCATTGCCGGCCCCGGCGCCACAGACCCCAACGACCCGGGCTCAAGCATCGAAGGCAAACGCCCCGTCCTGATCGTGCTCCATCAGGAAAGCTCCAGCCCCGGCCGCGTCGGCCAGCTGCTCGCCGCGAAGGGCTATCCGCTCGACATCCGCCGCCCGGTGCTCGGCCAAAAGCTGCCGACAACGCTTGCCGACCATGCCGGCGCCGTCGTCTTCGGCGGCCCGATGAGCGCCAACGATCCCGACGACTTCGTCAAGGCCGAAATCAGCTGGCTCAATGTGCCGCTGAAGGAGAAGAAGCCGCTGCTCGGCATCTGTCTCGGCGCGCAGATGCTGGTGCGCCATCTCGGCGGCAAGGTCGCGGCCAATGCCGACGAGACCACCGAGATCGGCTGGTATCCGCTGCGCGCGACCGAAAAGGGCCGACAGCTGATGCACTGGCCGCGCATGGTCTACCACTTCCACCGCGAAGGCTTCGATCTGCCGCGCGGCGCCGATCTGCTCGCCGAAGGCGACGTCTACCCGAACCAGGCCTTCCGCTACAACGGCCACGCCTGGGCGCTGCAGTTTCACGCCGAACTGACCCGCGCGATGATGCACCGCTGGGTCGTCCACGGCGCCCACCGCTTCATCCTCCCCAACGCCCAGCAGGGCCGCGAGCATCTCGAAGGCCGCATGCTGTTCGACGCGCCGCTGAAGGCCTGGCTTAACGAATTCCTCGATCTCGTCTTCGAGGGCAAGAAGCCTAAATCAGCTCCCTCGGCCAAGGCCACGCTGACGGCCTGATGCGGAGAGCCGCGCGTCGTGCTATGATCGGCGACGTCACTTCGACGGCATTTTAGTAGCAGAAACAGGTTCCGATCCACGATCCGGCCGATTGGTCGCGCCAGGCGCCGCCATGACCGCAGCCATGTCAGGGGAACAGCATGTCGAACTACGAACAGAAGCTTGTCTCGCTGGGCCTCGTCCTGCCCCAGCCGCTGAAACTGCCCTCGCACATGACGCTGCCCTTTCCCTGGGTCAACGTTCGTGGCAACAGGGCCTTCATCTCCGGCCACGGCCCGCAGAACCCCGACGGCTCCCCATCAGGCCCCTTCGGCGTCGTCGGCGATACTGTCACGATCGAGGAGGCCCACGCCTCGGCCCGCAAGGTGGGGCTCGCCATGCTGGGTAGTTTGAAGCGCGAACTCGGCAGCCTCGACCGCATCACCGGCTGGTGCCGCGTGCTGGGCATGGTCAACTGCGCCCCCCACTTCTCCAACCCGCCCGCCGTCATCAACGGCTTCACCGAACTGATCAACGACGTCTTCGGCCAGGACGTCGGCCGCCACGCCCGCTCCGCCATCGGCGTCGCCGGCCTGCCGTTGAATTTTCCTGTCGAGATCGAGGCGGAGGTGATGATTTCGGGGTGAGGGATGAGCGGGCGGGCATTGTGCCGTGGGTTACCCCCCTCTGCCCTGCCGGGCATCTCCCCCACAGGTGGGGAGATTGGCTGGGCGCGGCCGCTCGCCCTACCTCAACGTTTGGTGATGCCGTTGCAACGAGTCGATCTCCCCCCTTGTGGGGGAGATGCCCGGCAGGGCAGTGGGGGGTATCACACGGCAAAACGCCCCCGGGGGTATCTGACAGCGCAACGCCTTGGGTCCCAGGCCACAACGCCCCGGCCCCCCACAGC
>NZ_JBGLYS010000068.1:0-11271 GCF_047304155.1 Rhizobium sp. Rhizsp42 | reverse complement strand
ATGCGCTCCAGCGACTGCTGGATCGACAGGTTCTCATTGAGACCTTCGACCACCAGTCCGTTCAGGCGGGTGTCGCGATAGGCGGTCCACCAGGCGACCGTCGAGACGTCGCCATCGGCCTTGGCCGAGCCTTCATTGAACTTGGCCGGGAGGGGCATCTCCGGGGGAACATGATCCGGGCCACTCACACAGCCCGCGAGCAATAACAACAATGCCGGAGAGGCAAAACGAAAAGACGCCATTAACTATCTTCCTGTAACTCGACCAAAAAATTATTCATGTCAGAAGCGATCATGCTTCACTATCGGTCGCGCTTCGCTCAAACGAGAAACGCCATCCCGAAGCAGTCCGCGGCAATGTACCAATGAGTCTCACTTTATCACAGTGCAGATATGTCACACTCATACCTCATTTTTTTGACGTCGCGAGAAGACGCGGCGGATAACCACAAAGAATGATGGCACGAAGAAAATGCCGAGCGCGGTGGCAAACAGCATGCCGCCAAGCACGCCGATACCGATGGCGTTCTGCGCGGCCGAGCCCGCACCGGTGGCAATCGCCAGCGGCACGACGCCGAGGATGAAGGCCAGCGACGTCATGATGATCGGCCGCAGACGCAGCCTTGCGGCCTCCAGCGTCGCGTCGATGATGCCCATGCCGGTTTCCATTCGGTCCTTGGCGAACTCCACGATGAGAATCGCGTTCTTCGCCGCCAGACCGATGGTCGTGAGCAGGCCCACTTTGAAGTAGACGTCGTTTGCCTGGCCGAAGACGGTTGCCGCAACCAGCGCGCCGAGCACGCCGACCGGAACGGCCATGATGACCGAGAACGGGATCGACCAGCTCTCATAGAGTGCGGCAAGGCAAAGGAAGACGACCAGAACCGAGATGGCGTAGAGCATCGGGGCCTGCGAACCGGACAGGCGTTCCTGATAGGAGATGCCCTGCCATGCAACGGTATAGCCACCGCCGAGCTGCGCGGTCATCTCTTCCATCGCGTTCATGGCGTCGCCGGAGCTGACACCCGGTGCCGACGCGCCGTCGAGCGGGATGGCGCTCACCGCATTGAAGCGGGCGAGCGTCGGGGCGCCCTTCACCCATTCCGTGCGGGTGAAGGCGGAGAAGGGGACCATCTCGCCGTTGGTGTTGCGGGCATACCAGTGGTCGAGGTCGTCGGGCTGCATGCGGAAGGGTGCATCGCCCTGGACGTAGACCGGCTTGATCTCGCCGTTCAGCGTGAAGTCGTTGACGTCACGGCCGGTGAAGATGACCGAGAGCATCGCATTGACCGCCGAGATATCGACACCCATGGCGCCGATCTTCTCCTGGTCGATGATGATCTTCATCTGCGGCTCGACTTCCTTGTTGTTGCTGCGGAGCGCAACAACCTTGCCGCTCGTGTTGGCCATGCTGATCAGGCGCTTGGAGGCTGCATCCAGCGCCTCTGTGCCGTGACCGCCGGTATCGACGAGATACATGGAGAAGCCGCTGGATACGCCGAGACCCTGGATCGCCGGCGGCAGCAGCGCGAAGACCTGGGCTTCGCGGATCTGCGAGAAGGCTCCCAGCGCGCGGGTGGCGACGGCCTGCGCATGCAGCTTGTCGTCCGTGCGCTCGGCGAAGTCCTTGAGCTTGGTGAAGACGATCGCGCTGTTCTGGCCGGAGCCGTTGAAGCCGAAGCCAAGCGCGCCGAACACCGACTGCACGGCGTCCTTTTCGTTTTCGCGATAGTAGGTCTCGACCTTTTCGACGACGGCCTGGGTCTGCTGCGTGGTCGAGCCCGGAGGGGTCGTCACGATGGTCAGCAGAACGCCCTGGTCTTCCTGCGGCAGGAAGGAGGTCGGCAGGCGGGTGAAGAAATAGGCGCAGCCGAGGCCGACCAACAGGAAGACGACCATGACGCGCCACGGACGCTTCAGGAGGTAGCCGATCGAGCGGACATAGCCGTTGGTGGAGCGGGTAAAGTTGCGGTTGAACCACTCGCTGGCACGGTTCTTCTTGTGGTCATGCACCGGCTTCAGCATCGTGGCGCAGAGCGCCGGCGTCAGCACGATAGCGACCAGCGCCGAGAGCAACATCGCCGAGACGATGGTGACGGAGAACTGGCGATAGATGATGCCGGTCGAGCCGCCGAAGAAGGCCATTGGAATGAAGACGGCCGTCAGGACGAGCGCGATGCCAACGATGGCGCCGGTGATTTCGCCCATCGATTTCTCGGTGGCCTCCATCGGCGACAGCTTCTCCTCGGTCATGATGCGCTCGACGTTCTCGACGACGACGATGGCGTCGTCGACGAGCAGGCCGATCGCGAGCACCATGGCGAACATGGTCAGCGTGTTGATCGAATAGCCCGTCGCGGCAAGGATGCCGAAGGTTCCGAGCAGAACGACAGGAACCGCGATGGTCGGAATGAGCGTCGCGCGGAAGTTCTGCAGGAAGATCAGAAGAACGACGAAGACGAGCACGATCGCTTCAATCAGCGTGTGCACGACCTTTTCGATCGACAGCTCGACGAAGGGCGTCGTGTCATAGGGATAGGTGATCTCCACGCCTTCGGGCAGGCCCTTGGAAATGGAATCGAGTGCCGTTCGAACACGGCCGGCGGTATCGATGGCGTTGGCGCCGATCGCGAGGTTGACGGCGAAGCCGCTCGACGGCTGGGCGTTGTAGCGCGAGGAGCCGCCATAGCTTTCCTGGCCGATCTCGATGCGCGCGACGTCGCTCAGGCGGACCGTGGAGCCATCCTTCTCGACCTTCAAGATGATGTGCTCGAAGTCGGAAACGGTGGTCAGCTGGCTCTGCGCGGTGATCGTGACGTTCATCTGCTGGCCTTCGACGGAAGGCTGGGCGCCGAGCGAACCCACGGATACCTGCGTGTTCTGCGCCTCGATCGCCGAGGTCACGTCGCCCGTCGTCAGCTGGTACTTGACCAGCTTGTAGGGGTCGAGCCAGACGCGCATGGCGTAGCCGGAGCCGAAGATATTGACGCTGCCGACGCCTTCCAGGCGCTGGACCTGCTTCTCGATCGAGTTGGACAGGATGTTGCCGAGGTCGACCGAATTGCGCTTGCCGTCGGTGGAGACCAGCGCGCCGACGAGAAGGATACTCGAGGTCGAGCGGGTGACGCTGATGCCGGCGTCGATGACATCGCTCGGCAGCTGAGACTGCACCAGCTGCAGCTTGTTCTGCACCTGCACCTGGGCGATATCGGGATCGGCCGCCGTGCCGAAGGTCAGCGAGATGCTGGCCGAGCCGGTGGACGAGGTCGAGGTCATGTAGGTGAGGTCGTCGAGGCCGGTCATGCCGTCCTCGATGAGCGTCGTCACCGATTTCTCGACCGTTTCAGCGCTGGCGCCGCGATAGGTGGCGTTGATGCGCACCGTGGTCGGCGCAATATCCGGATACTGCGAGATCGACAGCGTGAAGATCGCCAGCACGCCCGCGAGCATGATCGTGATCGCTATGACCCACGCAAAGATCGGACGTCGGATGAAAAACTTGGCCATTGGCTAATTCCTGTACGGCTCGGATCAATGATCGACGCGTTACTTCGCGGCGGGCTTCTGCGCGTCGCCGGCGGCGGCTGGAGGCGCCACGGGCACGACGATACCCTTGTCATTGATCTTCATCTCGGTCGGCTTGACCGGCATGCCCGCGGTGATCGACTGCAGGCCGGAAACGATCAGCTGATCGCCGTCGTTGACGCCTTCGGTCACCAGCCATGCATTGTTGGATGGCGATGCGTTTTCGAAGATGCGGTTCTCGACCTTGCCATCCGCGGATACGAACTGCGCCGAAAGCTCACCATTGGCATTGCGGCTGGTCGCGAGCTGGGGCAGGGCGAAGCCGTTTTCGGAGCCGAGTTCCAGTGTCGCGCGGACATACATGCCCGGCAGGATGATGCGCTCGGGATTGGGGAAGCGCACGCGGATGGTGAAGGTGCCGGTCGTTTCACTGACAACCGACTTCGACATGTCGAGCGTGCCCTTCTCACCGTATTCCTTGCCGTTTTCGAGGATCAGGCGGAAGGCGTCGTTGCCGCGCGTGCCCTTGATCTCGCCATCGGCAATCGCGCTGCGCAGACGCAGCAGGTTGGTGCTCGATTCCGTCAGAAGGATATAGGCCGGGTCGAGCTGGCGCACGGTGGTGAGCGCCGTGGTCTGGTTGGCGGAGACGACGTTGCCGACGTTGTAGGCCGTCTGGTCGATGACGCCATCGAAGGGCGCGACGATCTTGGTGTGGTCGAGATCGATCTCGGCTGCCGAAAGGGCGGCCTTCGCCGATTCGACCTCGGCCTGCGCCTGCAGGAGGTTGGTTCTTGCTGTCTCAAGCTCGATCTGCGTGGCGCCGGAGCCGACGAGGCGCTGGTAGCGGTCGAAATTGCTCTGGGCGCTCGGAACGCTGGCCTCGGCCTTGGCGATGGCGGCGCGCGCCTGCGCGACAGCCGCGACGTAAGGGGCGTCTTCGATCTGGTAGAGAACGTCGCCCTTCTTCACCTCGCCGCCTTCGCGGAAGGTGATGTCGCGGATGAGGCCGCTGACCTGCGGACGGATGTCTGCGGTCTGGAATGCCTCGGCGCGGCCAGGAAGGATCGTCGTGACAGGGAAGTCGCCCTTCTTCAGCGTGATCACGCCAACGGCGGCCGCCTGCTGAGCCGCTCCGGCACCGCCGGCGCCCGCGGCCGGTGTCTTGCCGCTGTCGCTGCAGGCGGCGAGAACGCCACCGATGGCAAGAGCTGAGGAAACGAGAAGAAAGCGACGTATCATGTTCAATTCCCTATGCGCTGGCTCGCGGATCTAAGCCTGCCGGGGATGCCACACGACAAACGATCCGGAGTCAAATGCCTCTGATCCGAATTAACAAAGCCTTTAGAAAGTGACGTAAGTTATGAATCGTCACTTAGCAAGCGCTATTTTGCAGCGCGGCATCGGCGAAATCGACGATATTGCGGGCTTTCTCGACAAGGGTCTCCCGGTCGTCCTTGACGATCAGAACCGGGTGCAGCACGCCTGCCAGCACATCGGCGACGGTTCTTGCCGCAAGCGCCGGGTCGGCGCAGTGATAGCGGCCTTCCGCGACACCTTCGCGAATGATGACCTCCAGTTTCTGGATCACTTTTTCGCGATATCGCTTACCTGCCTCGATCTTGGCCTCGATGCTGACGAGGACCATTTCGAAGATGTAAGGGTTTTTCTGGATGTCCTCGAGATGGCTGTCGAGGAGCCGGAGCACGAAGCGGAGCAATTGTTCGCGCGGCGGCAGGTCATCGGCGACGAAGCGGTCGGCGACGTCGCTCAGGTGTCTTTCGGCAATCGCGTCGACCAAGGCGGTCTTCGAATGAAAGTGCTTGAAGACGTTGGCCGGCGACATGTCGAGTGCCGCGGCGATATCGGCGATCGAGACGGCGACGAAGCCGCGCTGGCGAAACAGCTGCTCGGCCATCGTCAGAATGTCTTCGCGGGTCTCTTCGGCCTTGCGCCTTGGCCTTCGTGCCATGAATTCTCCAGCCGGATCCGCCCGGCTTCGGTGTTTTTCAAAATCTAACGCGACATTGAAAGGGCCTGCAAGCTAAAGTCGCAGGCCTTCACGCGAACGAACGCTTACGGGAAGTAGCGCGAGAGGTTCTTGCGCACGCGCTCCACCGGGGTCGCGCCGGTGTCATCGGGCACGAAGGTCTGCGCGGTGATCGCTTCATAGGCCTTTATATAGACAGCCGAGGTCTGCTCGATGAGATCGGTCGGGATCTCGGGGATCTCGTCCTTGTAGGGGTCGCAGCGTTCGGCCACCCAGGCGCGGACAAAATCCTTGTCGAAGCTTGCCGGGCGCGTTCCGGCCTCGAAGCTTGCCTGGTAGCTGTCGGCGAGCCAGTAGCGGCTGCTGTCGGGGGTGTGAATCTCGTCGGCGAGGATGATCGTACCGTTCTCGTCGGTGCCGAACTCGTATTTGGTGTCGACGAGGATGAGGCCGCGCTTGGCCGCCATCTCCTGGCCGCGGGCAAACAGCGCCAGTGCGTATTTGGACAACGTATCCCACTGCGCCTGCGTCAGCAGACCGCCTTCGACGATCTGATCCGGCGTCAGCGGCTCGTCGTGGCCACCATCGAATTCCTTGCTTGTCGGCGTGATGACCGGCTCGGGGAGCTTCTGGTTGTCGCGCATGCCATCCGGCAGGCGCATGCCATACATCTCGCGCTCGCCCTTCTTATAAAGAGTGAGGATCGAGGTGCCGGTGGTGCCGGCGAGATAGCCGCGCACGACGATCTCGACCGGCAGGATGTCGAGGCGCTTGCCGACGACGACATTCGGGTCAGGATAGGCGATGACGTGGTTGGGGCAGATATCCTTCGTCGCCTCGAACCAGTAGCGCGCCGTCTGGGTGAGGACCTGGCCCTTGTAGGGGATGCAGGTCAGGATACGGTCAAACGCGCTCAGCCTGTCGGTGCTGATGATGATGCGGCTGCCATCGGCAAGGTCGTAGTTTTCTCGCACCTTGCCGCGGTAGTAATTCGGCAGTTCCGGGAAATGGGCTTCTGAGAGAATACGCACGGGCTTGACCGTCCTTTTGGGTTACGGGGTCGGTTTGATCGGGGCTTTCCCCTGCTCTAGTTCCATCGCCGGGGATGTCAAGCAATCGGGGCTCAAACCCAGAAGACATATAGAAGCAGCAGGCTCAAAAAGTAGCTCAGCACCGTCACCGGCAGGCCGGCTCGGATGAAATCGGAAAAGCGGTAGCTGCCGATGCCCATGGCGAGCGTGTTGTTGTGGTGGCCGAAGGGTGTGAGGAAATCGAGCGAGGCGCCGAGGGCGACTGCCAGCAGATATGCTTGCGGCTGGTGGTGGCCGGCTGCCGCGAACTCGATCGCGATGGGGCTCAGCACGATGGCGACGGTGGCGTTGTTGACGAAGGGCGTCAGCGCAATGGCCAGCAACAGCACCACGGCGATGCCCGCGAGCGGTTGCGACACCGGCAGGATGGCGCCGAGCGCCGATGCGATCACTTCGGCGGTCCCTGAAGTGCCAACGGCCGAGCCGATCGGGATCATCGCGGCGAGCATGATGATCACGGGCCAGTTGAGGTCGGCCATCGCCTGGCGGATGTTCAGGTAGTTGAGGAGCGCCAGCACGAGGACGACGCCGGCGAGCGCGATATCGGGCCGCACCACCGTGGTCGCGGCGATGCCGCAGGCAAAGATCGCGAAGGGCTGCCAGCTCAGCGAGAATGAGGGCGGGACGGGCGGCGAGGCGAGCGGCAGACATTCGCATTCCTCGAGTGCCTCAGAGATTGCGGCGCGGTCGCCCTCCAGCACCAGGACGTCGCCGATCGAGAGCTGCAGATCCTCGAAGCGTCCCTCGATGCGCGGGGAGCGCATGGATAGGGCGCTGATCGCGATGCCGCGCGTAGAGAAGACCTCGAGCGAGCGCAGGCGGGAGCCGACCAGCGTGCTCTCCGGCATGACGACAGCCTCGACGCGGCTTGCCTCTGCCTGCCCATGATCCGTCTGCAGTGCGCCGGATGCGGCGAGGTCGATAAAGACTGTATCGTCGGCTTCTACCAGCAACAGATCGCCGGCTTCGACAATCGAACGTTCGGCGGAGCCGAAGACGAAGGCGTCGTTGCGCAGCAGCGCATGCGGCTTGAGCGCGAAGCGGGCGGGGAGATCAGCGAGGTTTGCGCCAATCAATGGCGAATTCGCGGGCACGCGCCGTTCGGCCACCATGCGGCGTCGCGGCGTTTCGGGTGCAGTCTCATCGTCGTCGCCATCCGCAGGGAAGAGCAGCGGCGCCAACACTGACGTCATCAGGATGCCGGCTGCGGCGACCGGCAGGCCGACATAGGCGAAATCGAAGAGGCGAAAACTCTCACCTGTCGCGGCCGCCAGCGCGTTGCTGACAAGCAGATTGGCGGGGGTACCGATCAGCGATACGAGGCCGCCGAGCAAAGCGGCGAACGAGATCGGGATGATCAGCTGCCGCTTGGGGATGGCGCTGACGGCGCTGATGCGCAGCGCGACCGGCAGCGAGATCGAGAAGGCGCCGATATTGTTCATGAAGATGGAGATGAAGCCGGTCACACCGGACAGGATGGCAATGACGCCGGTGCCGCGCATGCCGCGACTGGCAAGCGCTGTCGACACCCTGTCGAAGAAGCGGGTGCGTGCGAGCACCTGGACCACCAGCAGGATCTCGACGACGGTGATGACCACGGGACTGGCAAAACCCGCGAAGACCGCGTCGGTCGGATAGAGCCCGAGCGCATAGCCGGCAAGCAGGCCGGCGATCGCGACGACCTCGACCCTGAAACGGTCGATCAGAAACAGAACCAGCATCGCGATCAGCAGGATCAGCAGACATGCTTGTTCTGGGGTCATCAGGTCTTCCGGATTGATGCGCTTGCTTTACGTGTTGACTGAGACTGTAGCGGTTCGCGGCCCGCTGTATAGAGGGGCGGGCGCAGAGTGCAGTCTATATAATAGGGCGCACTCTATTATAGGGACGACGGCTCAGATCTCGGGTGGGCGCCAGGCGCCTTGTTCGGTGCGCTCCAGCATCGGGGTCGCGAAGACGGCGACCGTCCGCTCCAGCCATTGCGGGCCGGCCTCAACAAGCGCCGTGCGCCAGCGCTCGGATTGCAGCATGGCGGCGCCGATCGCGACGGGCTCGATGGAACAGGCCGAAAGCAGCTTGAGGCCGGAGACGATCGAGGTGCCGCTCGAGATGACATCGTCGATCAGCGCGACGCGCCTGCCTTCCAGCAGCGGCAGCATGCGCGGATCGATATAGAGACGCTTCTGCTGGGTGGGAGTGGTGATCGACGACAGCGGCACGGAGAGGTCGTCGCGGTACCAGAATTTTCTGGAGGTGCCGAGCGGCACGTATCTTTTGTGCCCGAGTTTCTGCGCCACGGATGAGGCGAGCGTCAGCCCGAGCGTCGGCAGCCCGGCGACGACGTCGATATCGAGGGCTCTCAGCTTGTCCGCCAGTTGTCCGGCCAGCGCGTCCAGCACCTCGAAGCTCGCCTGGTTGATGATGAGCGAGGCCAGCGCATGCTCGCCATCGGCAAGCGGGCGGAGCGGCAGGCGGAGCTGGCGACCGTCAGTCAGCGTCGCGACATAGAAGGATGTGAAGTCGTCGCCGATCGAGAAGGTGCCGGGCGCGTGCAGCTCCTGCCAGAAATCGTGCGGGGCGAGGGCGGCGCTGTCTGTCATGATGTCATCTGGTCCGTTTGGTCGTTTCCATGCCGGCGCGGCGGCGCAGCGCCTTGAGCTCGGCCTCGGTCAAAGGCCTTACCGCGCCTTTCGGGAGGTCGCCGAGTTGGAGATCACCGATTGCCACGCGCACCAGCCGCAGGCATTCGGTACCGAGCGCTTCCAGCATGCGGCGGATCTGGCGGTTGCGGCCCTCGTCGAGCTCGACTTCGATCCAGGAGTTGCGCTCGCCTTGTCTTAGAAGCTTCGCCGCCGTCGCCTTCAGGAGTTCGCCGTCGTGGCGAACGCCATAGGCCATCTCGGCCAGCATCTCGGGCTCCATGACGCGATCGACCTGGACGTGATAGGTCTTGGTGACATGGGTGACCGGGTCGAGCAGCGCCTGGGCGAAGACGGTGTCGTTGGTGAAGAGCAGCAGGCCTTCGCTCGCCTTGTCCAGCCGGCCGACCGGCGACAGATGCGGGGTGTCGACATCCTTGAGGCAATCGAACACCGTCGGGCGGCCTTCCGGATCGTGGCGTGTCGTTACCAGCCCGCGCGGCTTGTTGAGCATCAGATAGGTCATCGGCTCGGCGGCGACATCACTGCCGTCGACCTTGATCTTCGCCGATGAGAGGTCGATCCAGGCGGCGCTGTCGAGCACGGTGCGGCCATTGACGGTGACGCGACCGTCGGCGATCAGCTTTTCGGCCTGGGTCCGCGAACAGTAGCCGAGCTTGGACAAAGCGCGCGGCAGGGTCACCCGCTTGCTCTCGACGGCTTCAGGCCTGTTGCGGCCGTTCTGCCTTTGCGGTGCGCGCCGCTCTCTCAATCGCCTGTTCCTCTGCTCTTTGTTATCGGCGTTTCTGGGTTATCGGCGTTTCTGGCATGAACGGTGAGGGGATGCCAGACGCGGGGTCGCAAAACGCGGGGATAAGAAGGATCGGACAAGAGGGGAGGGGGCTCTGCCGCTCGGCCAAAAAGAAGAGGCGGCGCGGGGGGCGCCGCCTGTCTTGGCCGCATTTATAGAAGGGGAGCGGATCGCGGTTGCGACCGGTCCTCAGTGACGCGCCACGAAGCCCGCAAGCTGTTCGCGGTTCATGGTGACACCGGCTGCCGCCTTGGCGGGATCCGGATGGGTATAAGAGACACTGGGCATTTCAGGAAGTTCGAGAGCCTGTCGCATGTTCATAATACCGACCGCCAGGCGGCCCTGCGCTCCGTCAACTGTGACTTCGACGATGCAGTTCGATCCTTTGGCAATCATCAGCAGTCCTCCCTCGTTCTTTATAGTCTCCATTATTGGCCTGAAAAACGGGTTTTTCTAAGACCTAAGTAGTACGGGCCGGATGATACTTCGGATCATCCGGCCCGTAAACAAATTAGATATCTCTAATTTTAACGAATGCTATCGCCACCACTGCTGGCGCTGCGGGGCGGCCTGGGCGCCGCTCAGGAGATAGCCGGCGAGAAAACCGAGCGCGCCGGCAAGCGCCAGCGCCGTGGTGGTGGCGGCTGGGTGCTCACGGGCAGCGTCGGCCGCGGCCACGCCTTCGGCCTTGATCTGGGCAACGGCGGTCTTGGCGCGGGGCGCCATATCCTCATAGGCCTTGCCGGCGCGATCGCGCACTTCGTAATAGGCCTCCGCGCCCTGAGCCGAGATCATCTTCTGCAGACGGGCGACCTCCTGCTGCAGGGCGCTGATGTCCTTGCTAACGGCGGATCTCACATCATCTGTATTGGAAGCCATTGGGCTGTCTCCTTTGTTGCTGACGATAGAAACACGTCTAGAAACACATGGGAGAGGGGTTCGGTTCCGAAAATCGGGCGTTTTGGGTGCGGATAATGGCGCGTGGGGGATGATGGGCCGTGGATTGGCCCGGTGTTCATGGACACGCGCGGTGGCGTCGAAATGGCTCCACAGACAGGCCCGGAAATTCCCCCAACAGAATCAGTGTGTTATAAAACTGTCAAAAAACTTTGCCTGGGTGTGTTGACTTGTTTGGGTATGGGGCCTTATAAGCCGCTTCACAGAACGAGGGCGGCGGCGCTGCTGGCGACGGTGACTTTCGCTCTGGATTTCTTGA
>NZ_JBGLYS010000067.1:0-12037 GCF_047304155.1 Rhizobium sp. Rhizsp42 | reverse complement strand
GTTGCGGGATTGGGTGGGTTGGGGAGGGGTCTTCACCACACCCACAAACGAAAAATGCCGCGGCACAAAGCACCGCGGCATCTCAAACCATCGATAAATACCAGCTTACGCCAGCTGCGCATCCAGCGTGATCGGCACCGCGGCCAGCGCCTTGGAAACCGGGCAACCGGCCTTGGCCTTGCCGGCGAGTTCGATGAAGGTCTTCTCGTCGCAGTTCGGAACCGTGCCGCGCAGCGTCAGGAGGATGGCGCTGATCGCGAAACCGCCCTCGACGCTCTCGAGCGTCACCTTCGCCGTCGTTTCCATGCTGGTTGCGGTAAAGCCCGCCTCGCCGAGGATCAGCGACAGCGCCATGGTGAAGCAACCGGCATGGGCGGCGCCGATCAGCTCTTCGGGATTGGTGCCCGGGAGACCTTCGAAGCGGCTGGCGAAGCCATAAGGGTAGGATTTGAGCACGCCGCTCTGCGTCGAGATCTGACCCTTGCCGTCCTTGATGCCGCCCGACCACTGTGCGGAACCTGTGCGATTGATCTGCATGCCGTTCTCCTGTTGGACTGAGTGTTCTCCAACGCAGCGACCCGCCGCGTCATCCCGTCAAGAGGCGCGAAAACCCCTTCGCCCGAGCATATAAGTCTCTAATCCAGGAAGGCGACAGTCTTGTAAAATTTGATTGCATCCGTGCTCCGCTGATCAGCGGATCGTGCCCGCGGTCTCCAGCGTGAAGAGCTCCTGCGGCCGCTGCACGCCGCGCAGCGCATAACGTCCGACGCAGGCCAGCGCGCCGCGCTCGGCTTCAGGCACGGCGGCGGCGAAATCGGACGACATCAGCACGTTGAAATCGACGGACCGGCACAGCGAGGCGATGCGGCTGACCTCGTTGACGGCGGGGCCGATGACCGTGAAGTCGAGCCGCTCCTGGCTGCCAATATTGCCGTAGAAGACATCGCCGATATGCAGGCCGATATAGACGTCGGTGGTCGGTCGCTCCTCGAAGGCGCGCTCGTTGTTCAGCGTCACCAATCTCTCGTGCAACACCCGTTCGGCCTTCAGCGCCGCCGAACAGGCATCGGCCGGCGCGTCGGCCTTGAAGATCGCCAGCACCCCATCGCCGATCAGCTTCAGCACATTGCCGCCGGCCTCATGCACCGCCGTGATGACGAGATCGCTGTAGGCGTTCAGCATCGGCAGGATTTCCTCGGGCGAGGCGCTGTCGGAAATCTTCGTGTAGTTCACCAGGTCCGAGAACCACAGCACCGCCGAAATCCGTTCCGACTTGCCGCGGCTGATCTTGCCATCCAGCACCTGGCGCGCCGCATCCTCGCCGAGATAGACCTCGGCGATCGTGCGGGCGATGCGCCCGAGCGCGATGCACTTGATCGCCAGCGCCAGCACCGGCGCCAGCTTGCGCAGCACCATCATGTGATGATCGGAAAACCCTTCCTGATGGCGTGTAGCAAAATGCACGAAGAAGCAATCCATCTCGCCGATCGTGCCGGCCTTGTCGAACTTGCGAACCATCGCGACAAAATCGGTATGGCCCTCGGCCTGCATCGTATCCAGCATGTAGAAATCGGCCGGATCGCCGAACGCCAGCCGCCGGCGAACCTCGTTCTCGGGGCCTGTCCAGAGATGATAGAACGCCGAGCGCTGCCAGTTTTCCAGCGAGTTTCCATCGCCGCCCATCGGGCCATAAGCAAATTCGGGCTCGACATCCTGCTCACTGTCCCAGCGAAAAGCGCGCCCTTCATGCACCGGGTGCAGCGTATCCATCAGCGCCAGGCTGCGATCGAGCGGAAGGCCAAGCCTGCGGCAGGTATCGCAGAAGCCGGTCAGCAACTCGGTTTCAGTCGCGCCATTCAGCCCCTGCTCCGTCAGCCACGTCGCAACCGTACCGATATCACCGTATTCCATGCCATAGTCACCTTGTCTGATACGCAAGCTTTACCGTGATTTGACGACCGAAGGAACGGCAAAGCCGCTAAACATCATGTCGCAGCCGGCATATTGTAAGGTGTGATGATTTCCACTGCCGACAAGGACGTCGGCGCAATACGCCCGGAAACACCGCGGCTCATCACGGCCCGAAACGCCGTGCGCGCATCGGAGCGCAGGTCGTGATGCAGCACGAAGCCGATCTTGCCGGCTTTCAAGAGCGCGCGATTATCGGCATCGAGGTCATGCGCCACGAACGCCCGGATCGGCCGCCCCGCCGCCTCGAAGGCCGCCAGCACCGCGCGATTTCCGCCGCCGATCGAATAGACCGCATCGATCGTCTCGTCGGCCGCAATCGCCCGCGCCGCCAGAATGCCGGTCGCCGCATCCGTTCCATGCCCCTCGCTGATCTCGGTGATACCGATCTCGGGGTATCGCTCGCGGATGACCCGGCGAAAGCCGATCTCGCGCTCCTCCTCGCCCCGAAACCGCCCGCTTGAGAGCGTCACCAGCACCCGCCCGGGCGCGCCGGCAAACCGCTCGCCGATCAGATAGGCGGCGGTTTCGCCCGCTGCCCTGTTATCCGCCCCCGCATAAGCGATCCGCGCCGAATTGGGCAGGTCGGTCACCAGCGTCACCACGGGGATGCCCGCCTCCTCCAGCCGCGACACGGCGGCGTCGATCTCTGGCACATCAGGCGCCTTCAGTACGACCGCCTTGGTGCCGCGCAGCCGTATCCGGTCGAGAAGCTGGACGATCTCCGCCGGCTTCATCACCTCGGCGAAGTGAAAGCGGCAGCGAAACACCGTCGGCAGAAAGGTCGCGACTTCAGCCTCGAAGGCGGCGCGAACCGTCGTGCTGAAGCGCTCCGGCGTTTCCATCACGATATCGATCGCGATCGTCCGCCCGCCTGCCGCCACCTCCGTCTGCTGCTTCTCGAGCTCGGCGATCGCCGCCCGCACCCGCAGCTCCGTCTGCCGCCGCACGCCCGGCCGACCGTTCAGCACCCGGTCCACTGTTGCCGTGCTCAAACCCGCCTGAAAGGCGATATCCTTGACGAGAAAGACATGCGCCATGCCGTGAGGTTCCGATCCAATCTGATGTATTTTTGATGGATTCCTGATCTATCACGACCCTCGCCGCGCCGTATAGTGCCTTCATCAGGAATGGAGGAGCATCTGATGAAAACCGACAATCTGCAGAAGCTGCGCGCCGACCGCGTCTGGCTCACCGAGGATGCCTGCGATCTCGACGACTTCCGGGCGCTGGCCGAAAAGACGACATCGCTCGCCGACTACCCGAACGCCGCCGCGGTCGAGAAGAACGTGCTGATCTACGAAAGCCGCAATGTCAGGGCCGTCATCGCGGATCCTGAAGGCAAGCGCACGCTCTTGGCCGAGATCTGCGAAGCCTTCGCCGAAGGCCCCGGCGTCGTCGTCTTCACCGGCGCCTATGAGGACACCGGCGTCATCGACCGCGCCAGCAAGATCTTCGACGACATCATTACCGAGCAGCATCGTACATCGACGGGCGGCGGCGATCACTTCGCCAAGGCCGGCGCCAACGACCGCATCTGGAACTCGCTCGAAAAGCACTGCCTCGCGGACCCCGACAATTTCGCCGAATACTACGCCAACCCGATCGTGGCGCTGGCAAGCCAGGCATGGCTTGGCCCGAGCTACCAGATGACCGCGCAGGTCAACCGCGTGAATCCCGGTGGCGCCGCCCAATCCGCGCATCGCGATTATCACCTCGGCTTCCAGTCCTCTCAGGTGATCGAGCAGTTTCCGGTCCACGTCCACAGGCTCTCGCCGGTGCTGACGCTGCAGGGCGCGGTCGCCCATTGCGACATGCCGCTCGAAAGCGGACCGACGCTCTTCCTGCCGAACAGCCAGACCTATTTGCCGGGCTATCTCGCCCTCAAGCGCCAGGAATTCCGCGATTATTTCGAGAAGAACCACGTGCAGCTACCGTTGAAGAAAGGCGACGTCGTCTTCTTCAACCCGGCGCTCTTCCATGCCGCCGGCACCAACCGCTCGGCCGATATCAAGCGCGTCGCCAACCTGCTGCAGGTCTCCTCCGCCTTCGGTCGCGCCATGGAAACGGTCGACCGCCAGCGCATGAGCGCCACCCTCTTCCCGGCCCTGAAGCGGCTTTCCGACACGCTCTCGCAATCAGAAATCGCCAATGCGGTCGCCGCCTGCGCCGAGGGCTACTCCTTCCCCACCAATCTCGACCGCGACCCACCGCTCGGCGGTCTCGCGCCGAAGACGCAGGCGCAGCTGATGCACGAAGCACTTGCGGCGGGCTGGAGCGACGAGATGTTCGCCGAGGCACTGGCGAAACAGGCGGAGAAGAAGCTGAGCTAAAGGAAGCACTTCCTACAACAGCAACCACAAAAGGCCTCTCGCGTCGCGAGGGGCCATTCGCGCATCATCAGTCACAGACCATAGGGAGGAACCATATATGAGCACAGACCACAGCCGCCTCGACGGCAAGATCGCCATCGTCACCGGCGGCACGCAGGGCCTCGGCGCCACCATCGCCCGGCTGTTTGCCGAGCGCGGCGCCAAGGGCATCGTCATCTGCGGCCGCAACGCCGACAAGGGCCGCGCGAAGGCCGAGGAGATCTCACGCGCGACCGGCGCCGAGGTGGTCTATGTCCAGGCGGATCTCTCCAAGGTGGAGGATGCCAGCAAGGTCGTGCAGGCCTGCGACAAGGCCTTCGGTCGCGTCGATGCGCTTGTGAACGCCGCCGCCACCACCGATCGCGGCACCATTCTCGACACCAGCCCCGAGCTCTTCGACGCCATGTTTGCGATCAACGTGCGCGCGCCCTTTTTCCTGATCCAGGAAAGCGTGAAAATCATGCGCCGCGAAAAAACCGAGGGCACCATCGTCAATATCGGCTCGATGTCGGCCAAGGCCGGCCAGCCCTTCATCGCCGCCTATTGCGCCTCCAAGGGCGCGCTGGAAACGCTGACCAAGAACACCGCTTATGCGCTGCTGCGCAACCGTATCCGCGTCAACGGATTGAACATCGGCTGGATGGCCTCGGAAGGCGAGGACCGCATCCAGCGCGAATTCCACGGCGCCGCCGCCAACTGGCTGGACGAAGCCGCCGCCGCCCAGCCCTTCGGCCGCCTCGTTGACCCCGCGGAAGTGGCCCGCGCCTGCGCCTATCTCTCATCGTCCGAATCCGGCCTGATGACCGGCTCGATGATCTGCTTCGACCAGTCGATCTGGGGTGCCTACGACGGCTCGCCGCACCCGCAAGCCCCACTCTGAAAAATTGCGAAAGCCAAAAATACGGTAGCCTCGGCCTTTTGCGCGGCCGGGCTCTGGCACGCGGCTTCGTTTACGTTTACGAAGGAGATCAAATCGCTTTGGGAGGAGCAGCCTGTGTCGCAAGATGCGCTTTATGACATCAGAGACGATCGTTTCAATCGCCTGATCGCGGGCAGCGCCAGACTGGAAGAACTCTATTCCGGATGCCGCTGGGCCGAGGGTCCCGTCTGGTTCTCCGATCTCAACTGCCTGCTCTGGAGCGACATCCCCAACGAGCGCATCATGCGCTGGGTGCCCGATGGCGGCGCCTCGGTCTTCCGCTCCCCATCCAACTATGTCAACGGCAACACCCGCGATCGCCAGGGCCGGCTGGTATCCTGCGAACATGGCGGCCGCCGCGTCACCCGCACGGAGCCTGACGGCCGTATCACCGTGCTTGCCGATCGCTACAAGGGCAAGCGGCTGAATTCGCCCAACGACGTCGTCGTTCGCTCCGACGGCTCCATCTGGTTCACCGATCCGAGCTACGGCATCATGTCCGATTATGAAGGCCACAAGGCCGAGCCCGAGCAGGAAACCAGAAACGTCTACCGCATCGATGCCGGAACCGGCGAAATCGAAGCGGTCGCCACCGACTTCATCCAGCCCAACGGCCTCGCCTTCTCGCCGGATGAAAAGCAGCTCTATATCGCCGATTCAGGCTCTTCGAACCACGAGGTGCCCCGCCATATCCGCGTCTTCGACGTCGTCGATGACCGCAAGCTGACCAACAGCCGCTACTTCTGCTCGATCGACAACGGCGTGCCCGATGGCTTCCGTTTCGACGTTGCCGGCAACCTCTGGAGCAGTGCCGCCGACGGCGTTCACTGCTTCGCGCCAGACGGCACCCTTCTCGGCAAGATCAAGGTTCCGCAGACGGTCTCCAACATCACCTTCGGTGGCCAGAAGAAGAACCGCCTGTTCATAACCGCGACGCAATCGGTCTACGCCATTTACACGACGACCAACGGCGCCCAGTACCCGTAAGCCAAAACCGACATTGAACGCGCAGTCGAGACCGCTTGTTGCGCCTCGCTGCGCCTCCGTCCCCCATACCGTTACTGCCGTGAGAAACTGACATGCGTTCCATCGTTCCCTATAACGAATCCTGGGCTTTCCATCAGGGTGCCGGCCAGCATCTGCTGCTCGATTTCGACGGCCGCTTCACCGTGAACCTTCCGCATACGGCGGTCGAACTCCCGTTCAACTATTTCGATGAAGCGAGCTACCAGCGCGCTTTCACCTATCAGAAACTGCTGCGCTGGATGCCGGAATTCGAGGGTCGCGAGGTCTCGCTGGTATTCGACGCCGCCATGGCCGACGCCGTGGTCTATCTGAACGGCGAGGAAATCATCGCCCACAAGGACGGCTATACCCCCTTCGAGGCGCGCCTGACCAACGGCCTGCAACGCGGCGACAACCTGATATCGGTCACCATAGACGGCAGCGAGAACCCCGCCATCCCGCCCTTCGGCGGCGCGATCGATTACCTGACTTACGCCGGCATCTATCGCGAAGTCTGGCTGAAGGTCACCGATCCCGTCTCGATCCAGAACGTCAAGATCGAGACCACGAATGTGCTCGCGGAAGAAAAGTCGGCCTCCGTCCGCGTCCATCTTTCCAACCCTCGCAACTTGCACTTCCTGGGAACGCTGACGGCCTCGCTTGCCGATATCGATGGCAATGTGCTGGCCACCGCATCAGCCGAGACGACCGGCGACGACGCCACGCTTGATTTCAGCGGCCTCACCGGTATCGCGCTTTGGGATATCGACAATCCGGAACTCTACCAGATGACGGTGGAGCTCAAGACCAGCCATGGTTCCGACAGGCTGACGACCAGCTTCGGTTTCCGCACGGCCGAATTCACGCCCGAGGGTTTCCGCCTCAACGGCCGGCCGCTGAAGCTGCGCGGCCTCAACCGCCACCAATCCTTCCCCTATGTCGGCTATGCCGCCGGACGCTCCGCGCAGGAACGCGACGCCGACATCATGAAATCCGTGCTGAAGTGCAACATGGTCCGCACCTCGCACTATCCGCAATCGAAGTGGTTTCTCGATCGCTGCGACAAGATCGGCCTGCTTGTCTTCGAGGAGATCCCCGGCTGGCAGCACATCGGCGACCAGGAATGGCAGCATGAATCGATCCGCAACGTCCGCCGGATGATCGAGCGCGACTGGAACCATCCGTCGATCGTCATCTGGGGCGTGCGCATCAACGAGAGCCAGGACAGCCACCATTTCTACGCCGAGACCAACCGGCTTGCCCGCGAACTCGACCCCACCCGACCGACCGGCGGCGTTCGCTACATCACCGATAGCGAGCTGCTGGAGGACGTCTACACGATGAACGACTTCATCCTCGGCAACGAGGAGCTGCCCGGCACCAACCGCCCGCGCACGCCGCTGCGCCCGCAGCAGGAAAGCACCGGCCTCTCCTACAAGGTGCCCTACATGATCACCGAATTCGGTGGTCACATGTACCCGACCAAGATCTACGACCAGGAAGCGCGCCAGGCCGAACATGTCCGCCGCCACCTGGAAGTGCTGAACGCCGCCTATGGCGATCCCGACATAGCAGGCGCCATCGGCTGGTGCATGTTCGATTACAACACCCACAAGGATTTCGGCTCCGGCGACCGCATCTGCTACCACGGCGTCATGGACATGTTCCGTGAACCGAAATTCGCCGCTTACGCTTATGCCAGCCAGTGCGAACCCTCCGAAGACGTCATCATGAAGCCGGTGACCTTCTGGGCGCGCGGCGAGCGCAATATCGGCGGTGTGCTCCCGCTGATCGTGCTGACGAATTGCGACGAGGTCGAACTGACTTATGGCTCGGTGACCAAGCGCGTCGGTCCCGATTACGAGAACTTCCCGCACCTGCCGCATCCCCCTGTGGTCTTCGACCACCGCCATTTCACCGCCGACGAACTCGGCATCTGGGGCCAGAAATGGATCGACGGCAGCTTCACCGGCTATATCGACGGCGCGCCCGTCGCGCAGTTGACGCTGGTCGCCGATCCGCTGCCGACGACGCTGCAGGTAGTGGCCGACAGCACCCGGCTGAAGGCACGCGAACGCGACACCACCCGCGTCGTTCTGCGCGCGTTGGACCAGCAGGGCCAGCGCCTGCCCTTCCTGAACGAAGTGGTGACGATATCACTCACCGGCCCGGCAAAGATCGTCGGCCCCAGCACCATTCCGCTCCAGGGCGGCACGGCCGGTCTCTGGATCGAGACCACGGGCCTGACCGGCGAGATCACGCTCGAGGCCGCCTGCCCCCGCTTCGGTAAAGTCACGCTGACACTCACCGCCGTGTGACGGCGGCCAAAGCCTGGTCTTCACAGGCCAAGGCTCGATGCGCTCCCTACGGCGCTCAGACTGGAGCGACCGAGCGAACGCTGCCGTTATTGTCGACGATGCAGGAGTATTTCTTACCCCCTGCATCCAGATCGACGGCGAATGTCCCGTCCGGCTGCAGCCGAGAGCCTGTCGGCAGGACTTTGACACCGGCTCCGGCGCTGCTCGTCACTGCATTGGCGCAAAGCAATTGCAGATCGGCCGGCGCCGTCATCAGCGTGGTGCGCGCCATGGCTTCAGGTGGGGGCGGCGCCGGCGTACAGGCCCCCAACGACAACAGTCCGGCCAGGCCCACAAGTGCCCGACCGCCTCGCTTCAATTCCTCTCTCGACATCTGTCCCCTCCAGACGTTGATAAATTCAGCCCCGATCAATCGCCGGCCAATGCCGGCGCTGTCGATCAGATACCCTTGTAGAGCGCGGCCCCCTGCATCAGCACGATGACCTTGGCGCCGATCTGCACCCGAGAATGCAGGTCCGTGACATCGTCATTGTTGAGCCGGATGCACCCCGATGACACGTCGAGCCCGATCGTCCAGGGTTCGGCCGTGCCGTGAATGCGGTAGATCGTGTCCTGGTCGCCGGCGTAGAGATAAAGCGCCCGCGCTCCGAGCGGGTTTTCCGGCCCGCCGGGCATGCCGGCCGCCCATTTGGCGGCATTGGCATCGCGCGCCACCATTTCGGCCGGCGGCGTCCATACCGGCCATTCCGCCGTGCGCCCGACCCGGACGATCCCCGCCCAGCCGAACCCATCGCGGCCGACGCCGATGCCGTAGCGGATCGCCTGTCCGCCCGGCTGCACGAGGTAGAGAAAATGCTGGTTGCCGTCTATGATGATCGTCCCCGGCGGCTCCGCGGTGCGGAAGGTCACGATCTGCCTGCGAAAGGCCTCCGGCGATTGCTTGTTGCGCGCGTAATATTGCCGGGCCTTCTTGCTGTCGTAATCGACCCATGTCCGCGTCTTGGCGTCATAGATCTGCGTCTGCGCCAGCACGATCACGGGCGCAAGCAGTACCGCCGCAGCAGCAAACGGCAGCCCCTTGCGCAAGCGCCGGGTTACCCAGCCGAACGCCGCACCGCATGTCGCCAGAAAAGAAGACCGCGTCCTCATGGCTTCGCCCACCCATCGATCCGCGCCGCATTGCGCTCCACCCATGCCTTGGCATAGCCAAGCGGCGCTTGCCGCTCCACCTCGAGCGCATAGCTCATCGCCGTCGCCTCCTCCGGCGTCAGGTCGACTTTTTCAAGGAAGGCCGCGATCTCCGGGTGCTTGCTGGCAAGCGACGTCGCATAGGCGATGCGGAAGGTCGCCGTATCCCAGCCCGTCGTGGCCGAGGACTTCTTGATCCAGAGCGGATCGGTCGCACTTGCCAACGACCATTTGGCCGCATCGTGCTTTGGTTCTTCAAGCCGGACGATCTTGTGCAGGTCGAAGACGAAATGCGGCGCATAGCATGCAAACACCACCGGCTGGCCGGTCGCGACTGCGGCGTCAATGCCGGCCATCGCCACTTCCTCCTCGGCCTCCACGAGCGTCATCGTCTTGGCGTAACCGTAGCTGTTCGCCCGCACACGCTCGATCCCTGTCGAAGACCAGGTCGGCGCGCCGATCCACATCTCGCCCTTGCCGTCGCCATCCGTATCGAGAAGACTGGTCTTGTCGGGATCGCTGAGATCGGCGATATTAGTGATCCCCTTCTCGGCCGCCGCAGGCGTCGCGCAGATGCCCTGCCATGCCGGAACCGTGTGCTTGGCCAGAACGACCACGCCCTTCTCGGTCACGAATTTCTCGATGACATCGGTGAGATTGGGCTGCCAGACCTCCGGGTGGATGTCGACGCTCCCCTTCTCCAGCCCGGCAAAGGCGTTGAGCGTACCCATCTCCTGGACGAGAGCAGGCTGATTGAACTCTTTCTCGATCGCGACCTTGAGAATAAAGGCCGTCGCCTGGCCAGACGGCCAGTTCGGCATGGCGATCTTGAGGTCATCCGCAAGAACGGGCGTCCCAGCCCCCAATACGGATAATAAAACGACGAACACGCCGCAACCGGCACCATCTCTCACAATGTTCCCCCTCGGCAGACACTGATCGGATCGCATGCTGATATTTCAACGCCAGGATGCAGAAGCGGGCGCAGTTAGTCAAGCGTAGAGTGTTTTAGGAAAGACAGATCAACGCCGCAAGCCAACCGCCCAGGCGCCGACCCGCGACGCCATCGCCGCCATATGATCCGCCGCCGAGAAGCCGGAGAGAGCCTTGCGCGGCTTCAGATCGTGGTCGCCATCCTCAAGCCAGAAAATGTCGATCGCGCGCGAAAGCGCATAGCCCGCGACCTCCTCGCGCGTCCCGAACGCATCCCGCGTCCCCTGACAGATCAGCGTCGGCGTCTCGATTGCGGTGAGATGCGCCGTGCGCAATTGCGCCGGCTTTCCCATCGGATGAAACGGATAGCCCAGGCACAGCAATCCCGCGATATCGCCCGAGCGATAAAGATCATCGGCAACCATGCTGGCAATCCGCCCACCCATCGACTTGCCGCCGATCACAAGCGGACGGCTGGCGTGGAGGTCGCGCACCGCCGCCAGATATTCCGCAATCAACGTCTCCGCCTTCGGCGGCGGTGGACGCCGATCGGACAGCCGTCGCTCGGCCATGTAACCGAACTCGAACCGAGCGACCCGCATTCCAGCCGCAGCCAGAGCCTCGGAAAACCGCTCCATGCCCGCCGAATCCATGGCGCCGCCGGCACCATGCGCGAGAAGGATCGTCACGGGTGCGTTGTCGGGACCGGAAAACAGGAAGGACGTGCTCATGCCGATCTTATTACAGGATAAGTCCGCGAGCCGACAGGGCTCAGGTTTATTGTGTTTTGGGAGATAAGAAGATTGGTTGCGGGGGCAGGATTTGAACCTGCGGCCTTCAGGTTATGAGCCTGACGAGCTACCGGGCTGCTCCACCCCGCGCCAAGTGCAAAACCCTATTGGGTTTTGTTCCTGTAAGGGACGCACCATTATAGATCAGGTGCGTCTAAGTTTCATTCTGTATGTTCGAACCAGCAAAAGCAAAAGGCCGCTTGCGCGGCCCGATGTTTTCGGCTGGGCCGAAGTTTCATGATGAGAAGATTTGTTGTTGCGTTTAGCAGACCTGGCAGCGACCGACTCTCCCGCGTCTTAAGACGAAGTACCATAGGCGCAGGGGCGTTTCACGGCCGTGTTCGGAATGGGAACGGGTGCAGCCGCCCCGCCATAACCACCAGGTCAGCGAAGCGCAACAATTGAGAAGCTGGTGCAGTTTTCACTGCATTTTTAGTCTTGAACACGCCTTGGCGTCATCTGTTTGATGAGCATAAGCAATGAGAACAATTAAGCCGATCGAGCTATTAGTAACGGTAAGCTTCACACATTGCTGCGCTTCCA
>NZ_JBGLYS010000066.1:0-12149 GCF_047304155.1 Rhizobium sp. Rhizsp42 | reverse complement strand
CGCGCCGGTTGCACCCGATGCCGGTAGCCTCGGTTGCAACCGGCGCGCCTGTCGGCCCGGCGACGGCCGCAAATGTCACGCCGATCGTGCCGGGGGTTAAGCTGTCATGAAGAACAAGCACGACAACCCGCCCTTTCTCGCCCGCGCCATTCTCGGCCTTGTGGCGCTCGTCATCGCCAGTTTCGTTGCCTGGGCGGCGATCGCCAAGATCAATGAGATCGCCCGCGGCGAAGGCAAGGTCATTCCCGTCTCGAAGACGCAGATCATCCAGTCGTCCGAGCCCGGCGTCGTCCAGCAGATCGCCGTCGTTCTCGGCCAGGTCGTGCGCAAGGGGCAGCTGCTGGTCCAGCTCGACAACACCACCACCACCTCGACACTCGGAGAATCGGTTGCCAAGGCCCGCGCGCTCGGCGCCAAGGTGGCGCGCCTGAAGCTCGAAGAAGAGGGCAAGTACGACGAGCCCTACAATTGCCCTGAGGATATTCTGGCCGTCGCCAAGGAAGTCTGCGCCAACGAGGCCCAGCTTTTCGCCGCCGATCGCGCCAGCTACACCAACAAGCTCGGCGTGCTGAAAGAGCGCGTCCGCCAGCGCGAAAACGAACTCAGCGAGGCGCACGCCAATATCGACCGCCTGACGCAGAACATCGACGGCGCCCAGCGCCAGTACGACCTGATCAGCCCGCTCGCCAAGAAGAAGCTGGTCGCCGAGACCGAAGTGCTGAAGACCGAGCGCGACCTCACCGATCAGCAGGGCCAGCTCAAGGTCTATCAGGAAAGCATCGATCGCCTTCAGGCCGCCGTGCAGGAAGCAAAACTGCAGCTCGGCGATCTCGCTCTCGAACTGCGCCAGCAGGCGCTGACGGATAAGGCGCAGGCGCTGGCCGAGCTCTCCGTCGTCGACGAAACCGTGCGTGGCGCATCCGATCGCGTCAAGCGCACCGATATCCGCTCGCCTGTTGATGGCATCGTCAACACGCTCGAGGTCAACACCATCGGCGCCTATGTCGATCCTGGCCGCGTCATCGCCGGCATCGTTCCGACGGCCGATACGCTGCTCGTCGAAGCCAAGATCTCGCCGCGCGACGTCGCCTTCATCCGCCGTGGCCAGCCGGCCATCGTCAAGATCACGGCTTATGATTTCTCGATCTTCGGCGGCCTCGAAGGTATCGTCGAAAACATCTCGGCCGACAGTCTGGTGGAGAAGGAAAAGGGCGAGACCTACTATCTCGTGCAGGTCAAGACCGACAAGTCGGAGCTCGCGCGCGACGGCAAGACCTATCCGATCATCCCGGGCATGGTTGCCTCGGTTGAGATCATGACCGGCAGCAAGACCGTGCTCAGCTATCTCATGAAGCCGATCAACAAGGCGCGCACCGAAGCGCTGACGGAGCGCTGACCATGCTGATCGTCAAGCCCGGAATTCAAGACGCAACCGATCTCGAACCATCAGACGAGCAACTGCCCGCGATCGATGCCGAAGAGATCGAGCCGCGTTTCCGGGCCGTGGCCGGTCGTGGCGGCGAGCGTCGCGGCATCCGGCTGGAGCGCATCTATTGGGACGGCCTCAGCCGCATGTCGGCCTCCGGCAAGATGTCGACCGCCGATCTCGTGCACTACACCGCCTCGCAGATGCCGGAATCCGGCAATCTCGCTTCGCTGTTGCGCGTCCTCAGCCTCAAATGGGCGCTGCGCCGGCTGGATACGGTCGAGGACATCTCCTCGCTCGCCAATGTCAACGCCATCATCCAGGCCTCGCCGTCGCCGGCGATCCTTTTGACGCATGAAAAGAAGGTGCAGCTCTTCAACGACGCCTTCTTGTCGATGCTGCGCCAGCGCCTGCCGCTCGGCGATCTCGCGCAGCTGACCAAGAGCCTGCGTTTCTCGATCGACACCCAGATCGAGGAAGCTATCGCCACCCTGTCGCGAAACAAGGGCAAGACGCTGGCGACAGGCTTTACCATCACCGTCGGTACCCAGACCATGAAAGGCCAGATCAACTTGGCGCTGGCGCCGACGCACGAAAAGTCGATGCTGATCGGCTACATCTCCCGCTACTGATCCATCTTAATCCTCGGAACGCCCCGCCGCATCCCGGTCGCGCTCGTACCGATGCTTCAACGGAAACGCCGGAAGCCACCCCTCGCGGCGGATGGTCCACAGCTCATAGGTCGGCTGAAACTGATCCTTCTGATCAAGCGACCCAAGATTGACCTCGACCTCATCGCCGCTCCGCCCAAACACCGGCGACCCACAGCGCGGACAGAAGAACCGCCCATTATACTCCCCCGTCTCTCCCTCGACCCGCACCGCATCCTCGGGAAAGATCGCAGACGCATGAAACAGCGCCCCATGATGCTTGCGGCAATCCATGCAATGACAGATGCCGACCCGATAGGGCGCACCGGATACAGTCAAACGAACGCGGCCGCAGAGGCATCCTCCGGTAATTTCGCTCATTGCGTCTCTCCTCCGTCAGCGAATTCTGGAAGCCAAACGGCGTCGCCGCGCAAAAGTTCGCAATCATGCTGTAAGCCTTGGCTACAAGGTTCTCTTCGTCAGCCTCATGCGATCGAGCCTGTAGCTCTCATGGAAATGGTTCTTGACCAGATTGAACCAGTCTTCAGGCAATGCGCCGAGCACGCAGGTGTCTTCGACGATCCGGCGCTGGGATATCCATTGCGCCGGGCGCAGATCCGGACCGGGCCAGACGAAAGCGTTGACCTCGTCGGTGTAGATCCATTGCGGTTTGGCATCGAGCCCGATGTGATCACGCAATTTCGCGGGCACCTCGAGCGCCCTGCGGCCTTCGGGTGGGCGCATATGGGAAATGCCGAGCGCATAGACGAATGTCGACCCGAGTTCGTCGCGCGTCGATAGGATCAGCGCGGTCGGATAAACCTTCTCGCCGTCCTGCCGCGTCCTGGCCTTGCTGGCCCACAGATATTCGTAGGCGACGACATGACCGATGGGCGGCAGGGCGGGGATTTTCATCGCGTCATCGCTTCAGCCTGGGTGAAACATCATCCTCGTCGATATCTGGCAGGTCATCCAGATTGTAAGGCGTGTCGGTCTCCACGCGCGCCTGCATGATCAGGTCCACTTCGCTTTCCGAAAGCGCGCCCACGGGAAGCGAAACCCTGAAACGATCCCAAAGCTGATGAAACATCTCCGCCGAGACGAGATAGGCGGTCGGCCTGCCGTATTTGGTGATCTCGACCGGTGCCTGTTGGACCTTGTCGTGCCACTCGCCAAAATTCTTCTGAAACTCCGAAGCAGGGACACGCGGCATGCTGGCCTCCATTTTCCGTAACATGCACAACATACACAAAATCCGGCCATTTCTCAAATGCCGCGAAAGTTTCAGGGGAGGGCACGTTTCACCTCTATAAAGATATTCATCCATGTGGTTGACTATCGCTTGGATATGGATATATTCAACCATATGGGTGAATGAAATGGATGAAGACGCACTGTCACGGATATTGAAGGCCGCGGGGGATACCACGCGGCGGCAGATCCTGACGCTCCTCGTGCAAGAGGGGCCTCTCAGGGTGACGGGGCTCGCTGCTCATTTCGACATGTCCCTGAATTCCGTCTCCAAGCACATCAAGGTTCTGGAGGAGGCAGGGCTGGTCACCCGGCGTACTTTGGGCCGCGAGCATTTCATTGCCGCGGAGCTTGAACCGCTGAGACTGACGGAAGACTGGTTCGCGCAACTGAAGTCGATATGGGAGCTGCGCCTGACGGCGTTGGAAGAGTTACTCGTTTCAAAGGAGTGAAGTAATGTCCGAACTTGAACTGACGGTAAGCCGCAAGATCGCCGCCTCGCGCGAGAAGATTTTCAACGCCTGGCTCTCGCCAACAGCACTGGCAAAATTCATGAAGACGCCATCGGGCAATTTCGACGCCCGAGATGTCACTACCGATCCGGTCAAGGGCGGCCGCTTCATGATCGTGATGGTCACTTCAGAGCGCGAGATCCCGCATTCCGGCACCTATCTCGAAGTCGATCCCTATTCGCGCCTGTCCTTCACCTGGGAATCCCCGCACTCGCTGGATGACAGCGTCGTCACCATCGATCTCAAGGAGATCGGCCCTGACGCAACCGAGCTGACGCTGAGGCAGGTGAAGTTCCGTAGCGAAGGCGCCCGTGACGGTCACATCCAGGGCTGGACCTCGATCCTCGGCGAACTCGACAAATATCTCGGCTAAGTCAGGGGACCGACATGAAAAAGCCGCCGGCAATGCAGCGCCGGCGGCTCCATTTCGCCTCGGTATCGAAGCTGGATGCGAGAGGAGGCCAGCCCCGGCCCTCGCCATTGCCTTCAGATCAGAAGGCAACACCTTCGCCAGGCGCGACCTTTTCGATCGGCATGGCAGATGCCATCTGGCTGCCGCCAACGCGCGAGCCGTGCAGGTAGCCCTTGCCGCCGGCGATCGAATAGAGCGGCATGTAATCGGGCAGGCGGCTGTCGGCCAGAACCTCGTCGCGCATGTTGTCGAGAATATAGTGGTTGCCGCCGGCCGAGACCGAGAGAACGGCGTGGTAGAAATGGCGCTTCTGGTCGAAGAGAACGACGATCGCCATATCCTTCAGGTCGACGCCTTCGGCATTGAGTGCCGCCATCTTCAGGATCGCGAAATCTTCGCAATCGCCCTGCTGGCGCTTCAGCGTCTCGGAAGGCGTCGCCCAGTAATCGGCGACCTTGTAGGTGTCGATGTCGCGGGCGTAGCGGATCGTGTGGTTGATCGTGGTGTTGATCGTGTTCATCTTGTCGCGCAGCGATGCCTGCGAGGTCTTGGCGAACGATGCCTTGACCGCCGTGACGGCCTCAGTGCACTTGCCCGCGCCGCAGGAAATGGCGGTGCCGCTGGTCATTTCGTCCAGCGAAGGCGCCAGCCGCTTCAGGGCTGCCAGGCGCTTGAAGGGAATTGCCACCGATCCGAACACGCCGCCATCATCGGGCCGCGCGGCGATCGAGGGGCGGGTTGCCGGCTTCACGGATGCGGTGGTGTCGGGGCTGAACGCGGCGGCCGCAACCGGCGCCGGCGTCTTCGGGGTCGCGAGATCGATCGAGCCGAAAGCCTGTGCGAGACCGCGTCCGGCAAGCGTGACGAGGCGCGCCATGCCACCGACGCTGACGGCGCTTGCCGCCTGCTCGGCGATGCTTGCCGAAATATAGCTGGAGTAAGATGCGCCGTATGCTTCTGTATTATAAAGAACAGAGGCAGATGCGTTATTGTAAGAAAAAGAAGAAAATGCCGAAAGAAATGCGATAAAAGCGATTTTGTTTGTTTTTGTTCTTTTGGTCACGGGACTTAATTTCTCCACTTGTTGGGAGAAATGTACCGATCAGCCATAAATATCGGGTTTGGAAGCGTGGATAACTTAGGACGAAGTTATCCGCTCAAAAAAGCTGAAAATTTTAGCTTTTCCGTCAACCAAGTTTGGGGGAAGGGTTTGCTTTCGCCAAATGCCTATGCAGATATGAGGCCGCGAAATGGCCGCTACAGACGGCCTGACAGGGTTTGGGGGAAGCAGTGATCGTTAAGGGCAGGGATGAGGCGCGTGGCGCGCATGGTTTACGCGGCGTCCTTCGCGCAGCCCGCAAGGGCGCGCAAGCCGCACGATCGCTCCTGCTTCTCGCCGTCGTGCTCTCCTGCGGCGCACTTGCCGCCTGCCAGTCCGATGTCGATGGCATCGCCAGGAACGTCAAGACCAACGACATCAAGCCGCCATCGAGCGACGTCGAGGAAAGCTTCGGCGAAAACGGTGCTGAGATCACCTTGCTGATGCAGAAGGGCTCGAACGGGCTCTTCGAAGGCCCGTCACGCGATGTCAGGGATGCCGCAGCGCTCGGCATCGGCGAACTCGGCGCCAACCAGGCCTTCGTCAAGGTGATCGACGTCGCAAGCCCCGCTGCGGCATCCGCCGCCGTCTCCGCCGCCAAGTCCAGAAGCTCGGCGATCCTCATCAGCTACCTGCCGCCGGCGACCACGGCGGCCGTCGCCGCCATGCCCTCCGACCAGCGCCCGCCGCTCCTCAATCTCGGCCAGCCCGTGCCGGCAACATCAGGCAATGTCTACAATCTCGCATCGAGCGAGACCGACAGCGCGCTGGAAGGCCTGCGCACAGCCGCCGCCAGCGGCCACAAGAAGGTGGCCGTTTTCGCACAGCGGGATCTCCCGCAAACTGCCGATCTCAGGCTGGCGGACGCCATCCGCGCCTCGGGCGGCACCTTTCTTGGTATCACCAGATATGACCTGACGGATGCGGCGGCCGCAGCCGCCGTGCAGACGGCCAAGCCGCAGCTGCAGCAGGCCGATACGGTCCTCATCCTCGGCCGCACGGCGATCACCACCACCATCGAAGGGGCGATCAAGGCCGGCGGCCAGAGCAATCTCAATTTCGTCGGCACCAGCGCCTGGCCGCCGCAGACCTATCGCGAACCGACCGCCAACGGCACGCTGATCGCCATGGTCGAGCCCGAGGCCACCTCGCTGATCTCGGAGCGCTACCAACGCCACTACAAGCGCCCGCTCTCGGCCGATGCCGCCTATGGCTATGACGCCATCGCCATCGCGTCGGGCATCATCCGCACCAAGGGTCCGACGGGCCTCAACGCCGAGACGCTGACCAGCAAGGTCGGCTTCCGCGGCGTCACCGGCCTCTTCCGCCTGTCGCCATCGGGCCAGGTCGAGCGCCGCTTGAGCCTCTACGCCATCGGCGGCGGCAAGCTCAACGTGCTGGCGCAGGCGCCGGCCTCGTTCTGAAGCGAGCAAACATTTCCCCTGACAGCACTTCGCCTTTGCCTGCAAAGGGCAAGTTCGGCGTGAATTGTAGATGTAAATTCTTCGCGCACAGATTGACGGCGGCGCGATGTATTGCTCATCTAGTCTTATAGATATGAGGGGATTTCATCATGCGTACTGGCGCAAATTTTCTATGGTTCATACTCGGCGGATGGGCATTGGCACTGATGTGGTGGTTTGCCGCCGCACTGATGACTATTTCAATTATCGGCTTGCCGTGGGCGCGCGCCTGCTGGGAGATCGGCTTGCTCAGCCTGTGGCCCTTCGGACGGGATGTCGTATCGCATGCCGAACTCACCGGCAAAAGCAGCGCCGGGCTGACACTATTTCGATTGATCGCAAACATCATCTGGCTGCCATTCGGCGCCATCCTGGCGATCTCTCATGTGCTGCATGGCTGCCTGATGTTCGTGACGATCATCGGCATTCCGCTCGGCCTCCAGGACTTCAAGCTTGCGGGCATCTCGCTGTTTCCCGTTGGCAAACGCGTGGTCACCAAGGAACTCATGGCCGCGGCACGCTCCGCCAATGCACAGGCACAGCTGGCGGCCCTTCGGCAGGGCTGATCGCGATCGATCAACGTTGCTGGCCGGGGCGGCAGAAATCACCGCCGCCCGGCCTCGCTATGACCTAAGCCAACGGCCGCCCGATCAGGCAGCCGTCGCGGCAGCGGCGAAGAAGCCTTCCGGGCTCTCCACTTCCACCAGCCTCTTGCCGTCGATCTGCCAGAAGCGGTTGCCGACGTTGCGGATGAAGTCGCGGTCGTGCGAGACAAGCAGGCAGCTTGCCTGCTGCGCCATCAATTCGCTCTCCAGCGCCTCCTGGCCCTCGATGTCGAGATGGTTGGTCGGTTCGTCCAGCAGGTAGAGGTTCGGATTGGTCAGCCGCAGCGCCAGCATCCCGAGCCGTGCCTTCTGCCCGCCCGAGAGGCGGCCGATCGGCTTGCCCTGCATCTCGATCGTCATGCCGGCGCCGGCAAGCAGCGCGCGGGCTCTCGCGTCGCCGACATCGAAGCGCCTGAGGATCATCCGCATCGGCGTTTCCTCGTCGATCAGCTCGTTCAGCGCCTGGTCGCCATAGCCGAGAACCAGCGACGGCGTCGCCTTGATGCCCTCGACAGTACCTTCGGCCTCCAGGATCGCGTGGCGCAGCATCGTCACCATCCGGCTCTTGCCCATGCCATTGGCGCCCAGCAGAACGATGCGGTCGCCCTGGCAGATGAACTGCTTGCCGGTCTTGAAGAGCGGCGTGCCGTCTGGCCTTGCCACGATCGCATCGTCCAGCGTCACCAGCACCTTGGCGTGCGTGCCGCGGTTGGCAAGCCGGATCGCGCCCGAGGAGCGCTCCAGATGCGCGGGCTTGGCCGCATCCTCCAGCTTTTCCGCCCGCTGCTTCAGCTGCTTGGTCTTGACGACGAGCAGGTCGCTGCCGGAGTTGATGCCGATATTGTTGAGCTTGGCGGCCTGCTGGCGCAGCTTCTCCGCCGTCTTCATGTCGCGCTGGTAGCGCCGCTCGTCGGCCGCGTCGCTGTCGTCGAGCGCTGCCCGCGCTTGCGAATAGGGCAGCGAAAACAACGCTGACTGCTCGGGCCTCAGAAACAGCGTCCGGTTCGTCGTGGCGTCGAGAAAGGCGCGGTCGTGGCTGGAGATGATGACGGGCATGTCGCGCGGCAGGGCGTTCAGCCAGTCCTCCAGCCGGGCGATCTTGCCGAGGTCGAGATGGTTGGTCGGCTCGTCGAGCAGAAGCACGTCCGGCTCGGTGACGGAGACGCGCGCCAGCATCGCCAGCCGCTGCCAGCCGCCGCTGAGCTGCCCCACCGGCCGCTCGCGCATCTCGTCGGGCACATCGAGGCCGGCAAGCACCATGTCGACCCGCCAGCTCTCGTTGAGCTGCTGGTCCTCGGGTAGCGCCTTCAGCACCGCCTCGTGCAATGGCAGAGAAAGAAGGGCAGGCGGCACGTCCTGTTCGACATGGCCGATGGTGAGCCCGCGCGAGCGGGTGACGTCGCCCTCGCTCGGCTCTATCGCGCCGGACAGGCAGCGCAGCAGCGTGGACTTGCCGCGCCCGTTTGCGGCGACAAGACCGATGCGGTCGCCGGCGCCGATCGCAAGCGTGAGGTTGGCAAACAGCGGCTTGCCAAGGGTGATGCCGAGATTGCGGATATGGATTGTCGTCATGATCTTGCTCTGGTCTTGCGAGCAGGCACAGGCGCGTCGCGGGCATCAGCCTTCATCGCGCGCGTATGCTCAAGCTCGGGGGATCTAGAAACATGCAGGCGAGCATAGGCTCACGGCTGCAGTGCCACGAGGGGCGGACCAGGAAGAGGGTGTCGAGAAACGGTCTCTGGTCAGCCCTGCAAACGCATTTGCAGGGCGTTGACGGGGCCACGCTGGCGATTGAATCGGAAATGTATCGTCACGCGCAACCCTCCTTTCTCAAGTATCCCAGCGATAGCATTCCCGCCGCGAAAACTCAACCGTGATGCTCATGCACCGTGATCAGGAAGATCGCATCGGCCTCGATCGCCTTCAGGATCACGCCGCCGTCGCTGCGATAGATCTGCAACTCCGAAAGCACGCCCGCGGCCGAAAACAGGATGATATCGACAAGCGGCCCGTAGGGATCGGCGATCTCCTTGTCGTCGAAATAGCCCGACGCGACGGGATGCGCCGGCAGGTCGGCGGGCCAATCTGTCCTATCGCGCAGGCGAAGGCGCAGCGAGCCGGATGCGTCGATCTCGGCGGCGCGGTAGTGGTCGCAGTCCCAGGCTGGCGGCACCTCGCCGCGCGCGGCGTGTCGCGCCAGCCGCTGGATGATCTGCTTTTCTGCGGGGTTCAACTCTCTCCAAATCAACGTCACGCGGTCGCTTCCGAATAGAGTTGAGGGATCAGGGTTATCGTTTCAGGCTGCCGAGAATGCCGCGCACCAGCGCCCGCCCGACCTGGGTCGCCACGGTGCGTGCCACGCTCTTCATCGCCGCTTCCACCACCGTCTCGCGCTGGTAGCCGCCTGAGCGGGGGCGGCCTTGCGCCTGTTTCTCGTCCTTGTCGTCGTCGCCGAAGCCCGGCAACGTCCAGCGGCCGGACGCGCTTCCCTCGGTCGGCTGTGTCGGCTGCGCCTGCTTGGCGGCATCGGAATCGGATGCCTTCTGCGCCCGCGCCGCCAGGATCTCGAAGGCGGATTCGCGGTCGACATCCTCGTCGTAGACGCCGAGAACCGGGCTCTTGTCCATCACCTGCTGGCGTTCTGCATCCGTCAGCGGCCCGACGCGGCCGGATGGCGGCCGCACCAGCGTGCGCTCGACGATCGATGGCGCGCCCTTGGCCTCCAGCGTCGACACCAGCGCCTCGCCGGTTCCAAGCGTGGTGATCACGGTGGCGCAGTCGAAGGCCGGGTTGGGACGGAATGTATCGGCGGCCGTCTTCACCGCCTTCTGCTCGCGCGGCGTATAGGCGCGCAGCGCGTGCTGCACCCGGTTGCCGAGCTGCGCCAGCACCGTCTCCGGCACGTCGAGCGGGTTCTGCGTGACGAAATAGACGCCGACGCCCTTGGAGCGGATCAGGCGCACCACCTGCTCGACACGCTCGACGAGCACCTTCGGCGCGTCGTTGAAGAGCAGATGCGCCTCGTCGAAGAAGAACACCAGCTTCGGCTTCTCCGGATCGCCCACTTCGGGCAGCTCCTCGAAGAGCTCCGACAGCAGCCAGAGGAGGAAGGTCGCGTAGAGACGCGGGTTCATCATCAGCTTGTCGGCGGCGAGCACCGAGATGTTCCCGTAGCCGCGATTGTCTATGCGCATGATATCGGTGATCTTCAGCGCCGGTTCGCCGAAGAAATGCTCGGCGCCCTGCTGCTCGAGCACCAGGAGCGCGCGCTGGATCGAGCCGACGGAGGCCTTGGAGATCAGCCCGTACTGGCTGGAAAGCTCGGTGGCGTTCTCGCCCATGTAGTTGAGCAGCGCGGAGAAATCCTTGAGGTCGAGCAGCGGCAGGCCGCCCTTGTCGGCGATCTTGAAGGCAATGTTGATCACGCCTTCCTGCGGCTCCGACGCATCCATCAGTCGGGCGAGCAGGAGAGGGCCCATCTCGGCGATGGTGGTGCGCACCCGGTGGCCCTTCTCGCCGAACAGGTCCCAGAAGATGACAGGGAACTGGTCCGCCTCGTAATCGTCAAAGCCGATCTGCTCGGCCCGCTTGGTCATCCAGTCCTGCGGCTGGCCCTTCATGGCGATACCCGAAAGATCGCCCTTGATATCGGCGCAGAAGACCGGAACGCCATCCCTCGCGAAGCCTTCGGCCAGCACCTGCAGCGTCACCGTCTTGCCGGTGCCGGTGGCGCCGGTCACCAGTCCGTGGCGGTTGCCGTATTTGAGTTCCAGATATTCGGGGGTGTTGATACTGTCATCAGGGTTGCGGCTGGTACCGATGTAGATCTTGCCATCCTCGAGCATGCGAAAGGTCTCCCTGCCGGCGACGGACGCCGATTGCGTCAAAATGCGGAGAGCATAATCCGCATGTTCATTGTAATATGCTTCGACTGTTATAAGCAGGGACCGCAATGCCGACAACTGTCTGCATTAAAAGGAAAACTGGGATAAGCGCCAATCTTGGTCCGCTCTCCCGCCGGATGCCTTGAGTTGCCACTCGAAGTCGATTAACGTTGACGTTAACGTCAATAAAACCAGGAGGATGACGATGAATGAAATCGTGGATCAGATAGCCGCACGGGTCGGCATTCCGGCCGAAGTGGCCGAAAAGGCGCTCGGCATGATGCTTGGCTTTCTCCAGCGCGAAGCGGCCGACGGCCCGGTCGCCCGGATGATCGAAGCCATTCCGGGCGCCTCCGATCTGGTTGCCCAGTATAACGGCGCCGGCGAAACCGGCGGCGGCGGCCTTCTCGGCAGCATCATGGGCGCGCTCGGCGGCGGCGGCATCATGGCGCTCGGCCAGCAGCTGATGTCCGAAGGTCTCGGCATGGGCGAGATCACATCGCTCGCCAAGGAAACCCTTTCAATTGCCGAACAGCACGCCGGCAAGGAAGTCGTCGACGAGGTCGTCGCCTCGGTGCCGGGGCTCAGCCAGTTCGTTTGATCGGATTGGGATGATGGATAATGCAGCGGGCGGATTTTCCGCCCGTTTTGCTATGGGGTGGGTGGTGAGGTGGGCGTTGTGCCACGCGGCCCCCTCATCCGCCTGCCGGCACCTTCTCCCCGTTGGGGAGAAGAGATTCGGGGTGGCCGCTCGCTCCTTCTTCCCTTCGCCCCAACGGGAGCCGTTGCAAAATCTCACCGTTGTGATTCTCTGTCTTAGCGATGAGCGGAGATGATGCGATGTCGG
>NZ_JBGLYS010000065.1:0-12373 GCF_047304155.1 Rhizobium sp. Rhizsp42 | reverse complement strand
TTTTTTGTGTGTTTGTTATTTTTTTTTTTTTTTTTGGTTGTTTTTGGGGGGGGTGTTTTGTTTTTTTTTCTTTCCCTTTATTCCGGGCCCGGCCCCGCCGCGCCCCCCCGGCCCGCCCCCCCACGCCCTGCTATTCGAACGCGTCTAATCGAACTCCGGCACCTGCCCCGACTGGAAGAGAATGATCGACGGTCCCTGCTCGCCGACCGCGACATTGGCCTCGCGGCACCAGACGACCACGCCGGCATAGTCGTTGACCATCGTTTCGGCCACATAGACAGCCGTGTCCTCGCCCTTCATCCGGCGCGGTTCGAACGCGTGCACCAGAGCGCCGCTGTCATCGATGTTGAACGCGCTCAGCACAATCAGTTTCCGCACTCCTGGCATTGACGCTCTCCTGCGGCGATAACGGCAGGACGCCCGTTTCGTTCCTGAGAACGGGCGGTCTGGAGAAGAAATATGGCTGGGGTCGCCCAGCAATGGCTCAGCCCCTGCGGGCAGCCTCGATCGCCGCGACGTCGATCTTGCCCATGTCCATCATCGCATCGAAGGCGCGCTTGGCCTCGGCGCCGCCGGCGTTCATCGCCTCCGTCAGCACGCGCGGCGTGATCTGCCATGATACGCCCCATTTGTCCTTGCACCAACCGCAGGCGCTCTCCTCGCCGCCATTGCCGACGATCGCGTTCCAGTAGCGGTCGGTTTCTTCCTGATCCTCGGTGGAGATCTGAAACGAGAAGGCCTCGTTGTGCTTGAAGACGGGACCGCCATTGAGGCCGATGCAGGCAACGCCGGCGACGGTGAACTCGACGACGAGCACCTGCCCCTCCTTGCCCGAGGGATAATCTCCCGGTGCGCGCGTGATCTTCCCGACGGAGCTATCGGGAAACGTCTTCGCGTAGAAGCGCGCGGCCTCCTCGGCATCCTTGTCGTACCATACGCAGATCGTGTTCTTTGCCATTACGCGCTCCTCCCGCGTTCGTTGCCTATGCCAGGACACATAAGGCAGCGACGTCAGTTGACCAGCGTAATGGTCTGTTCGGAGCGGATCGTGAAGGCGGGTCAGAGGCTCTCGTATTTTTCAGCCGTGCGGCGGGTCGCCAGCGAGTAGAGCCAGTAGAAGGGTATGAAGCAGACGAGGACGGCGATTTCGAGCACCGAATGGCGCGTCTCGCGGACCTCTTCGACAGCAACAGGCGCCTCCGCCCTCACCTCACGCTGCGCGTTCTCGAGCAGACGGTTCACCAGCTGGCGATTGTCTTCGGTCTCGGTCCCGTCGGCGTCGTGGTGAGTGGTTTTCGGCGCGGGCTTGCGCATGTCTGGCCTCGTCGTCATTTCCAGTGCGAGGTCAAGCTAACACGATTTTATTAAATCTTTAACTATAACTTCCCTGCTCCCAGAAATGGAAAAGGCGGAGCTTTCGCCCCGCCTCCTCGTCAATTCATCCGATCGAAACGACCGATTAGTGGCTGTCCTTGCCAACCGCGCTGCCGCGACATCCCTTGAGGAAGTCGAGGTCGGCGCCGGTGTCGGCACCTTCGACGTGCTGCTGGTGCAGGAACGCATAGCCCGAGGTCGGCAGCTCGTGCTGCGGCTTCCACTCGGCCAGGCGACGCGCCATCTCTTCGTCGGAGATATCGACATGCAGACGGCGGTTCGGTACGTCGAGCTCGATCATGTCGCCGTTCTTGATGACCGCGAGCGGACCGCCGACGGCAGCCTCCGGCGAGGTGTGCAGAACGACGGTGCCATAGGCGGTGCCGGACATGCGGGCATCCGAGATGCGCACCATGTCGGTGATGCCCTTCTTCAGCACCTTCGGCGGCAGACCCATATTGCCGACTTCGGCCATGCCTGGATAGCCCTTCGGACCACAGTTCTTCATCACCATGACGCAGGTCTCGTCGATGTCGAGATTGTCGTCGTTGATCTTGGCCTTGTAGTCGTCGATATCCTCGAACACCACGGCGCGGCCGCGATGCGTCAAGAGATGCGGCGAAGCAGCCGATGGCTTAAGAACCGCGCCCTTCGGCGCCATGTTGCCGCGCAGAACGACGATACCGCCGGACTGTGTCAGCGCCTTTTCAGCAGGCAGGATGACGTCTTCGTTCCAGTTGACGACGTCCTTGACCTCTTCCCACATGGTCTCGCCCGAAACAGTCAGCGCATCCTTGTGCAGCAGGCCTGCTTCGCCGAGGCGCTTGATGACGACAGGCAGGCCGCCCGCATAGAAGAACTCTTCCATGAGGTACTTGCCCGATGGCATCAGGTTGACGATCGTCGGCACGTCGCGGCCGCAACGGTCCCAGTCGTCGAGCGTCAGGTCGATGCCGACACGGCCGGCCATGGCCAGCAGATGGATGACGGCATTGGTCGAACCGCCGATCGCCGCATTGGTGCGGATGGCGTTTTCGAAGGCCTGCTTGGTCATGATGTCGGAGGGCTTCAGGTCGTCCTTGACCATCTGCACGATGCGGCGGCCGGTCAGCTGCGCCATCACCTTGCGGCGGCTATCGACACCAGGGATCGCAGCATTGCCCGAAAGCGCCATGCCGAGCGCTTCGGCCATCGACGCCATGGTGGACGCGGTGCCCATGGTGTTGCAGGTGCCCGACGAACGGCTCATCGAGGCCTCGGCTTCGAGGAACTCGGCCTGCGTCATCTCGCCGGCCTTCACCATTTCCGAGAACTTCCAGAGATGCGTGCCGGAGCCGACGCGCTCGCCGCGGAAGTAGCCGTTCAGCATCGGGCCGCCGGTGACGACGATCGACGGCAGGTCGACGGAGGCAGCGGCCATCAGGAGCGACGGCGTGGTCTTGTCGCAGCCGACCATCAGCACGCAGCCGTCCATCGGCTGGCCGCGAATGGTTTCCTCGATCGAGAGCGCCGCGAGGTTGCGGTACATCATCGCGGTCGGGCGGAAGGTGTTTTCGGATGCCGAGAAGACCGGAACTTCCATCGGGAAGCCGCCGGCCTCCCAGATGCCCGCCTTCACCTTCTCCGCCAGTTCGCGCAGATGGCCGTTGCACGGCGTCATGTCCGACCAGGTATTGAGAATGCCGATGACAGGGCGTCCGTCGAACAGGTCGTGCGGGTAACCCTGGTTCTTCATCCAGCCGCGGTGATAGATGACGTCACGGCTGGTGCCGCCGTACCATTCCTGCGATCGAAGCTTGCGCGGCCATTCCGCTTTTTTAAACATTGTCTTCTGCCTTTTGAGGGATGCCGAGCCGTCCTCGCGACGGCCCGTATCGCTATTTTGACGTCAGGCCAGCGTGTAGCTGGTCTTGACGGATGTGTAGAATTCGGCGGCGTACTTGCCCTGCTCGCGCGGGCCGTAGGAAGAGCCCTTGCGGCCGCCGAACGGAACGTGGAAATCGACACCAGCCGTCGGCAGGTTGACCATGACCATGCCGGCCTCGGCGTTGCGCTTGAAGTGCGTCGCATGCTTGAGGCTGGTCGTCGCGATGCCGGAGGACAGGCCGAACGGCGTATCGTTGGCGGTGGCCAGCGCCTCTTCGTAATCCTTGACGCGGATGACCGAGACGACGGGTCCGAAGATCTCCTCGCGCGAGATGCGCATCTGGTTGGTGGCTTCCGTAAACAGCGTCGGCTGCAGATAGAAACCGGGCGTATCGCGCTTCAGGAGCTCGCCGCCGAAGGCAAGCTTGGCGCCTTCCTTTTTGCCGATCTCGATGTAATCGGTGTCGGTCTTCAGCTGCTTTTCATCCACCACGGGGCCGATATGCGTGCCAGATTTCATGGCGTTGTCGACGATAAGCGTTTCGAGCTTGGCGGTCAGCGCCGCCACGAACTTGTCGTGGATGCCTTCGGTGACGATCAGGCGCGAGGACGCCGTGCAACGCTGGCCGGTCGAGAAGAAGCCGGAGTTTGCGGCAGCTTCCACAGCGACGTTGAGGTCGGCGTCGTCGAGAACGACCATCGGGTTCTTGCCGCCCATTTCCAGCTGGAACTTGCGGTTATGCTCGAGCGAAGCGGCAGCGACCCGCTTGCCGGTCCCGGTGGAGCCGGTAAACGTGATGCCGGCGACATCCGGGCTGTCGAGCATGGCCTGGCCAACGACCGAGCCCTTGCCCATGACGAGGTTGAGGACGCCCTTCGGCAGGCCGGCGCGGTGGAGGATATCGACGATCGCCCAGGAGCAGGCCGGAACCAGCTCGGCAGGCTTGAAGACGATGGTGTTGCCGTAGCAGAGCGCCGGCGCGATCTTCCAGGCCGGAATGGCGATCGGGAAGTTCCAGGGCGTGATGATGCCGATGACGCCGAGCGGGTCACGGGTGATCTCGACGCCGATGTTCGGGCGAACCGACGGGATGGTCTCGCCGGCAAGGCGCAGGACTTCGCCTGCGAAGAATTCGAAGATCTGGCTGGCGCGGATGGTCTCGCCGATCGCCTCGGGAAGCGTCTTGCCCTCTTCGCGGGCGAGCAGCGCGCCGAGCTCGTCCTTGCGCGCCATGATCTCGTCGCCAGCCTTCTTCAGGATGACGTGGCGCTCCCAGATGCCGGAGCGCGACCAGGCCGGGAAAGCGGCCTTGGCGGCGGCAATCGCGTTCTTGGTGTCTTCTGCCGAACCATCGGCATAGAGGCCAACGACTTCGTTCGTATCCGACGGGTTGATGTTCTTGGTTGCGTCCGAGCCGATCCATTCGCCGGCGATCAGGTTCTGATAAATGGTCATGGGCCCTGCAAGCCTCCTTTACCGCTTATGAAAGAATGGCCCGACAGCCAATGCGCCGGGCCCTAGAAACCAGAGCTGAGAAATCAGAGCTGCTTGACGACGATCTCTTCTTCGGCGTCGATCTTCAGCGGATTGCGCAGCGGCAGGCCGAACTCGGCGACCTCGATCTCGAACACGTCGCCCTCCTCCGTCTTGATGCCTTCGGCAAACGACAGCGTCGCCGTGCCGAACATGTGGACGTGGACGTCGCCGGGGACGCGGAACAGGCCGTACTTGAAGTGGTGGTATTCGAGGTTGGCGAAGGTGTGCGACATGTTCGCCTCGCCCGACAGGAAGGGCTTTTCGAAGATGACCTTGTCGCCGCGCTTGATGCGCGAGGTGCCGCGGATATCCTCAGGCGCCGCGCCGATGCGGATCTCGGGGCCGAAGCTTGCCGGACGCAGCTTGGAGTGCGCGAGGTAGAGATAGTTCTGGCGCTCGGTGACGTGGTCGGAAAACTCGTTGGAGAGCGCGAAACCGATGCGGAACGGCGTACCGTCCTCAGCGATCACATAGATGCCGGCCATTTCGGGCTCTTCGCCGCCGTCGAGCGCAAACGATGGGGAGACGAGTGCGGCGCCAGGAGCGGCGGCACCATAGCCGTTGCCCTTGTAGAACCACTCGGGCTGGACGCCCTTTTCGCCGGCCTTCGGCTTGCCGTTCTCGAGGCCCATCTTGAACATCTTCATCGAGTCCGTCAGCGTTTCTTCCGCGGCCTCGGAGGTCTTCTTGTGCATGCTGTCACGCGTCGCGGCGGAGCCGAGATGCGTCAGACCCGTGCCCGTCAGATGCAGGTGGGCGGCATCAGGATGCGTCATCGGGGCCAGGAAGCGACCTTCGGCATAAGCCTTTTCGAGATCGACGGTGTCACCCAGGCCATGCGCCTCGATCACCGATGCGAGCGACTTGCCACCGTTTGCGGCTTCCATGGCGAGCGCATAGACGCTGCCGGCATTGTTGACGGCTTTCGCGGTACCGCCCGGCTCGCGCACGGCGACGACGATCTCTCCGTTCGAACCCTTGATCTGCGAAATAAGCACGGTCTTCATCCTTTTTTTCCATTGCGCGGAATGTGCTCCGCCGTTCCGGCTCCCGAGGGAGCCGGATTGCAAGTTCATGTCACTGCGAATTCAAGTCACTGCGAATAGGTGGGCAGCGCCGAAGCGCTTAGCCCTTGTTCTTGTTGTAGACGTCGAAGAAGACGGCTGCGAGCAGCACCAGACCCTTGACCATCTGCTGGAAGTCGATGCCGAGACCGACGATCGACATGCCGTTGTTCATGACGCCCATGATGAACGCGCCGATGACGGCACCGGTGATCTTGCCAACGCCGCCGGATGCCGAGGCACCGCCGATGAAGCAGGCCGCGATGACGTCGAGCTCGAAGCCGACGCCGGCCTTCGGCGTTGCCGAATTCAGGCGAAGCGCCACGATCATGCCGGCGAGACCGGCGAGAACGCCCATGTTGACGAAGGTGAAGAAGCTCAGGCGCTCGGTGTTGATACCAGAGAGCTTGGTGGCCTTTTCATTGCCGCCCATCGCGTAGATGCGGCGACCGATGGTCGTGCGGCGCGTGACGAAAGCATAGGCTGCGATCAGCACCAGCATGACGACAAGCACATTCGGCAGGCCGCGATAGGTCGACAGCAGATAGCCGAGCGCCACGATCGCCAGCGAAACGATGACGTTCTGCGCGATGAAGAAGCCCATCGGCTCGACGTCGATGCCGTGGCTTTCGTTCACCTTGCGGCGGCGCCATGCGAGGTAGAACAGGATGACCGGCAGGATGACGCTGAGCACCAGCGAGGTGATCTGCGTCGGTACGCCGAAGATGTCGACCATGTCGCCGGGCAGGAAGCCGGTGGAGATGATCTGGAATTCCTTCGGGAACGGACCGATGTTCTTGCCGCCGAGAACCGTCAGCGTCAGACCGCGGAACACCAGCATGCCGGCCAGCGTCACGATGAAGGACGGAATGCGGTGATAGGCGATGAAATAGCCCTGCGCCGCGCCGATAACGCCGCCGATCGCCAGACAAAGCAAGGCTGCGAGCCAGAAGTTCATGCCCCAGGAGACGGTGAAGATCGCCGCCAGCGCGCCGACGAAGGCGACGATGGAGCCGACCGACAGATCGATATGGCCGGCCACGATGACCAGCAGCATGCCGAGCGCCATGATGACGATGAACGAGTTCTGGAGAACGAGGTTGGTCAGGTTGACCGGCCTGAACAGGATGCCGCCGGTGTAGAACTGGAAGAACACCATGATCGCGACGAGCGCGATGAGCATGCCGTATTCACGAATGTTGCCGCGGATGTAATCGACGACGGAAACGACGTTGCTTTCCTCGTGGCTGGTCGGGTTGACAGGAGTCATTGTTTCTTCTCCCCAGAGCGCATGATGGCGCGCATGATGGTTTCTTGGCTCGCTTCGCCCTTCGGCAGTTCAGCGACGATGCGACCTTCGTTCATCACATAGATGCGGTCGCAGTTGCCAAGCAGTTCAGGCATTTCCGACGAGATCATCAGAACGCCTTTTCCATCGGCAGCAAGCTGGTTGATGATAGTATAAATTTCGTATTTTGCACCCACGTCGATACCGCGGGTCGGCTCGTCGAGGATCAGCACGTCGGGATCGGAGAACAGCCACTTGGACAGAACCACCTTCTGCTGGTTCCCGCCCGAGAGGTTGACCGTCTCCTGGTAGATGCCCGACGAGCGGATGCGCAGCTTCGACCGGTAGTCGGTTGCGACCCTGCTTTCCTTGATGCCGTCGATGACGGTGCTCTTTGAAATCCCCGCCAGATTGGCGAGCGACGTGTTGTGCATGATGTTGTCGGCGAGCACGAGACCGAGATGCTTGCGGTCTTCGGTCACGTAAGCGAGACCCGCATCGATCGCCTTGCGAACGGTGCTGGTGTCCACCTGCTTGCCGTCGACATAGACTTCGCCGGTGATCTTGTGGCCATAGGCCTTGCCGAACACGCTCATCGCAAATTCGGTGCGGCCGGCACCCATCAGGCCGGCGATGCCGACTACCTCGCCCTTGCGGACGTTGATGTTGATGTCGTGCAGAACCTGGCGGTCGCGATGCTGCTGGTGAAACGCGTTCCAGTTCTTCACTTCGAAGATGGTTTCGCCGATCGGCACCGAGCGTGGCGGATAGCGGTCTTCGAGATCGCGGCCCACCATGTTTCTGATAATGGTGTCCTCGCTGATCTCTTCCTTGTGACAGTCCATCGTCTTGACGGTCATGCCGTCGCGCAGAACGGTGATCTGGTCGGCGACCTTGCGGATCTCGTTGAGCTTGTGCGAGATGATGATCGACGTGATGCCCTGCTTGCGGAACTCCATCAGGAGGTTCAGCAGCGCATCGGAATCGCTTTCGTTGAGCGACGCAGTCGGTTCATCGAGGATGAGCAGCTTGACGCTCTTGGACAGGGCCTTGGCGATTTCGACGAGCTGCTGCTTGCCGACGCCGATGTCGGTCACGAGCGTGTTCGGAGATTCGCGCAGGCCCACCTTGGCGAGCAGCTGCTTGGTGCGGTTGAAGGTGGTTTCCCAGCTGATGACGCCGCTCTTCGCATTCTCGTTGCCGAGGAAGATGTTTTCCCCGATCGAGAGCAGCGGTACGAGCGCCAGTTCCTGGTGAATGATGACGATGCCGATTTCTTCAGAGTCCTTCAGGACTTTGAAATTGCGGACGTCGCCGTCGTAGAAGATCTCCCCATCATAGGTGCCCGAGGGGTAGACACCGGAAAGAACCTTCATCAGGGTCGACTTGCCGGCCCCGTTTTCCCCCACAACTGCGTGTATCTCACCCTGACGAACCTTGAGGTTCACATTCTCGAGCGCTTTTACGCCCGGGAACGTCTTGGTGATGTTCCGCATTTCGAGGAGTGTATTTTCCATGATCAAAATTCCAGCGCCGTGGCCGTAAGATCGGCCTGGCGTTCTAAAAATCGGAAACCGGAACCCGCGCGCATGGGCGCGGATTCCGGCGTTCGTCAGATTACTTCAGCTGGTCTTCTTTGTAGTAGCCGCTGTCGACGAGAACGGTCTTGTAGTTCTCCTTGGTTACGGCAACCGGCTTCAGCAGGTAGGACGGAACGACCTTTACGCCGTTGTCGTAGGTCTTGGTGTCGTTGACTTCAGGCTCCTTGCCGGACATGACGGCATCAACCATGGCAACGGTAACCTTCGCCAGTTCGCGGGTATCCTTGAAGATCGTGGAATACTGCTCGCCTGCGATGATCGACTTGACGGAAGGAACTTCCGAGTCCTGGCCGGAAACGACCGGCAGCGGCTGATCGCCAGAACCATAGCCTACGCCCTTGAGCGAGGAGATGATGCCGATGGACAGACCATCGTAAGGCGACAGAACGGCGTCAACCTTGGCGTCGGTGTAGTTAGCCGACAGCAGGTTGTCCATGCGAGCCTGGGCCGTTGCCGGGTCCCAACGCAGCGTGCCGACCTTGTCCATGCCGGTCTGGCCGGACTTTACGACGAGCTTGCCACTGTCGATGTAAGGCTGCAGGACGGACATTGCGCCATCGTAGAAGAAGAAGGCGTTGTTGTCGTCAGGCGAACCACCGAAGAGCTCGATGTTGAACGGGCCCTTGCCATCCTTGAGGCCGAGCTTGTCGACGATCGTGCCGGCCTGAAGAACGCCGACCTGGAAGTTGTCGAAGGTTGCGTAGTAGCTGACGTTGGCCGAATCGCGGATCAGGCGGTCGTAAGCGATGACCTTGATACCGGCGTCAGCAGCCTTCTGCAGCACGTCCGACAGCGTGGTGCCGTCGATCGAAGCGATGACGAGAACCTTCGCGCCCTTCGTGACCATGTTCTCGATCTGAGACAGCTGGTTCGGAATGTCGTCGTCTGCGTACTGCAGGTCGGTCGTGTAACCGGCGTCCTGGAGCTGCTTGACGATGTTGTTGCCGTCGTCGATCCAGCGAGCGGACGACTTGGTCGGCATGGCAATACCGACGAGACCCTTGTCAGCGGCAATAGCCGGCATAACGAACGAAGCAACGCCGAACGCGGCAGCTGCCATCAATGAGATAATGGATTTCATCTCTCTCTCCCTAAGTTAATAAATGCGCGGGCGATCTCCTCGCCCACCCCGAACTGTGGCGGGTTTCGTATTGGATAATACTTCAATAGCGAGAAACGAAGTAGGTCTCCTCCACGCTCTCACACGTGTTGAGTGCCAACCAGCACACGGCGGCAAACTGGTATGGATTCCTATAACTGTCAAATAGAATAAGTGGCAAAAGGCATAACAAATTTGGTATATCGTTAAAAAGTATTACTTTTGATGGAGAGCAGTGGGGAGGCTGCAACCATGTCGAGCAATTCAGGGCATGTGGCATTAGAGAACGTGGATATACAGACAGAGATTTTTGGGGATGACGGCCTTCTGCGGGCGGGACTCAAGCTGAATCACCTGCGCATGATCGTCGCAATCGAAGATAGCGGCCAGATTTCGGCGGCTGCCGAAGCACTTAACATTTCACAGCCCGCCGCATCGCGAATGCTGTCGGAAATGGAGACCATTGTTAAGACTCCGCTTTATGAGCGCGTAGCCCGTGGCGTGGTGCTGACCACCTTCGGCGAGGCACTCGCAAGGCGTGCGCGCAAGATCATGTTGGAACTTAGAGAGGCAAGCCGCGAGATCGCCGAGCTCAGATCCGGCAAGGGCGGATCGGTCTTCATCGGCGCGGTGACGGCACCCGCCATGAGCCTCGTCGTCCCCGCCATCAAGCAGATCCGGACGGCGCTTCCCGGCATCGAGGTCAACATCCAGGTCGAGACCAGCAACGTGCTTGCCCGTGAGCTTCTGGCCGCCCGACACGACTTCGTCATCAGCCGCATCCCGGATGATCTCAACCCGCGGCTTTTCGAGGTGCAGGAGATAGGCGTCGAGCGCGCCTGCCTGATCGTGCGCAGCGGCCACCCTCTGTTACAGAAGGGCGTGGCCACCATGGCCGACCTGACGGACTATGACTGGGTCTTCCAGCCGCCCGGCACATTATTGAGACGCACGATCGAGGACATGTTCCTGTCGCGCGGCGTTGCCGTGCCAGAGAATATCGTCAACACCTCGTCGCTGCTGCTCACCTGCGCAATCATCTGCCAGACCGACGCGATCGCCCCCATCGCCATCGACGTCGCCCACTTCCTGGCGGCGCAGCGCTCGCGCGCCTCGGATGTCCGTGTGTTGCCGATCGATTTCGAGATCAACGTCCGGCCCTACAGCCTGATCACCGCAAGGGAACGCGCCCTGCCCCCGAGCGCGCGGCTGCTTTATGATCTGGTGTTGGCCGAAAGCCGGAAGGGCGGGACCTGACTGTTTGGATGGGGCCTCACAAGCCCCACGCCATCTTGGTCGCGTTCTATGCGCATTCGCGCAAGGGAGGCTCCATGCTATTCGGACAATCGCTGTTCCAGTCGGTGCTCGATCGGCTGAAGGAAGAGGATGGCGAAGCTATCGAAGAGGCCGCTCCCGTCTCGCACCGCATGCCGGGCTTCACGACGGGCCTCGCCTTCGACGTGATGGAGGGCGTCTCCGCACCCTCAGCGCGGCCCGGCCAGGCCTATTTCGACAATCTCGAATTCGAAACGCCGCGAGAGACGACCAACGACGCTCCGCCTGCTGAGCCATCACCCGAGCCGGTGGCCGCGCCACTGCCCGAGATCGAGCCCGAACCGATCATGCCGGAGCACCTCGCCCGCACAACAATGCCTGAAATCGCCGCCGAACTGGCGATCTCGGCGAACGACACCATCCAAAGCCTAAGCGACAAGCGACGCGGCTTCGCCAAGGCCAATCATCCCGACCGCGTCCACCCGCTGTTTCGCGACAACGCCACCAAGCGCATGACAATCGCCAATCAGCTGATCGACGAAGCGATCCGCCGCAAGACGAGAAGCGCCAGACGCTGATTATGCGTCGTTCTTCGGAGCGTCCTGCGTTTCGGCAGGCTCAGCCGTCTTGTCCTCGACAGCCGCTTTTTCCTCTGTAGGGTCTGCAGGCTTGTAGGACCAGAGCAGCACGTAGGCGGCATAGGCCCCGGCGCCGGCCGCCAGCACCGCCCAGAAGGGATCGCCCCACAAGGCCTCGATCCCGGTCCAGCCGAAGCAGACCGCGACGATGAGAACGCGCACCCACAGCGCGCGGTAGGCCGGATGGTTTGGATCGATCAGCTGCATCTCATTCCCACATGTAAAACTGTTACACGTCTTTAAGATGGTTTCTTAAAATGTGAAAGGCCCACGGCCTTGACGACGCGCGGATAAAATGGAATGAAAATTCCACAATGAGATAAATTCGGCCCATCCATTCCGCGACAGGGAGGCCGAATTCAAGGGAGGTTTATATGACAGTCAGATTTGGTCTTCTCGGCGCCGGTCGTATCGGCAAGGTTCACGCCAAGGCGGTCAGCGGCGATGCCAATGCAAGGCTCGTTGCCGTCGCCGACGCCTTTCCGGAGGCCGCCAACGCCATCGCATCCGCTTACGGCTGCGACGTCCGCACCATCGAGGCGATCGAAGCCGCCAGCGACATCGACGCCGTCGTCATCTGCACGCCGACCGACACCCACGCCGACCTGATCGAGCGCTTCGCCCGCGCGGG
>NZ_JBGLYS010000064.1:0-13109 GCF_047304155.1 Rhizobium sp. Rhizsp42 | reverse complement strand
GCGGGGTGGAGCAGCCCGGTAGCTCGTCAGGCTCATAACCTGAAGGCCGCAGGTTCAAATCCTGCCCCCGCAACCAACATCCTTTCCAGCAAAGACAAAATATCTAGATCTGAACGGACACGATCGTATCGACCGACACCGTTCCCTCGACCACGCCTCGGCGTAAATCCCGCCGGCCGTGCTCGATCTCGATCACCGTATAGAGCTTGTCGTCGCGAAACGCGCTCGCCTGCGATGTCGTCACGTCTTCGGCAGGTGATGAGTCGACTTCCATGAAATCAAGCTCCCGGGACGCGGCAACGATGCGCGCGTCGCCGGTGGTGCGGGCGGCAACGGTGATGACGCCATGGCCGGGAGAATTGTCCCAGCGCGGATCGTCGGGCGAGGCGATCGGTTCCAGCCGGTAGATGTTCATCGCCTCACCGGCTCCGACATCGGGCGCGCCCAGTTGAGCCGCATCGGCGATCTGCGCCTGGCTTTCCACGGACCGTCCGAACCGGTTCGACGTGGTTGCAGTGTTGGCGGCATCCTCGCCCGTTCGCACGACATTGGACATTGCTCGTCCTCCTCGACCTTGCATGTTCCTGATCATGACATGTTACTGATCATGTATCGGAAAACGAACATCGTGCGATGTCGTTCCAATATCGGTCAGGATGGCGGCGCTCAGTTGCCGGTGGAGATCAGGGACTGCTGCTGGAGATCGCCCTGCAGCGTCTGATCGGCCGTGGCCGGCTTCTTCTTCGGTTGGTGCATCATCGGCGCCTCGATGATAGTTGCCGGCACCGCCACCGCTGTGGCCGCCACGGTACCGATATTGGTCACCGTCCCGCCGACGACAGCGGTGATGCCCTGTCCGAGCGTCACATTGCTGTCGGTGAGCGGCTGGCCGGTCATCAGGCGCTGGCCGATCAGCTGCACGATCTCGGGGCTCTCGGCGAACTTGCCGTGGTTGAGCCTATCGTTGCTGTTGACCTTGGTGAGGTCGATCGCGGTGATGCCCGCCTCTTCCAGCTTGGTGCGATAGGGTTCGACCGTTGGGTCGATCGCGCCCAGGCGCGAAACGCGGCCGGTGATGAAGCTCGAGAAAGCCAGCGCCCGGTCGTCCTGCGACACGAAGATCGTGAACTTCGGGCGCGGCGTGCCCATCTCGGCATATTGCTTGGCGAAGACCTGGATGTCGATATCGGGCGAGGCCAGGATGACGTCGCGGATCTTGCTGTTCAGATGCCCGTCGCGAATGCCCATCTGCCTGAGCGATTCCATCGTCAGCCACGTGCCCATCGAATGCGCGAGAATGGTGATGTCCTTGACATTGGGATCGTTGACCAGCGTCCGGAGCGCCTGTTCCAGCACGGTGCGCGAATAGTTGGTGCTTTCCTTGTCGTATTCGTAGGCCGTGATCTGCGCGCGCGAGGGCCAGGTGAAGAGGATCGGCGTCGCGTCCATCTTGCTGTCGTGGACGATCTGCGCCAGGCGGAAGACCGAATCCTCGTACTTGTTGTTGAAGCCGTGGATGAAGACCAGCGCGTGGCCGTTATGCATGTGCTGGCTGAGCCAGGTACGCCCTTCCTTCACCGTGCCGACCTGCTGGACGCCGGTGACGGCGAAGTCGGTGGCCGGGTTCGGCGGCAGGCGCTTTGGCCATTGCACGGTGCCGGACTTGCGGTTCGGCGGAATGGAGACTTCTACGGCGGTGAGCGACGGCTTGGGGCTGCGCTCACCGTTAAACAGCGTCGCCGGATCGCCCGAGGGTTCGCGTGTGGTCGCGACCAGCATGTCGACGCGGGTGGTCTTCGGGGTCGCCGCCGTCAGCGCCACGGGCGTCATCACGCCGCTTGGGTGGCCACAACTGGTCAGCAGCAGCATGACAACGAGAAACCGTACGCGCATGAAACCCCTCCGGTCTGATGGAGGCACCATAGAGCAACTCGCGCCGGAGGGAAGCCCGGAACACTACGCAATGGCCACAGTATGGTCCCTGAGCAGGTGATGATATGCGTGCTGTTGCAGGACTCACACGCTTTGCGGGAGGCAGGCGGCCACGATACCGGTCGTGGCCGCCACTATATTAACGCTCGATGTGGTAGCAGGCAGCCGTCTGGCCGGGCCTGACTTCTTCCGTTGGTGGCATCTCGGTCCGACAGATGTCGGTCGCCTTCCAGCAGCGCGGGGAGAAGACGCAACCCTTTGGCGGGTTCAGCGGCGATGGCGGGTCACCCTGCAACCGGATGCGCTGGCGTCCGCGAGCCAGTTTCGGATCCGGGATCGGGGCTGCCGAAAACAGCGCCTGCGTATAGGGATGCGCCGGCTTGTCGAACACCGTCGCGCAATCGCCGGCTTCGACCACCTTGCCGAGATAAAGCACCAGTACGTCGTCGGAGATCAGCCGCACGACCGAGAGATCGTGGCTGATGAAGATCAGCGTCAGGCCGAACTCCTTGCGCAGCTTGCGCAGAAGCGTGATCACCTGGCCCTGGATCGACACGTCGAGCGCTGACACCGGCTCGTCGCAGATGATCAGCTTCGGCCGTGTTATCACGGCCCGGGCGATGCCGATGCGCTGCGCCTGGCCGCCCGAGAACTCGTGCGGATAGCGGTTGATCATTTCAGGCACGAGGCCGACGGCGGCCATGATCTCCTGCACCCGCTCGGCGCGCTGAGCGCGGTTGAGCTTCGGTTCGAACACCGTCAGCGGCTCGGCGATGATGTCGCCCACCGTCATGCGCGGATCGAGCGAGGCGATCGGATCCTGGAAGATGATCTGCATGTCGCGTCGCGCCGCCCGCATCTCCTCGTCCGAGAGGTCGAGCAGGTTGCGGCCCTGCCAGAGAATGCGGCCCTTCTGCGCCTTCAGGAGCCTAAGGATCGAGCGCCCGAGGGTCGACTTGCCGCAGCCCGATTCCCCGACGATACCGAGCGTGCGGCCCTCGCTGAGATCGAAGCTGACATTGTTGACGGCGGTCAGCGTCAGCGGTGGCTTGAAGAAGCCCTTGGAGGGTACGTCGAACTGGGTCGTCAGGTTCTCGACCCTGAGAAGTGATCGTTCAGCCATTGGTCAGAACCTCCTCGAGGCGTGGGAAGGCATGGAAGCAGGCCGCGAGATGGCGCGGCGCCTGCACGTCGAGGCGTGGTGACGCGTCGATGCAGTCGTTCTGCACCAGCGGACAGCGCGGCGAGAAGCTGCATCCTTTCGGCAGATGCTGCAGGTTCGGCGGCCGGCCGGGAATGACGGCGAGCTGGTCGACATCCTGGTCCGGGCGCGGGATCGAGGCGTGGAGTGCTGCCGTATAGGGATGCGCCGGGTTCTCGAAGAGCTCGTCCACCGGCGCCTCCTCGACGATGCGCCCGGCATACATGACGGCCACGCGGTCGGCGAGACCGGCGACGACGCCGAGATCGTGGGTGATCATCACAAGTGCCGTGTTCATCTCGGCCGTCAGATCGTTGAAGAGGTCGAGGATCTGCGCCTGGATCGTCACGTCGAGCGCGGTGGTCGGCTCGTCGGCGATCAGGAGCTTCGGCTTCGTCAGCAGCGCCATGGCAATGACGATGCGCTGGCGCATGCCGCCGGAGAGCTCGTGCGGATAGAGGTTGAAGCGCCTGGATGGGTCGGGGATCCCCACGCGCTTCAGCATGTCCAGCGCTTCGGCCGAGGCCGCGCGCGCGGTAAAGCCGCGATGCACCTCGAGCTGCTCCGTCAGCTGCCGGGAGATCCTGAGCGAGGGATTGAGCGCGGTCATGGGGTCCTGAAACACCATGGCCATGTCCTTGCCACGCACGTGGTCGAGCTCGCGCGGCTTCAGCGCCAGCACGTCGCGCCCTTCGAGAAGCGCCTGTCCGCTGGTCCGGCCATTTTTCGCCAGCAAGCCCATGATGCCGAGAAAGGTCTGGCTCTTGCCGGAGCCGCTTTCGCCGACGATCGCGATGCGCTCGCCGCGCTTGACGGTGAGGTTCATGTTGGAAACGGCCTTCACCTCGCCCTCGGGCGTGCGAAAGCTGATCGAGTAGTCCTTCAATTCGAGAAGGGTGTCGTTCTTGATGTCTTTTTGCATGTCAGCGATCCCTTCAGCGGTCCCTTGGGTCGAATGCATCGCGCAGGCCGTCGCCGATAAACAGCAGGCTGAGCAGCAGGGCGACGAGGAAGCCGGCCGGGAAAACGAGCAGCCAGGGCATGCTCTCCATGGCGTCGGTGCCTTCGGAGATCAGCGTACCCAATGAGGTCAGAGGCTCCTGCACGCCGAAGCCGAGATAGGAGAGAAAGCTCTCCGTCGCGATGATCTCGGGCACGGTGAGCGCCGCGAAGATGACCACGGGTCCAACGAGATTGGGAATGATGTGCCGGGTAATGATCTTCAGCGGCTTCTGGCCGGAGGCACGCGCCGCCTCGATGAATTCGCGCTGCTTGAGCGACAGCGTCTGCCCGCGCACGATGCGCGCCATGGTCAGCCACTCGAGCGCGCCGATCGCCGCGAAGAGCAGATAGACGTTGCGGCCGAAGATCACCATCAGCAGGATGACGAAGAGGATGTAGGGGAAGGCGTACATGATGTCGACGAAGCGCATCATGACGGCATCCACGCGTCCACCCATATAGCCGGAGATGGCGCCGTAGAGCACGCCGATGACGACAGAGACAAGCGTCGCCGTCAGCGCCACGGCGAGCGAGACGCGAGTGCCGTAGAGCACGCGGGCAAGCAGGTCGCGGCCATTCGGGTCGGTCCCGAAATAATGGCCGTCGGCAAACGAAGGCGGCGAGCGGAAGGCGGCCCAATCCGGATCTTCGTAGCCGAAGGGAATGAGGTAGGGGCCGATAAAGGCGACAAGCACGAGCAGGGTCAGCACGATGATCGAGGCCACGGCCGCCTTGTTGCGACAGAGGCGGCGCAGTGCATCGCGGGTGAGCGAGCGGCTGACGGGGCTGAGACCCTCGGCCTCCAGCAGTTCGGCGGCGAGCAGCTCTCTCTTTGCGGGGTTGAGGATCATCGGTTTCTCACTTTCGGATCGAGCCAGGCATAGGCGATATCGACGAGAAGGTTCAGGAACACGATCAGCACCATGTAGAAGATGACCGTGCCGAGAACCATGCCGTAGTCGCGGTTCAATGCGGCGTTGACGAAGTAGCGGCCGATACCGGGCAGGCCGAAGACGCTTTCGACGACCAGCGAGCCGGTCAAGAGATAGCTGGCCGCCGGGCCGAGATAGGAAACGACGGGCATCATCGCCGGCCGCAGCGCATGGCGCATGACGGTCAGTCGCGGGCCGATGCCCTTGGCCTTGGCGGTGCGGATGAAGTTCTGCCCCATCACCTCGATCATCGATCCACGGGTAATGCGCGAGATGCGCCCGGCATGCGGCAGCGCCAAAACGACCACGGGCAGCACAAGGAATTTGAGCGATCCATTGCCCCAGCCGCCGACCGGCAGCCACTGCAAGTGAATGCCGAAGACCAGCTGCAGGATCGGCGCGATCAGGAAGTTCGGCAGCACGACGCCCACCAGGATCAGCGCGCCCAGAATGTAATCCGGCGCCTTGTTCTGGTAGAGCGCCCCAAGACAGCCGACGGCGACGCCGATGATGATCGCCAGCAGAAAGGCCGCGGTGCCGATGATGAAGGTGTAGGGCAGGCCGATCATGATCTGCTGCGCGACGGTGAAGTCCTCGGACGCGAAGGAGGGACCGAGATCGCCCTTCAGGAGATCGCCGACGTAATAGAGATATTGCAGGATCAGCGGCTTATCGAGATTGTAGTGGGCCGCCAGATTCTGGAGGATCACGGGTGGCAACGGCCTTTCGCCATCGAACGGCCCGCCTGGGGCCAGTCTCAGAACGAAGAAGCAGGCTGTCACGGCGATCCACATCACGGGGATCGTCGACAGCAATCGACGGAATGCATAATTGATCATGGTGGTGACGGTCTTTCCTGCGCCGGGTCTTTCGCATCATCGCGACCAGTCGAAACTGGTTCGGGCGGATGCGAAGGCAATAGTGTGGGAAAAGACCCCTCCCAACCCTCCCCACAAGGGGGAGGGCTTAACCCAGCCGATCCGCCGAAGCGTGATTGGGGCAGGGTTGGCGCGGCAGGTCTTCTCCCCCCTTGTGGGGGAGATGGCCGGCAGGCCAGAGAGGGTCTTTCTCAAGGTGCAATCACCCCCGGGCAGGGTGAAGACAATGCCTCTCTTTATTCCTTGATGGACAGCCAGCGGGTACGGTGGATGTCCTGGATGTTGTCGACGAAGCCTTCGATCTTCGGCGAGACCACGTTCTTCGAAACGTAGTAGTAGATCGGCAACGCGGCGCTGTCGTCGAGCGCGATTTGCTCGGCCTTCTTGAACATTTCCGCCCGCTTCGTCAGATCGGTTTCGGCATTGCCGTCCTTGATCAGCTTGTCGTAGTCGGCGTTCGACCAGCGGCCATAGTTCATCTGCACGCCGGTGACGAGCAGGTTCAGGAAGTTGTCCGGATCGTTGTAGTCGGCGAGCCAGCCGGCGCGGCCAACCTGTACGTCGCCGCGCTGCAGCTGGTCGTAGTGCACCTTGGTTTCGGCGTTGATGAGTTCAACATTGACGCCGAGCGGCTTCCACATGGCGGCGATCGCAACGGCGATGCGCTTGTGGTTGTCGTTGGTGTTGTACTTGAGCTGCAGGGTGAGCGGCTTGTCGGGTCCGAATCCGGCTTCCGTCAAGAGCTTCTTGGCCTCTTCGACCTTCTGCTTGTAAGGCTCATCCTTCCACGAGATGTAGGCCGGCTCGCCGTAATTGGCGGTGCCCGGCGGTACCCAGGAGTAAGCCGGCAGTTCGCCGGTGCCGAGGATCTGCGGTCCGATGACCTCGCGGTTGATCGCCATGGAGAGCGCCTGGCGCACGCGCTTGTCGGCGGTCGGGCCCTTCTGCGAGTTGATGACGTAGTAGTAGAGGCCGGAGAACGGCGCGACATGCGCCTGGCCCGGCAGGTTCTTCTTCATCCACTCGTATTGGTCGGTGGGGAAATCGGTGAGGATGTCGAATTCACCGGCGCGGTAGCGCTTCAGCGCGGCTTCCTGGTCTTCAAGCACGAAGAACTTGGCGCCATCGATCTTGACGTTCGCGGCATCCCAATACTTGTCGTTCTTCTTGGTCGTGACGTGCGAGCCTGGAATCCATTCCGTCGGCGTGTATGGACCGTTGGTGACGATGTTGCCGATCTTCACCCAATCGGCGCCCTTGGCGTCCACGACGTGCTTTGGAAGCGGATAGGCCGTGTAGTGCATCAGCGCGTTGAGGAAGTAGGGGGTCGGGTTTTCAAGCGTGATCTCGAGCGTCTTGTCGTCGATCGCCTTGACGCCCAGCTGGTTGAAATCGGTGATCTCGCCCTTGTTGATCTTCTCGGCGTTCTTGATGGTGAACTGCAGATAGGCGTAGTCGGCGGCGTTCTTCGGGTCCATCAGGCGCTGGAAGGCGAACACGAAGTCGCCTGCGGTCACCGGGTGGCCATCGGACCACTGGATGCCGTCGCGCAGCTTGAAGGTATAGACCTTGCGGTCGTCGGAGATCGTCCAGCTCGCGGCCTGGCCAGCGACAGGATTGTCATGCGCGTCCTCGGTCACCAGACCTTCGAAGATGTCGCCGGCAATGCGATTCTCCCAGTCGCCGGAGAGCTTCTGCGGATCCAGCGATTGCGGGTCACCGCCATTGTGAATGTTGATCGTCGCCGCGTGGGCGGAGAATGCCAGCAGCGAGCCAAGCACTGCGGAGGCCAGAATTGTCTTTGTGGGGAAGTTCATGTGGGGGCCCACCTTTCTAGGCTTTTTAGCGCCTTTTATTCGTCGTTGTTCCCTTGGTGACCTGTTACGTGCAAGTCAACGCGCAACCTATCGTAAAGGTCGGCCGTTGCAAGCCCCAAAACGAAAGCTGCGAATAGCGGGGAAAACCGGGTGAAAAGACTGCTTATTAGCCGGTTAAAAGTCGATATATCGCGCTAGGCATAGCGTTGGCACGAAAGATTGCCCTCGTCTTCGCCGGCATCTGAATGGCGAGAAAGACAATCAGTGATTGAAAGTGGATTCGTTGCGGTAGCAGCATGCCTGGGTTCAAATCTGTCGCCGATGCGATAGATTATTTCGCGTTTTCAAGGGGGCCAAATAACCGCCGGCGACGCGGCGATCTTGTCCTGCAAGTTGAGAGCGCGCCACAAAGCCGTATTTATTCGACCGATCCCCTTCATCTCCGCCCGGCGGGCGCTATCATCTCAACCGGAATCAGGGAGATAGAGATGAGCCAGTTGAATTTGCCGAGCGAGGGTGGCTGCCGCTGCGGTCGTGTGCGATTGAAGATCAGCGCCAAGCCGCTTTTGACCATGGCCTGCCACTGCACCGGCTGCCAGACCATGTCATCAAGCGCCTATTCGCTGAGCGCTGCGATCCCCTCCGAAGGCTTCGAGATCACCAGCGGCGAACCCGTCATCGGCGGCCTCCACGGCGCCATGTCGCACCACTATTTCTGCCCGCACTGCATGACCTGGATGTTCACGAAAACAGAAGGCATGGAGTGGTTCGTCAACCTGCGCCCGACCATGCTCGACGACACCAGCTGGTTCACGCCCTTCATCGAGACTTGGACCCGCGAGAAGCTCGCCTTCGCCGAAACCGGCGCGACGCATAGCTACGAGGCCTTGCCGGAAATGCAGGATTACGAAAAGCTGACGAAGGATTATATGGAGAGAACCGTCTAAAAGCCCTGGAAGAGGAAATCCAGTGCGGCGGTGATGTCGTCGCTTCGTGAGGAGAGATCGGCAATCTCCGCGCCGATCTCCGATAGTGGGATGGATGCCATGCGCTCGGTGGACATCAGATAGTTCCTGCCGTCGACCACGACGACGGGGTTTAGCCTAGACATGACGTTGACAACCTGGCTGGCAACAACCAGCGGGATCATGACGCGATTGTTGAGCCGATAGAGCAGGTCCGACTGCACATCGAGGGCATAGTCGCCGCCCACTTCATAGACGTGAAATCGCGCCATTAAAATGTGCGGTACTTGGCGAAGGGCAGCCCATGTTTCTCGACATAGGCGTTCGCTTCATCGATCGCGTCAGCGTTCTCGATCAGCCACAGCCGTTCGCGCTCGCTTTTGATGGCGCGCCTGAGGCCGTCTTCGGCGGCCTTTGAAACATTGAGGTTCAGTTCGCGCGCTTGCGAGACAAGCTCGCTGTCAAGCGACAGGTTGGCGGCCTTGCGACGGGTCTGAGGCATGATCGGTCTCCTGATATGCGCATATGATATGCGCATATCAGGTAGAAGCAAAGAGCCTCAGTCGTCCTTCATCTTCAGCGCGGCAATGAACGCTTCCTGCGGAATGTCGACCTTGCCGAACTGCCGCATGCGCTTCTTGCCTTCCTTCTGCTTGTCGAGCAGCTTGCGCTTGCGTGATGCGTCGCCGCCGTAGCACTTGGCGGTCACGTCCTTGCGCATCGCCGAGATCGTCTCGCGGGCGATCACGTTGCCGCCGATCGCGGCCTGGATCGGGATCTTGAACATGTGCCTGGGGATCAGGTCCTTCAGCTTCTCGCACATGTCGCGGCCGCGCTTTTCTGCAGCCGTGCGGTGCACCAGCATGGAGAGCGCGTCGACCGGCTCGCCATTGACCATGATCGACATCTTCACGAGGTTGCCCTCGCGGTAATCCGCCAGGTGATAGTCGAACGAGGCATAACCCTTGGAGATCGACTTCAGGCGGTCGTAGAAATCGAACACCACTTCGTTGAGCGGCAGCTCATAGGTGAGCATGGCGCGCTTGCCGACATAGGTGAGTTCCGTCTGGATACCGCGGCGGTCCTGACAAAGCTTCAGGATACCGCCGAGATAATCGTCAGGCGTCAGGATGGTGGCCTTGATCCAGGGTTCGCGGATCTCGGAAATCTTGACGACATCGGGCATGTCGGCCGGGTTGTGCAGCTCGCGCTCCGAACCGTCGGTCATCGTCAGCTGATAGACGACCGAAGGGGCGGTGGCGATGAGGTCGAGATCGAACTCGCGCTCCAGGCGCTCCTGGATGATCTCGAGATGCAGCAGGCCGAGGAAGCCGCAGCGGAAGCCGAAGCCGAGAGCGGCTGAGCTTTCCATTTCGAACGAGAAGGACGCGTCGTTGAGGCGCAGCTTGCCCATGGCAGCGCGCAGATCCTCGAAGTCGGCCGCATCGACGGGGAAGAGGCCGCAGAACACGACCGGCTGGGCCGGCTTGAAGCCCGGCAGCGCCGTCGCGGTCGGCTTCTTGTCCTCGGTGATGGTATCGCCGACGCGGGTATCGGCCACTTCCTTGATCGAGCCGGTGAAAAAGCCGATTTCGCCCGGGCCGAGACTATCAACCGCCAGCATCTTCGGCGTCAGCACGCCGACGCGCTCGACCTGATACTTGGCATCCGTGCCCATCATGCGGATGGTCATGCCCTTAGAGAGCACGCCGTCGAGAATACGCACCAGAACCATGACGCCGAGATAGGTGTCGTACCAGCTGTCGACGAGCAGCGCCTTCAGCGGCCCCTTTTCGCCGGCTTCGCTCTTCGGCGCCGGCAGCTGGTGCACGATCGCTTCCAGCACGTCGGGAATGCCGAGACCGGTCTTTGCCGAAATAAGCACGGCCTGGGAAGCGTCGATGCCGATCACTTCCTCGATCTGTTCCTTGATTCGGTCGGGCTCGGCCGCCGGCAGGTCGATCTTGTTGAGGACCGTCACCAGCTCGTGATTGTTGTCGATCGCCTGGTAGACGTTGGCGAGCGTCTGCGCCTCGACGCCCTGGGAGGCGTCGACGACGAGCAGCGAACCCTCGCAGGCCGACAGCGAACGCGAGACTTCATAGGCGAAGTCGACGTGGCCGGGCGTGTCGATCAGGTTCAGGATATAGGTTTCGCCGTCATTTGCCTTGTAGTGCAGGCGAACGGTCTGAGCCTTGATGGTGATGCCGCGCTCGCGCTCGATATCCATCGAATCCAGCACCTGCTCCGACATGTCGCGCTCGGCAAGGCCGCCGGTCGACTGAATCAGGCGGTCGGCCAGCGTCGACTTGCCGTGGTCGATATGGGCCACGATCGAGAAGTTGCGGATATGGTCGAGGGGCGTGCGGGTCGAATTGGTGCTCATGCGCCGCATATAGCAGCGCATCCCCTTGCCGCAAAGCGGAAAAGCAGGGTTTCGTTTACGATAAGTCGCGCCGTCGCGCGGCGAAAATAGCGCTTGATTCCACGATTGAACCATGCATTTCTATTATAGTAGAAATTTGGATCGGATAATGGAACAGGAACTCGAAACCGCGATCGGCGTCAGGATTCGCAGGCTGAGAAGCGACAGAAACCTGAAGCTCGACGATCTCGCCACCGCCTCGGGCGTCAGCCGGGCGATGATCTCGCGCATCGAGCGCGGCGAGGCGAGCCCGACCGCGGCCCTGCTTGCCCGCGTCTGCGCAGCCCTCGGCCTGTCGCTCTCGGCCTTCTTCGCCGAAGAAGGCGAGGCCGCGCCGCTGCTGCGCCGTCAGGACCAGCAGGTCTGGCGCGATCCGGAAACCGGCTACATCAGGCGCGCCGTCTCGCCGCCGCGCACCAGTTCGGATGTCGATATAGTCGATGTCGAATTCCCGGCCGGCGCCCGCGTCAGCTTCCCGCCGCATGCGGCCGCCAGCGGCATGACCCAGCACATCTGGCTGTTCGATGGCGAGATGGAGATGACGACCGGCGACAACACCGTGCATCGCCTGCTCCCCGGCGATTGCCTGTTCATGCCCGTGGCCGAAGGCCATGTCTTTCATAATCCCGGCCCGGCGCCGGCCCGCTATTGCGTCGTGCTCGACCGCCGTCGCCACTAGTTGATTTCAGGAGACCCCATGACCACCATCCGCCTGCTCGACGCGACAGAGGCGCGCGTTGCGATACCCGATCTTTGCGATGTGCTCGTCGATTGCGTCGATGGCGGCGCCTCCGTCGGTTTCATGCAACCCTATACGCGCGAGGATGCCGAACCCTACTGGCAGGCCGTCGCCGAGAGCGTCTCCTCCCACGCCACTTTGCTTTTCGTAGCCGAGATTGAGGGCAGGGTGCTCGGCACCGTGCAGATCGGCGCCGCCCAGATGCCGAACCAGCCGCACCGTGCCGACCTGAAGAAGCTTCTCGTCCACCGCGCCGCCCGCGGCAAAGGCGTGGCGCGCCTGTTGATGCGCGCCGCCGAAGAGGAAGCCGCCCGTCGCGGCAAGACCATTCTTGTGCTCGACACCGCGACCGGCAGCGATGCCGAGGCGATCTATCCCCGGCTCGGCTGGGAGCGCGTCGGCGTCATCCCGGATTACGCGCTCTGGCCGGAAGGCGGCTTCTGCGCCTCGACCTTCTTCTACAAGCGCATCGCTTGATTTCGGGCAGGCCCGGCGATCTCAGCCCTGCTTCAGCCTGGGATCGTCGAGCGCTGGATTGTAGAACAGCGACAGCGTCAGGCTCCTGGCGATCCGCTCGGCCGTCGCCATGAACCAGGCCTTCGCCTCGTCGGAGGGGGCGATGTCGTCAAGCGTCGCGGAAAACAGCGCCAGCCATTGCGGAAAGAGTTCCGGCGTCATGTTGGTCACGCCGACATGCGCCTGCACCGGCTTGCCGCCATAAGCGCCGCTGCGAAAGGCGACGGAGGACCAGAAGCTCTTCATCTTCTCCATATGCTCCGGCCACCGCCCGGAAAGCCTGGCGTCGAACACCGGCCCAAGCGCCGGATGCGCAAGCACACGCCCATAAAACGTCTCGACCAGACGATCGATAAACGCCGCATCGACGCCCATGCCCGCCATCTCGGCCTCTGCCCGCTCCCTGATCGCCGCCGAATGCGCCGCCCGTCCCTGTATCTCGCTATCCATCGCAAAATCCGTTCCGCCGCTTCTTGCGGCATGCCTCATATAAGCGCTCGCCCGCTGCCGCGAAAGCCGCTGCGACGCAATGCCCTCGCCGTGAATGATGCGGCTTCGTGAATGAGGGGATGTCGGAGATGATGCGACTATTGACGATCAACCACTTATGCAAAATCCAGGCGCTGATTTTCCCCGCCTCGAAAACCCCGCCCTACACTATCGGCGTCCCGTCATCGGATACACCGGCAGGCGTGCCGGCGA
>NZ_JBGLYS010000063.1:0-15034 GCF_047304155.1 Rhizobium sp. Rhizsp42 | reverse complement strand
GACTGTCCCTCGATCATTACCCGCATCTCACTGATCCGTTCTCTCAACGGGCGCGGCATCTTTCATGCCACCTCCTGATGATGAAGAAGGAAGCCGGCACAGGTCGCGCCGGCAATCGGACGTCAGGAGATTTTTGGTGGCGCGCGCGGTTGGCCTATCAGGCCACGCAGGCTGGGCGTGATGGCGTTGCCGGCGGTGAAGACGATCTCGGCTGTGCCGACGGCATCGACGTGGAGGATCGCAGTGTCCGCACCGAGGATGGCCGGCATTGCGTGGGCGGCGAGACGACAGAGCGTGCAGCAGGGGCAATCGGCGGCCTTGCCGTGCGATTGATCATGCGATGTGCCGCCGCTGGTGTTTTCGGCATGATCGACGTGGTCGATGACGCTTTCGCCGGCCATGGAACAGATCGACTGCAGGGGATCCATGGCGGCGCTCGCCATCGATCCCTGCGCCTGGCCTGACAGCAGGCCCTGGATCAGCAGCAGGAGGGCGACGAGCAGCGTGATGGCGCTTGCCGATACCCTGTCCCCCAAAACTGTTCTGATCATCCCCATATCCGCTGCATGCCACAGCGCGCGGACAATGTCACGCTGCTCGCTGGCGACGCCAAAGCTGCATTCTTTCCATCTAATCATCAACTTAGGCGATTGACGTCAGGGGATGCGACCTTTGGCCACCTCACTATCGGAGCCGCTCTCGAACGATTTGCAATCCCGAGCTATCCCCTTCCCGCCTGCGCCATGTCGTTGGTGGACGCTTGCGCAAGCGCGATATCAGGCATAGTGGCATTTCCAGCTCTTCGATTACCCCGATTCCTTCCCATTTCCTGCGGCTCTATCCGTTCCGGAGACCTCCATGCTGTTCGGCATTCTCTGCGGCATCGCCACCTGCGCACTGTGGGGGCTGACCTTTGTCGTGCCGCGCGCCATCGCGCCGTTCACGACGCTCGACCTCACCGTGGCGCGGTACGGGCTGTTCGCGCTGACCAGCGTGGTGCTGATGGTGCATCCGCGCTTCCGGCCGCGCGGCATCAAGCTCAAGCCGATGATCACCGCGCTGCTGCTCGGCGGTATCGGCTATGTCGGCTATTTCATCAGCGTCGCTTATGCCGTCCGGTTCGCAGGCGCTGCCATTCCGCCGCTGGTGATCGGAACCATGCCCGTCATCCTGGCGATGATCGCCAACTTCCGGGACCGTTCCGTTTCATGGCGTCTGCTTGCGCTGCCGCTGATGCTGATCGCGGCCGGGATCGCCTGGGTGAACATCGCCGTCTTCGCATCGACGCCAACGGGCGACAGGATGATGATCGCCTATGGCATCGCGTCCGCGGCGATCGGGCTTGTTCTCTGGGTCGTCTACGGGTTGGCCAGTACCGCCACGATGCAATCGCCCGATGCGCCCGACATCCTGCAATGGACGGGCCTGCAGGGCATCGGCGCCGGGCTCGGCAGCCTTGTGCTGATCCCGCTGACATCGTTGAACACGCCGATCTTCTACACCGATATCGACCTCATGCGCTTCCTGCTGTGGTCGCTGATCATGGGGCTCGCCGGCGCATGGCTGGCCACGCTTTTGTGGATGATCGCCTCGAAGAGGCTGCCATTGGCCTTGGCCGCCCAGCTGATCGTCGCCGAAACCGTGTTCGGCCTGATCTTCGGCTTCGTCTTCGAACAGCGGCTTCCGACGCTTGCCGAGGCCGGTGGCTCGTTGCTACAGCTTGCGGGCGTCGGCATGGCGATCGCGATCTTCAGCCATGTCAGGCAACAGCAACACGCGTGAGCGGCGGCACGAACCGCGCGCGTCGATTGCTTATTATCCGCCAAAGGCTTAGGGTTTGCGTAGTAAATTCCACGTTGGACAAGCGGCATGGTTCTCAGCGGCAAACGCATCCTCCTCATCATCTCCGGCGGCATCGCGGCCTATAAGAGCCTCGATCTGATCCGCCGCCTTCGCGAACGCGGCGCCTCGGTCCGGCCGGTGATGACAGCGGGCGCGCAGCAGTTCGTCACGCCGCTTGCCGTGGGCGCGCTCGCCGCCGACCATGTGTTCACCGATCTCTTTTCACGGCAGGACGAGCAGGATGTCGGCCATATCAGGCTGGCGCGCGATTGCGACCTCGTGCTGGTGGCGCCTGCGACCGCCGATCTGATGGCGAAGATGGCGAACGGGCTGGCCGACGATCTCGCCTCGACGGTGCTGCTTGCCACCGACCGGCCGGTGCTTCTGGCGCCGGCGATGAACCCGCATATGTGGAGCAATGCCGCGACCAAGCGGAACGTCGCGACGCTTCAGGGCGACGGCGTCCATTTCATCGGGCCGATGGCCGGCGAGATGGCGGAAAGCCGCGAGGCGGGCGTGGGCCGCATGGCCGAACCGCTCGACATCGCCGCTGCGGCGGAGCGATTGCTCGACACCAGCCCTAAGCCGCTTGCCGGGCGCAAGGCGATCGTGACATCCGGGCCGACGCATGAGCCGATCGATCCGGTGCGCTATATCGCCAACCGCTCATCCGGCCGGCAGGGCCACGCGATCGCGTCGGCGCTCGCAAGGCTTGGCGCGGATGTGACGCTGGTCTCGGGCCCGGTGACGATCGCCGACCCGGCCGGCGTGAAGACCATTCATGTCGAACGCGCCGAGGAAATGCGCGACGCGGTGCTGACCGCACTACCCGCCGATATCGCGGTAATGGTTGCGGCCGTCGCCGACTGGCGCGTTGCATCCGCGTCCGACCAGAAGATCAAGAAGCATCCCGGCGAGTCCATCCCCACGCTGGCGCTGACCGAAAACCCCGATATTCTGAAGACGATCGGGCATCACACGTTGCGGCCGAAACTCGTGGTCGGCTTCGCCGCCGAGACGCAGGATGTCGACAGCAACGCGAAAGCCAAGCTGGAGCGCAAGGGCGCCGACATGATCGTCGCCAACGACGTCTCGCCGGCAACCGGCATCATGGGCGGGGTGCGCAACCGCGTGAAGATCGTCACGCGAGATGGCATCGATCAATGGCCCGACATGGCCAAGGAGGATGTCGCAACGAAGCTTGCGGAGCTGATCGCCGAAAAGCTCAGGCGGGGATAGCGACGAGCGCGGGTTTGGCAGGTGCTGCGACCGGCTGGAACGGCGTGACGTCAAGGCCTTTGTCGGTCAGCGTGACGGCGCTGCCATCGGGAATTTCCGCCCAGGCATCGACATCGTCGTTGAGCGGCTCGGAGACGAGGCAATAGCCTTTGCCCACTGGAGACGCATAGAGCGTCGGCGCCTTGCGATCGGTCGCATAGCGGATGGCATAGAGCGCATTGCCATCGGAAAAGGCGGCGGTGTAGCGCACGAGCGCGGAGCCGAGAATGTTTTCCGACAGCCCCTCGACGAAGCGGATCATTTCCGACATGGCGGCGATCGGCGTCTGGCGCAGGCCGAACTGGAGCGCCAAAAGGAACATCAGCTCGGAATCCGTGGTGCCGCCGCGCGCATTGAATAGGTCATCATCAAGCATCGCCTCCATCGACCGGCGCAGGCGCTCGAAGCCAGCTATCTGGCCGTTGTGCATGAAGGACCAGTTGGCGAAAACGAAGGGATGGCAGTTGTCGCGCCGCGTGCCGCCGCCGGTCGCGGCGCGGACATGGGCCAGGAAAAGCGGCGAGCGGATCTGGCGCGCGATGCTTTTCAGGTTGCAATCCGACCACGCCGGCAGCGTGTCGCGATAGCGGCCAGGCTCGGGGTGATCGCCGTACCACGCGATGCCGAAACCATCGCCATTCGTCGCCGTCTTGGCGCGGGTGGCGCAGTGGGATTGTTCGATCAGAGAGTGCGCAGGCGAAGAGACGAGCTCCTCCAGGTAGAGGGGTTCTCCGCGATAGGCTGCCCAGCGACACATGCTATTCACTCCGCAACCCGCCCTGATCGTGGCGGGACAATGCTGAAACGCATCGACGATTGTCGAATGCGATGGTTAATAAGAACTAACCAAGCATATGGCTTGCAAGCCGAACATGACGTTTTTCTGACATTGACGGCGATCAACTTCCGCAATGCAGCATTTTGTTTTGTGAACGTGGTTGTGAGCGGCCTGCGCGAACCGGGTGCGCACTGCCAGCATTGCGCGCGATGTCTTGATGAAAATGAGGGGATGGCTTATATTCAAGGAGTGAGAGGCAGGTTGGCGCCTGCCTCTCACTTGTTCAGGCTATGATATTGACCCGGACCTCGAGCGACCAGCTGGTCCGGGTTTTTCTTACCCTAAACGTGATGCTAAGTGGAAACCACATAGCTCACCTCCTTGTGAGAGGGCGAGGCCGATCGCCGCGGTCGAGGTTGCCCATCTTCCCCGATCCCGCCGGCTGGCGCGGCGGACGCTGCTTTGCCACTCACGCCGCAAGCAATATCATCCCTTGGTTGCAATCTCCATTACCACCAAATTAGGCCTTGCATCCCGCTGAAATGCTCTTACCTTTCTTCTATCGGAAACAGAACGAAAGGAAGGTGATCCAATGTCTAATGAGATTTCGGACCTCGTAACGGGCTTGGAAGTGGTGATGAAGGCGAGGCAGCCCTCGCTCTGAAACCCGCCTTCCTGGGATCGCCATAGCGGTCCGGCCGGTTTTACAGGCCAAAACTCATGGAAAGGGTCGCTAGCGCGGCCCTTTTTCCGTTTCAGGTCGCTAATTGACCAAAGGCAATTCCATCGCTATTCATAAAGTCATCAGATGACTTTATGAGGCGCCTATGCAGCCGCTTTTGAAAACCAATCTCGCGGAAACCGCGACAGAGGCGATCCGCGCCGATATCCTTGCCAAGCGCTGGGCCGTGGGTGACAAGCTGCCCAACGAGGCGGCGCTGTCCGCAATGCTCTCCGTCAGCCGCGGCACGGTGCGCGAAGCGGTGCGGGTGCTCGTCTCGCAAGGCCTGCTCGAGACACGGCAGGGGTCGGGCACCTATGTGCTTTCGACCACCGATACCGCATTGCCGCTGACCATGGCGCGGCGTGCCGGGCTTCGCGATCTCTTCGAGGCGCGATGCGCGCTCGATGTGGAGGCAGCGAGACTGGCGGCGCTGCGCCATACGCCGCAGACGATCACGACGTTGCGCAAGCTGCTTGAAAGCCGCGGCAATTTCGGAGGCGGCGACAAGATAGCCTTCATCGAGCGCGATCTTGCCTTCCACAAGGCGGTGATCGCCGCATCCCAAAACCGCGCGATGATCGAGATCTACGACTTCTTTTCCGCCTCGATCGCCGAGACCATCGAGGCGACTTTGGGCGAGGATATTCCCGAGCCCGACATGCAGGCCCACGCCGCCATCATCGACGCGATCGCCACCGGCGATGCCGAAAAAGCGGATGCGGCGGTGCGCGCCTTCATGGCTCCCGTCATTACAGCTCTCGACCGGATGATCCTTTCATGACCACGCCTTCGCAAGACGCCGCGCATCTTTACGATCACGCCGAGGAGCAGTTGATCGATGCGGAAGCAGACAGCGTGCCGCAACCGCAGCCGCCGATCGGAACGAGCGCGACGGGACGGTTCGTGCTCGGCGCCAGCCTTGTGCTGATCGCGTTCAACCTGCGGCCGCTGTTTTCCAGCGCGTCGACGCTGCTGCCCGAAATCCGCAGCGAGCTTGGTTTATCGGCATTGGGCACCAGTCTGCTGACGACGCTGCCAGTCGTCTGCCTCGGCGCCTTTTCGCCGCTGGCGCCGAAGCTCGCGCAACGCATCGGCGCCGAGCGGACGTTGCTCGGCGTGCTCTTGCTGTTGGCGCTCGGAACGGCGCTGCGCGGCCTCTCCTCCATCCCGCTTCTGTTTATCGGCTCGGCGCTTGCAGGCGCCTGCATTGCCGTCGGCAATGTTCTGCTGCCCGGTCTGGTGAAGCGTGATTTCGCCGATCGCGCGGCGCTGATGACGGGCTTTTATACGATGGCGCTCTGCGCGGGTGCGGCCGGCGCTGCCGGATTTACTCTGCCGCTCGAGCGTGCCTTCGGCGGTTCAATGGCCGCGGCGCTTGCGATCTGGGCGCTTCCCGCACTCGTCGTCGGCCTGATCTGGCTGCCGCAGGTGCTGTCGACGAAAGCACAGGTCAAGCGCAGTGGCTTCTCCGTCGAGGGACTGTGGCGGGACAGGCTTGCATGGCAGGTCACGCTGTTCATGGGGCTACAGTCGGCGCTTGCCTACTGCGTCTTCGGCTGGCTGGTGCCGATACTGCGTGAGCGTGGCATGGATGGCGTCACCGCCGGCGCGATCGTGTCCGTCTCGGTCATGGTGCAGGCAGCCTCCTGCCTTGTCGCGCCGCAGATCGCGGTGCGCGGCAAGGATCAGCGGGTGATCAACGCGGCGCTTTGCGGCATCGCCGTGGTCGCTTTGCTGGGGCTGCTCTTCGCGCCGCTTTCGACGGTCTGGCTCTGGGCCGTGCTTCAGGGCATCGGCCAGGGCGGGCTGATTGCGGCGGCAATGACGACGATCGTGCTGCGGTCGCGCGACCCGCATGTGGCGGCCCATCTTTCCGGCATGGCGCAATGCGTCGGCTATCTGCTGGCCGCCATCGGGCCTCTCGTCGTTGGCCTCATCCGCGGCTGGACCGGGAGTTTCGCCTGGTGCGCGGTGTTGTTCGTGGCGCTGGGAGCAGGGGCTGCTATCAACGGCTGGAACGCCGGGCGGGCGCTGCATGTGAACGCGCGAACGGTCGAGAAAGCCGCCGATTGAGGCCTTCACCATCTGTTGATGCCATTTGCGGCTGCGCCGATGCTAGGCTCCGCGCAAAGATGGCATTCGCGGAGGAACAGTCGTGCGCTTTCGATCCATTGTCCTGGCCTCCATCCTGGCCACCGGGCTCACCGCCGCACTCGGCCCATCCCTGACCTATGCGCAAGACGCCGCGCGACCATCCGCCGGATCGCGCGAGGGCGTGCTGAAGCTGCTGCCGGCGGATTCTGTTACCCAGCATGAGATGACCCTCGATGGCCGCAAGCTCGCCTATACCGCGACGGCCGGAACGCTCGACATGTTCGGCCAGGATGGCGCGCAGACGGCAGCGGTGTTCTATACCGCCTACGTCAAGAAGGATGGCGGGGCAAACCGGCCGCTGACGTTTGCTTTCAACGGTGGCCCCGGTGCTGCCTCGGCCTTCCTGCATCTCGGCCTCGTCGGTCCGCGCATCGTCGACTTCGGGCCGAAGGGCGATGACGGCGCGGAAGCCAGGCTGGTCGACAACCCGAACAGCTGGCTCGATTTCACCGACCTCGTGCTGATCGACCCTGTTGGTACCGGCTGGAGCCGGACGGTGAAGGCCGATGACGCCAGCAAATACTACAATGTGAATGCCGACGCGGAGAGTGTCGCCAAGGCGATTGCGCTTTACGTCACGCACAACAACCGGGCGTCCTCACCGAAATATCTGCTGGGCGAGAGCTATGGCGGCTTCCGGGCGGCGAAGGTCGCGAGCGCCCTGAAGGATACGCAGGGCATCATCGTCTCGGGCGCGGTGATGCTGTCGCCGCTTCTCGAGGGGCAGCTGATGTTCGGCGCGGACGAGTTCGCGCTCGGCGCTGCGCTGGAACTGCCGTCGCTGGCGGCGGCTCAGATGGATCGGCAAAAGGCGTTCGACGAGACGAAGCAGCGCGAGGCGGAGCGGTTCGCGCTCGGCGACTATCTGACGACGCTGGCGGGTGCCGCGCCCACGGGCGAAGCGGCGAAGGCATTTTATTCCAAGCTCTCTGCCATGACGGGCATTCCCGAAGATGTGGTCGAAAAGAACCGTGGCTTCCTCGGCAACGCCTTCGCCAAGGAGATCGGCAAGAGCGACGGGTTGGTCGCGAGCCCTTATGATGCGGCCTTTACCACGCCCGATGCGTTTCCCGAGACAGCCGACGCGAGGGGGGACGATGCCATTCTCGACGGTTTCACCCGCGCTTATGGCGGCGCTTTTTCCGACTACGCCCGCAACGAGCTCGGCTTCAAGACGGAGATGACCTACTCGCTGCTCGACAGCGACATAAACCGCCAGTGGGAATGGGGTCGCCGGGGCGGCGGTTCGCGCCTGCAGGCAAGCGTGACCGGCGACATCAGGCAGTTTCTCGCCGCCGTCCCAAGCTTCCGGCTGCTAATCGCGCATGGCTATAGCGATCTCGTCACCCCCTATGGCGTCAGCCGCTATGTCGTCGACCACCTGCCGGCCTCGCTTGCCGCAAACCGGGTGGGGCTGAAGGTCTATCAGGGCGGGCACATGTTCTACACACGCAGCGATCAGGGCGCCTTGTTCACCCGCGACGCGAAAGCCTTCTATGCGGCCAATGCCCCTGTGACGCCGGGAGATTGAGGGATCGCAAACGTCCGTGCGAGACGCCGCGAAGAGACCGCGATGACTTTTTAGGGTTGCCATCGGGGTTTGCTGCCACATTTAGACCACATGTCCTATCCAGCGCAGCCATCCCGAACCCTGAAGCCGCAGCAGGTTTCCGGGACCTCGTTTCTGTTCAATCTGCTCCGGTCCTCGGCCGCCGATTGGGCGCTGTTTCTCGATATCGACGGCACCTTGATCGATCTCGCCGACACGCCCGATGGCATTGTCGTGCCCCCTGCCCTGCCGCAGCAACTCGATCAGCTGTCGCGCAAGCTCGGCGGCGCCGTGGCGCTGGTAACCGGGCGGGCGCTGCCCTACGCCGACAAGCTCTTTACTCCCTACAGTTTTCCGATCGCCGGCCTGCATGGCGCGGAACTGCGCCGCGCGGATGGACGGATCGAGCAGGCCGAGCCGACGGCGCATTTCGAGAAACTCAAGGCTGACCTGCGCGAGGAAACGTCAGGCTTCGATGGCGTGCTGATCGAGGACAAGGGGGCAGCGGTTGCTGCCCACTACCGGCTTGCGCCGCAGCGACAGGCCGAGCTCGAGCCGCTGATGGAGACGTTTCTTGCCAAGGCTGGCGAGAACTGGACGCTGCAGCGCGGCAAGATGGTGCTCGAAATTCGTCCCGCCAGCGCCGACAAGGGGCATGCGGTGGAGACCTTTCTGTCGGAAGCGCCGTTTGCCGGCCGCCGACCGATCGCCATTGGCGACGACATCACCGACGAGGCGATGTTCCATGTCGCCAACCGGCTGGGAGGGCATTCGATCCGCGTCGGCGCGCCGCTATCAGGTACAGCAGCGCAACTGACACTGCCGACCGCGGTCGCCCTGAGGGAACTCATCGCGCATCTCGCCGTTTGATGATCGCGACCTATCGATTGCCATTTTTGCGTACTGCCGTTTTTGAAAGGAATATTGCGTGAGCCGTCTTGTCATCGTTTCCAACCGTGTGCCCGTTCCCGAAAAGGGCGGAGCGGCAGCGGCGGCCGGCGGGCTTGCCGTTGCCCTGCAGGCAGCACTCCAGCAGCGCGGCGGCATCTGGATGGGCTGGTCTGGCAAGTCGAGCGGCGACGCTGAGCCGGGTGCTCTCCAGATCAGCGAGGATGGGCGGATTACCTATGCGCTGACGGATCTCACCGAAAAGGATGTCGAGGAATATTACTTCGGCTTTGCCAACCGCGTGCTCTGGCCGATCTGCCACTACCGGCTGGATCTGGCGGAATACGGCCGTAAGGAGATGACGGGCTATTTCCGCGTCAACCGCTTCTTCGCGCACCGGCTGGCGCCGATGCTCAAACCAGACGACACGATCTGGATTCACGACTACCACCTGATCCCGCTTGCAGCCGAGCTCCGGCAGATGGGCGTGAAGAACCGCATCGGCTTCTTCCACCACATTCCCTGGCCGCCGGCGGACGTGCTCTTCACCATGCCCGTTCATGAGGAGATCATGCGCGGGCTTGCCGCCTACGATCTCGTCGGCTTCCAGACCGACCACGATCTCGAGAACTTCGCCGGCTGCCTGCGTCGCGAGGAGATGGGTGACGCGCTGGGAGACGGCCGCTTCAACTCCGGCGACAAGATCTTCAAGGGCGGCGCCTATGGCATCGGGATCGAGACCGAGGCATTCGCGAAATTCGCCCGCAAGGCCGTCAGCCACGCGATGGTGCACAAGGCGAAGGAGAGCATCATCGGCCGCGACCTGATCATCGGCGTCGACCGGCTCGATTACTCCAAGGGGCTGACGCAGCGCATCGACGCCTTCGAGCGTTTCGTGCTCAACAACCCCGCCCACCAGCGCAACGTGACCTATCTGCAGGTGACGCCGAAATCGCGCTCGGAGGTGCCGGAATACGAGCAGATGCAGCGCACCGTGGCCGAGCAGGCGGGCCGGGTGAACGGCGCGCTCGGCACGGTGGACTGGGTGCCGATCCGCTATATCAACCGCTCGCTCAGCCGGCCCATCCTTGCCGGGCTTTATCGCCTCGCGAGAGTGGGCCTCGTGACGCCGCTCCGCGACGGGATGAACCTCGTGGCCAAGGAGTATGTCGCGGCGCAGGATCCCGAGGATCCGGGCGTTCTCGTGCTGTCACGCTTCGCGGGTGCCGCCCGCGAACTGAAGGGCGCCCTTCTGGTCAACCCTTATGACATCGAGGGGACCGCCAACGCGATCGCGCGGGCGCTGAACATGTCGCTCGAGGAGCGCAAGGAACGCTGGCAGCGGATGATGGATTATCTCACGGTCCACGACGTTTCGCGCTGGTGCGACGACTTCCTGCAGGATCTGGCCGCCTGACCTTCTGCCGATTGAAAACAGAGATGTCAGAGACCGGCTTCGGCCAGCATCCAGGCGCCGAGCTCATCACTGCCCGGCGTGCGGCCTTTCGGCTGCAGCAGAAAATAGCCGCGATCCGGCGCTTCCAGCGTCGGCCCGGCGAGAGAGAGAATGCCCGTGGACAGCAGCGTGTCGACCAGGCCCATCCAGCCGAGCGCCAGCCCCTGTTCGCCAAGCGCTGCCTGCACCACCAGCGAGTAGGTGTTGAAACTGAGATCGCCCTGCCCGGCAAAGGCCTCGCGCCCGACGCCGAGCTCGGCGAAATAGCTGCGCCAGTCAAACCAGGGCGATGGCACTGCCGTATCGAGGTGGATCAGCCTGTTGCGGGCGAGATCGGCGGGCGTCTCAAACGGGCCGTTGCGCTCGATGAAGCCAGGGCTGCAGACAGGCGCCACCTTTTCCGGCAGCAGAAGCTTCGCGTCGCGGCCGAATTCGGCGCGGGTGCCGAAGACGACGGAGACGTCGCCTTCTCCCGAACGATGACGTTCCATCCGCTGCGTAGCGATGATCTGGATATCCGTATCCGGATGGACCAGCCGAAACGCGTGCATGCGCGGGATCAGCCAGAGCGCGGAAAAGGCATAGTCCGTATGCAGGCGGATCGAGGGGCGCTCCTTTTCGCTGCGCAGCCGGCGCGTCAGCTGGTCGATCTCATCGACGCTTCTTGCGACCAGATCGAAGAGCCGCTGCCCCTCGGGCGTGAGCTCGACGCCGCGGTGTTGGCGCTTCAACAGTGTGACGCCGATCTGCTCTTCCAGCCTGCGGATCTGGTAGCTGACGGCGGGCTGGGTGAGGCCGAGCGCGCCGGCTGCGGCCGACAGGCTGCCGGCGCCGCCGATCTCCGCGAAAATGCGCATCCACCCCAGATCGATCGGCCGCTCTGCCATAAAAAATCCTGTTGGGAACCATCGAAAAAAGCTGCCTTCACAGGGACGATGCTAGTGTTGTTCAATAAAACTATCAAATGACAAAAAAGGGGAAATGAGATGACAGCAGTTTCCATGATCCGCCGTCTTTCCGCCGGCGTTGTGCTTTCCGCTCTGGCCGTTGGGTCGGCCGCTGCCGCCGACGATGCATCGTGCAAGACGATCCGCATGTCCGATCCGGGTTGGACCGATATCACCGCCACCAATGGCGTGACTTCCGTGATCCTGACGGCTCTCGGCTACGAGCCGGACGTGAAGACGCTCTCCGTGCCGATCGGCTACCAGTCGATGAAGAACGGCGAGATCGACGTCTTCCTCGGCAACTGGATGCCGGCGCAGAAGTCCTTCATCGACGACCTCAATGCCGCCAAGGCGGTCGAGGTGATGAACAAGAACCTCGAGGGCGCGAAGTTCACGCTCGCCGTGCCGACCTATGTGGCCGACAAGGGCATCAAGGATTTCGCCGACCTGCAGAAGCATGGCGACGAGTTCGGCAAGCAGATCTACGGCATCGAGCCGGGCGCGCCTGCCAACGGCAACATCCAGAAGATGATCGATGCCAACGACTTCGGCCTCAAGGACTGGAAGCTGGTTGAATCCGGCGAGCAGGCGATGCTGGCGCAGGTCGAGCGCGCCTCCAAGGACAAGGGCGCTGTCGTGTTCCTCGCCTGGGCGCCGCACCCGATGAACGAGAAATTCCAGATCACCTATCTCTCCGGCGGCGATGCCTATTTCGGCGCGAACTTCGGCGGCGCCGAGATTTATACGCTGGCGCGCACCGGCTGGTCGGCGAAATGCCCGAACGCGGCCGCGTTCATGAAGAACCTGAAGTTTGACCTCAGCATGGAAAACGTGCTGATGGGCTCGATCCTCGGCGGCGAAGACCCGAAGGCCGCGGCGACCGCATGGCTGAAGGCCAATCCGACCGCTGTCGATCCGTGGCTCTCCGGCGTCACGACGTTTGACGGCAAGCCCGCCGCGGATGCAGTCAAGACCTCCCTCGGCCTCTGATACTTTCCAAGGACCCATACCCAGCATGTCGCGCCCGAATTTTCTCATCCTGATGGTCGACCAGTATAACGGGACGCTGTTTCCCGACGGGCCGGCCGAGTTTCTTCACGCGCCGCATCTGAAAGCCCTGGCGAAGCGCTCCGTGCGCTTTGCCAACACCTATACGGCAAGCCCGCTCTGTGCGCCGGCGCGGGCTTCCTTCATGTCCGGGCAGTTGCCGAGCCGCACCCGCGTCTACGACAACGCCGCCGAATTCGCCTCCGATATTCCGACCTTTGCGCATCATCTCCGCGCGGCCGGCTATCACACAGCACTTTCCGGCAAGATGCACTTCGTCGGCCCGGACCAGCTGCACGGCTTCGAGGAGCGGCTGACGACCGATATCTATCCGGCCGATTTCGGCTGGACGCCCGACTATACCAAGCCCGGCGAGCGCATCGACTGGTGGTACCACAATCTCGGCTCGGTGACGGGCGCGGGCGTGGCCGAAATCACCAACCAGATGGAATATGACGACGAGGTTGCCTACAACGCGACCCGCAAGCTCTACGACCTCTCGCGCCGGCAGGACGATCGTCCCTGGTGTCTGACTGTCAGCTTCACGCATCCGCACGACCCCTATGTGGCGCGCCGCAAGTTCTGGGATCTCTACGAGGATTGCCCGCATCTCGACCCCGAGGTCGACACCATCCCGTTCGAAGAGCAGGACCAGCATTCGCAGCGGCTGTTGAAGGCCTGCGATTACGACGCCTTCGAGATCACCCGCGAGCAGGTGCGCAACGCCCGGCGCGGCTATTTCGCCAACATCTCCTATATCGACGAGAAGGTCGGCGAGCTCATCGACGTTCTCGAGCGCGGGCGGATGGCGGAGGATACCGTCATCCTCTTCGTTTCCGACCATGGCGACATGCTGGGCGAGCGCGGCCTCTGGTTCAAAATGTGCTTCTTCGACGGTTCCGCGCGGGTACCGCTGGCAATTGCCGCACCCGGCTGGGAGCCGAAGCTGATCAGCCAGCCGGTCTCGACGCTGGACGTCACGCCGACGCTGGCGGCGCTTGCCGGCATCGACATCACCAAGCTCAAGCCCTGGACCGACGGCGAGGATCTGACACCGCTCGCCAAGGGAACAGGAACGCGCGGACCGGTGCCGATGGAATATGCAGCCGAGGGCTCGATCGCGCCGCTGGTCGGCCTTCGCGACGGCAAGTTCAAGCTGACGCTCTGCGACAAGGATGCGCCGATGCTCTTCGACCTCGACGCCGACCCGAAGGAATTGAAGAACCTCGCGAATGATCCCGCCTATGCCGAGACGCTGGCGCATCTGACGGCGCAGGCGGAGAAGCGCTGGAACCTTGCAAGCTTCGACGCCGCCGTGCGCGAAAGCCAGGCGCGGCGCTGGGTGGTTTACGAGGCGCTGCGCAATGGCGCCTATTATCCATGGGACTATCAGCCGCTGCAGCGCGCCTCGGAGCGTTACATGCGCAATCACATGGACTTGAACGTGCTGGAGGAAAACCAGCGCTATCCGCGCGGCGAGTGAGATTGCCGTTTCGATGGCGAATCGCTAAGTTCCGCCACCGAAACAAGGAGAAAACTCATGAAAATCAGCGCACGCAACCGCCTCAAGGGCAAGGTCGTCGAAATCACGCTTGGCGCCACGACGGCGCATGTGCGTATCGATATCGGCGGCGGCTCTATCGTCACGTCGTCGATCACCAACGAGGCGGTCAAGGAACTCGGGCTGACCGTCGGCTCCGACGCCTATGCCGTGGTCAAGGCATCCGACGTGATGGTCGCCGTCGACTGAGGTCAACGGCGACATTGTCTCGATACCTCAGGCGTAGACCTTGAGGTTATGCAGCTTCAGCGGCTCGGCCAGGATGTCCTTGTGGAGTTCCACGAGCGCTTTCAGGTAGGGCTGCTCGAAATGCGCGGTCAGAGCTGCCTGGTCGCGCCAGCTTTCGCGGATGAAGAAGGTGCCGGGCGCATCCGTGTCCTCATGGACCACAAACTGGATGCAGCCTTCCTCGCGACGGGTCGGCTCGACGATGGCGAGCGTCGCTTCACGCAGCTTATCCTCGCTGCCGGGCTTTGCACGGAAGGCGGCAATGACTTCGATCATATTGATTGCTCCTAATCGATAAAACAGCGGCCACCCATGCTGGAAGGCTGGGCGGGCCGTGGGTCGATAGCTACCGTTCGGATGCCATCGGGACAATGACGGATGGGCGGCAAAGCGTTCACAATGGCGATAGGTCGCAGGGGTGGTGGTGGCAGGACTCGGCTTCTCCGCAGGCAATGGCTGGCGGTGTGCCGTGTGGCCCCCTCATCGCCTCGCTGGCGCTCCGGCACTTCTCCCCGCTGGGAGCCGTTGCAAAATACGCGACCGCGGCAGCTCTATGGCGAACCGACCTGCCCTTTTCCCCGC
>NZ_JBGLYS010000062.1:0-15501 GCF_047304155.1 Rhizobium sp. Rhizsp42 | reverse complement strand
TATTATTTATTTTATTTCTTTCTTTCCTCCCTATTTACGCCTCCACCCCCCATTCCGGGGCGGGGGGCGTCCGCCGCCCCCCGCCAATAGCGGCCGATGCAAACGATGACGCGTCAGAAGTTCTGGAACAGCTGCCGCACCGTATCGTACGTTGCGTTTGCGATGTTGAGTGATTGCAGGCCCAGTTGCTCTTGCGTCTGCAGTGCCGCGAGCCGGCTCGATTGCTCCTCCATGTCGGCATCGATCAATCTGCTCATCCCGCGTGCGAATGCGTCGCCCAGCGTCTGCGCGAAGTCGCTCTGCAGGCTGATGCGCTTTTCCAGCGCGCCGAAGGACGAGCCGATCGTCGTCATCTGCCCCAGCATCTTGTCGACGACGGAGACCATCTCCTTCACCTCCGCGGTGGTGGTGCTCGACGACACCCCGATCTCGACCTGCCCTGCCGTATTGCCGGCGCTGGCGAGCATCACATAGTTCTGCGAGGCGCCAAGCTCCGTCGCGAAATATTGCGAGGTCAACGCCCCATATTCACCCGATCCCGTGGTCCGATCGTCGATCAGATAGCGCGCGTCCTTGGAGGTCGTCGATCCCACCGGCGCGATATCGACCTCGTAGCTCAGCGTTCCGATTTCGACACTTCCATCGGGATGCCTTGTGAACGACGCCGGGATCTCTCGCGGTCTCGCCGGATCGTCGGCATCATCGATCGCCACCCAATTGTCGTTGTTGAAGCTGGCGGCGCCGGAGACGGCCCGCAGCTGCTGCTTCAGGTGGGTGATGTCGAGATTGATCTTGTCCTTGTCGACGCCATCCTCGGTGGCGGCCACGAGCTTGGCCTTGATCTGGCTGACGAGCTCGGTCGATTCGCCGACGGCGGTATAGGCCGTATCCATCGTCGCGGCGGCAAGCCCCAGCGCGTCGCGCACCGCCGACTGCGCTCTCTGATCGCTCTTCAATGTCGAGCTGATCGCCCAATAGGCGCCGTTATCCGAGGCGCGTTCGACCCGGAGGCCGGTGGAGACCTGCCTCTGGGTCGTCGTCAGTTTATTCCCGATGTCGCGCAATACATAAAGCGCGGCATCCACCGAAGTGCGCCGATAAATACTCACGGATACAGAACTCCGAACACAACATACGCAACAGGTACAAATGAACCGGTGCCGCGAACACTCATGTCCGGGGGCGCCAAAACAGCGGCGCCGTGCAGCCTCCCGAAACGCTGGAAGACCATCGGTATCGATGCCAATGATTACGGACTATGCTTAAAAAACAGCTAAAAGTCGCAATTAATTTAGCCTGTTATGCAACCATTCGGAAACTATACGAAAACGCCGCCCGCAACCTGCCCCAAGGCACGATTGTAGGGCGGCGTTCGTTACTCGGCAGCTTCTAGCTGATCTCGCGCGGCAACCATTTTCGGCCGCTCGGCATGTTCCATCTCCTGATGCAGCCGTGCCTCTTCATGCGCATGCGGCTTGGCGAAGCGGGCGATCAGCAGATAGGCGACGGGCGTGATGAACAGCGTCACCAGCGTCGCGAAACCAAGTCCGCCGACGATCACCCATCCGAGCGCCACGCGCGCCTCGGCACCCGCGCCATGCGCGAAGACCAGCGGCACGCCGCCGAGGATGGTGGCAATCATCGTCATCATGACGGGACGCAGACGCAGCGCGCAGGCCTTCTCGATCGACGCCCTGACCTCCTCGCCCTGATCGCGCAGCTGGTTTGCGAACTCGACGATCAGGATGCCGTTCTTGGCCATGACGCCGACCAGTAGCACCAGGCCGATCTGGCTGTAGATGTTGAGGCTGGAGCCTGTGATCACAAGCGCGAAGACCGCGCAGGCAAGCCCCAGCGGCACCGTCGACATGATGATCACGGATGAGAGCATGCTCTCGAACTGCGCCGCCAGCACCAGGAAGATGATGATGATGGCGAAACCGAAGGTCAGCGCCATGCCGTTGGCGTTTTCTTCCAGCGTCGCCGCTTCCGCAAGCGGCATCAGCCGCGCACCCGAGGGAAGCAGCGGCCCGGCCAGCGTCACGGCCTCCTTCACCGCATCGCCAAGCGACACGCCATCCTTGAGGCCAGCCGTGATTGCCACAGACGCCAGTTGCTGTTCGCGATTGAGCTGCGGCGCCACGGCGCCCTCTTGCAGCGAGGCGATGACCGACATCGGCACGATCTTGCCGTCGCCGGTTTTCAGGAACACGTTCTCCAGATCGGTCGGATCGTCGAGCGGTCGCGTGTTCGAGGTCAAGAGCACCGGATAGGCATCGCCCTTGACGAACACGTCGACAACGGAGCGCCCTTCCAGCAGCGACTGGATGGCGGTCGACAGGCCGGTGATGTTGATGCCGAGATCGGACGCCCGCTCGCGGTCGATCGAGATCGACACCTGCGCCTGCGTCGGCTCGTTGGCAAGACGTGGCGTGTCGTATCGTCCGGTCGCATCCAGCGCCTGCACCAGCTTCAACGCCGATTGCGTGAGCGCATCGTAATCACTGCCGATCAGCGCCATCTGCAACCCGTTGCCGGCGCCGCGAATGCGCAGGCTGTTGGACTGGATGGCATTGCCGCGCAGCGCCGGCACCTTCAACGCGGCGCGATTGATATCGGCGACGATTTCGTTCTGCGTGCGCTCGCGCTCTCCCCAGGGCGCCAGCGTCAGCACCATGAAGCCGCTATTGGCTTGCCCGTTCTGGCCGGAGACCGAAAAGACATTGCGGATATCGCCGCTGTCGACCAGCGGCTGCAGATATTCCTCGACCAGTTGCAGCTTGTCGCGTGTATATTCGAGGCTCGATCCCTGCGGCGTCGTCAGCCGCATCATCACCATCGCCCGGTCCTCGTTGGGCGTCAGCTCGCTCTTCACGCCGGTGAAGGCAAGCACGGCGGCGCCCGCGAAGATCACCGAGAACACGATGACGACGAAGGGCGCATTCAGGCAGCGCTGAAGGCACCATTCATAAGCGCTGGAAAACCGGTCGCCGAAGCGGCCGAGCATACCGTGATCCTCTTTCATCTCCCGGGTCAGCATCCGCGACGCCATCATCGGGCAGAGCGTCAGCGCCACCAGCGACGACAGGCCGACCGAGAATGCGAGCACGAAGCCGAACTCGCGGAACAGGCCGCCCACCTGCCCCGGCAGGAACGACAGCGGAATGAACACGGCGGCAAGCGTCGCTGTCGTCGCGATAACAGCGAAGAACACCTCGCGCGTGCCAAGCACGGCTGCCGCGCGCGGCCCCATGCCCTGCGCGCGCCTGCGCACGATATTCTCGAGCACCACGATCGCGTCGTCGACCACCAGACCGGTCGCCAGCACGATCGCCAGCAGCGTCAGGATATTGATCGAGAAGCCGACCATGTAGATCGCCGCCAGCGTGCCGATCAGCGCCACCGGCATGCTCACCGCCGGAATGATCGTCGCCCGCCAGTCGCGCAGGAAGAGATAGATGACGGCCGTGACGATGACGGCGGCCAGTACCAGCGCCAGCACCACTTCGTGGATGGCGCCCTGGATGAACACCGCATCATCGCTGGTAATCGCGATCCTGGTACCCTCGGGCAGCGTCTTCGACAGCTGCTCGACCGCAGCCTTGATACCGTTGGAGATATTCAGCGTATTCGACTGCGCCTGGCGGATGACGCCGAGACCGATGCCGGGTACCCCGTTCGAGCGCAGCGCCGTCTGCCCGTCGCGCGGCCCGAGCGTTACCGTCGCCACATCGCCCAGACGCACGCGGTCGAGCAGCATGACGTTGGCGAAATCCTCGGGCTTCTGCAGGCTGGCGGTGGCGCGCACCACGATATTCTGCGTCGGGCTCTTCAGCGAGCCGGCCGGCACGTCGAGCGCTGCATTCGACAGCGCATTGGTGAGATCGCCGATCGTCAGCCCGCGGCTCGCGAGCTCCGACTGATCGACATCGACCCGAAACACCTTCTCCTGGTCGCCATAGCTCTCGACATCGGCAACGCCATCGACGGAGGCCAGCCGGTCGATCACCTCATTGTCGACGAGCAGCGTCAGGTCGTCCATGTTGAGCTTGGTGGAAGTGACGGCAAGACGCATGATCGGCTGCGAATCCGAATCCGCCTTGACGATCTGCGGCGCGTCGGCGTCGTCAGGCAGCCGGTCGGTGATCCGCCCGATCGCGTCGCGCACGTCGTTGGCGGCAACCGCCAGATCCACCGTATCCGAAAACTCCAGCGTCACCCGGCTCTGGCCGAATTGCGAGCTCGACGAGATCGACTTCAGCCCGCTGACGCGCGCCGATGCGCCCTCTATAACCTTGGTCACCTCCTGGTCGATCGTCTGCGGCGACGCGCCGTCGAAGGTGGTGCGCACGGTCACGACCGGCCGGTCGACGTCAGGCAGCTCGCGCACCTCGATGCCGACATAGGCGGCGAGACCCGCGACGATCATCAGCGTGTTGAACACCAGGGCCAGGATCGGCCGGCGCACGAAGAGCGCCGTGAATGTCTGCTTGCCGGATGGCGCGTTGTTGTGGGTGCCGCTATCGCTCATCAGGTGACGGGCTCCTTGGCGGCAAGTTCGCCCCCTTCGGAGCGCACCGGCCCGCCCTCGCGCACGCGCTGCAGGCCCTGCGTGACGATCAGGTCGCCATTATCGAGATTGCCCTTGACCAGCACATAGTCAGGATTGCGCTGCACGATGCTGACGCGCACCTTGTGCGACTTCTGCTCGGCCACGCGCCACACGAAGGAGCCTTGCGAATCCCACTGCACCGACTGCGGATCGACCGCCGGGTACTGGTCGCCATCGAACCGCATGCCGACGCTGAACGACATGCCGGCGCGCAGCTCGTCGGCCGCGTTGTTGATCCGCGCCCGCATCCTCAGCGTCCGGCTCGCCGGATCGACGCGGTTGTCGATCGCCTCGACGGCGCCCGAAAACACCTGCCCCGGCCGCGCCACCGACGTCGCCTCGACCGCCTGGCCGACCTTGACCGTATTGGCGAAACGCTCCGGCACCCAGTAGTCGACGAGGATCTCGGTGCGATCATCGAGCGTCACGATCGGCGTCGTCGTCGAGACGTTGTCGCCGATATTGACAGGCATGATGCCGACGATGCCGTCGATCGGCGCCAGGATGTTGCGGCGATCGAGGCTCAGCTGTGCCGCCTGCAATTGCAGCCGCGCGTTCTGCTCGGCGATCTCCTGATCGAACACATCCATGCGCGACACGCTGGACTTGATATTGTTGTAGAGGCTGGACTTCTCGACCGCCGATTTCAGCGCGACTTCGGCCTGCCCCTTGACGATCACCTGCTCCTCGCTGTCGAGTTTGGCGATGACCTGCCCCTGCTTGACCCGGTCGCCGGACTTCACGAGGATTTCGCGGATGAGACCGCTCGCCTGCGGCGTCACCACCACAGAGCGGATCGCATCGCCCGTGCCGATCGCACCCAGCCGGTCGTTGACCACACCGGGCACGACGGCCTGCGTGACGACCAGCACCGCGCCGTTGCGACCGCCGCCGCCACCATTGCCACCGCCGGAACGACGGTTGCCAGCCTGCTCGCTGCCAGCGGCAGGCGCTGCAGCGCTTGCTTTGTCAGGATCGATCGCCTTGCCGACAAGTGCTTCGGGAACGCCGGCATTGCGCAGCGTATCGCGCGCACCGGGCACAAAGACAGCCCATCCGGTAACGCCAGCGGCGATAACGATGAGACAGATCGTAAACTGCTTCCAAAATGACATTCACGTCTCCAGAGGGACTCGAGGTTGTCCAGGGTCGATCGACAGAGGCGCATACGTGGCAAATCGCCGCGCAACGCCGGAATTATTGTCCGATTGCAGGTCAGCGGCAAGCAAATTGGCCGCCCATTACAGCATTGTAATGTCAACTGTTGGTGACCGGCGAATGTCAGTCATCTCACCCTGACGTTGCCGTCTTCGCAAAAGGGCGCACCCACACGAGCAAATGTCGGCCGGACCGGCAAATAGTGCTTTCGTTTCTGATCATTCCGATGTTCTCTGCCGTCGCGCAATGGGCCGCAAGCGCGCCCGCCGCTCCATTCATTCAAACGCGAACGCAAAGAGGATGACGAGCATGCCGAAGATCACCACCAAGGACGGAACGAAGATTTTCTACAAGGATTGGGGCACCGGCCAGCCGATCCTCTTTTCGCATGGCTGGCCGCTCTCGGGCGACGCCTGGGAAGCGCAGATGCTCTATTTCGGCCAGAACGGCTACCGCGTCATCGCCCACGATCGCCGCAGCCACGGCAAGTCCTCCCAGACCTGGGACGGCAATAACATGGACCAATACGCCGACGATCTCGCCGAACTGATCGAGCATCTCGATCTCAAGAACCTGATCATGATCGGCCACTCCACCGGCGGCGGCGAAGTCGCCCATTATCTCGGCCGCCACGGCACCAAGCGCGTCGCCAAGGTGGTGCTGGTCGGCGCCGTTCCGCCGCTGATGCTGAAAACCGACGCCAACCCCGAGGGCCTGCCGCTCACCGTCTTCGACGGCATTCGCAAGGGCACCGCGCTCGACCGCTCGCAATTCTTCCGCGACCTCTCCATGCCCTTCTACGGCTTCAACCGCGACGGCGCCAAGGTCAACGAAGGTCTGCGCGAGACCTTCTGGCTGATGGGCATGGCCGGCGGCATCAAGGGCGAATACGACTGCATCCACGAATTCTCCGAGGTCGACTACACCGACGACCTCCGCAAAATCGACAAGCCGACCCTCTTCATCCACGGCGACGACGACCAGATCGTCCCAATCGTGGCAGCGGCCCTCAAGTCCTCGAAGATCGTAAAGGGCGCGGTGCTCAAGGTCTACCAGGGCGGTGCCCACGGCCTCGCTCAGATCGAACCGGAACGCTTCAACGCGGATGTGCTTGCGTTCATCAAGGGGTGATCGGCCCGCCGCGCCGTCGGGTGTTGGACGCTTGAGGTTCATCCGCGCCGTTGAACTCGCGGAGACGTGCTTAGATCCTCGGCACAAGGCCGAGGATGACGCCGAGCGAGAGGAAAACGCCTCCACTTCAATAGCTTACCAGCGCCCTCCCCGCCCTCCACCGTCATCCTCGGGCTCGTCCCGAGGATCTGCCAAGCCCTCGTTTTGCTCGACGGGAGTGGACACTTGGCGCCGCACCGCGCCGTTGAACTCGCGGAGACGTGCTTAGATCCTCGGCACAAGGCCGAGGATGACGCCGAGCGAGAGGAAAACTCTTCCACCTCAATAGGTTACAGACGCGCCCCTCATTCTCAGCCGTCATCCTCGGGCTCGTCCCGAGGATCTGCTAAGCCCTCGCTTTGCTCGACGTGAATGGACACTTGGCGCGGCACCGCGCCGTTGAACTTCGAAGTCCTGAGGTTCATCCGCCCCGTTGAACTCGCGGAGACGTGCTTAGATCCTCGGCACAAGGCCGAGGATGACGCCGAGCGAGAGGAAAGCGCTTCCACTTCAATAGGTTACAGACGCGATCCCCATTCTCTGCCGTCATCCTCGGGCTCGTCCCGAGGATCTAACCACGGTCCCGCTTGCTCGACGGGAGTGGACACTTGGCGCAACCCGCGCACCACCCGCGCCCGACAACCGCCACCCCGCAACACGCAACATCCCGTGGACCCGGAATGAAAGCAGAACATCTTTTCTGGTCTTTCCGATCCGAATCACTACATTACGCGCCATGAGCAACAGTTTCGACGATATGCCCTTCTTCGACGAGGAGCCGGGCGAAGCGCCGCGCAAGCAGCAGGCCCCCGCAGCTCCCGCACGCGGAGCGCCCGTTTCGGCTCCGGCATCGGGAGGTCTCGCCGCCCGCGCCATGGCCGCCCGTGGCGGCGCTCGGGAGCGGCCGGATTATCTGGATGGCCTCAATCCCGAGCAGACCGAAGCCGTCGAAACGCTGGAGGGCCCGGTCCTCGTGCTCGCCGGCGCCGGCACCGGCAAGACGCGCGTGCTGACCACCCGCATCGCCCATATCCTGAATACCAACCGCGCCTTCCCCTCGCAGATCCTGGCCGTGACCTTCACCAACAAGGCCGCCCGCGAGATGAAGGAGCGTATCGCCCATCTGGTCGGCGGCGCGGTCGAGGGCATGCCCTGGCTCGGCACCTTCCACTCGATCGGCGTCAAGCTGCTGCGTCGCCACGCCGAGCTCGTCAACCTGCGCTCCGATTTCACCATTCTCGACACCGACGACGTCGTGCGCCTCGTCAAGCAGCTGATCCAGGCCGAAGGCCTCGACGACAAGCGCTGGCCAGCCAAGCAGTTCGCCGGCATGATCGACACCTGGAAGAACAAGGGGCTAGGCCCCGCCGACATTCCGGAAGGCGACGCGCGCGCCTTCGCCAACGGCAAGGGGCGCGAACTCTATTTCGCCTACCAGCAGCGCCTCTCGACGCTGAACGCCTGCGATTTCGGCGACCTCCTGATGCATCCGATCGCGATCTTCCGGAAGACGCCCGATCTGCTCAAGGAATACCACCAGCGTTTCCGCTATATCTTGGTCGACGAGTATCAGGATACCAACACCGCGCAGTACATGTGGCTGCGCCTGCTCGCCCAGCGCCCCAAGGGCGAGCCGCAGAATGTCTGCTGCGTCGGTGACGACGACCAGTCGATCTATGGCTGGCGCGGCGCCGAAGTGGACAACATCCTGCGCTTCGAGAAGGATTTCCCCGGCGCCAAGGTGATCAAGCTCGAGCGCAACTACCGCTCGACCGCCCATATTCTGGGTGCCGCCGCGCACCTGATCACCCATAACGAAGGCCGCCTCGGCAAGACGCTCTTCACCGACCGCCGCGACCCCGATGATATCAAGGTGCAGGTCCACGCCTCCTGGGACAGTGAAGAAGAAGCCCGCGCCATCGGCGACGAGATCGAGCAGCTGCAGCGCAATCAGCACAAGCTGAACGATATCGCGATCCTCGTTCGCGCCTCCTTCCAGATGCGCGAGTTCGAAGATCGCTTCGTCACGCTCGGCCTCAACTATCGTGTCATCGGCGGCCCGCGCTTCTACGAGCGCCTCGAAATCCGCGATGCCATGGCCTATTTCCGCCTCGTCGCCCAGCCGGCCGACGACCTCGCCTTCGAGCGCATCATCAACACCCCCAAGCGCGGCCTCGGCGACACGACCGTGCGCGCGCTGCACGATTATGCCCGCGCCCGCGACATCCCGATGCTGGCGGCGGCCGCCGACATGATCGAGACCGACGAGCTGAAGCCGAAGGCGCGCAAGGCGCTGTTCGATGTGATTCAATCTTTCCGCAGATGGCAGGAAAGGCTTGAAAACACATCACATACCGAGCTTGCCGAGCAGATCCTCGAAGAGTCGGGCTATACCGACATGTGGAAGGCCGACAAGACCGCGGACGCCCCCGCCCGCCTCGACAACCTGAAGGAACTCATCCGCTCGATGGAGAGCTTCGAGTCCATGCGCGGCTTCCTCGAGCACGTCTCGCTGGTCATGGACGCCGAGCAGAACGAGAACCTCGACGCCGTCTCGATCATGACGCTGCACTCGGCCAAGGGCCTGGAATTCGAGACCGTCTTCCTGCCCGGCTGGGAAGAGGGCCTCTTCCCGCACCAACGCTCGCTCGACGAAACCGGCCGCGCAGGCCTCGAGGAAGAGCGCCGCCTCGCCTATGTGGGGCTGACCCGCGCCAAGCGCCGCTGCCACATCTGGTTTGTCTCCAACCGCCGCATCCACGGCCTGTGGCAATCGACCATCCCCTCGCGCTTCCTCGACGAACTGCCCGACACGCATGTCGAGGTCGCCGAAGTCGAGCAGAGCTACGGCGGTTACGGCCGCGGCGGCTATGGCCAATCGCGCTTCGACAAGGCCGAGCCCTTCGCCAACAGCTACTCCACCCCCGGCTGGAAGCGCGCCCAGCAAAACCGCAACGACGCCACCCGCGACAACTGGGGCTCCCGCTCCGGCCATTCGGTCGAGCGCATCGGCTACGGCGAAAGCGGCCCGAAGACCCGCACCATCGACGGCGAACTCGTCGCCAAGTCGACAGCGACCCAGCCCTCGAAATTCACCATCGGCGACCGCGTCTTCCACATGAAGTTCGGCAACGGCAACATCAAGATGATCGAGGGCAACAAGCTGACGATCGACTTCGACAAGGCCGGCGAGAAGCGGGTTCTGGATGGGTTTGTCGAGGCGGTCGGCTAGAGAAGACACGGCGGCCACAAGCCGCCGTCACCCTTTCGTGACTTCGCATAAAGCCGCACCTCCCGCATACTCCCGGCGCCCGCACCATAGTCACGGGCCTAAATAGGAGGATGCCATGAAACGCTACTCGCTATCCCTGATCGCAATGTCCCTTGCACTGGCCATCGTCGGCAACCCGGCGATCGCGCTCGCTTGCAACAAGATCGTCGGGACGTGATCAGCTGAAATGAATAGGGTGAGCGGGTGAAAGCCCGCTCATCATCTTCATCCCCTCACCCCAAGATCGGCATCGACCCCAGCCCCAATATATCGTTGAGCAGCGCCAGCCCGATCCCCACGGCCACGATCGTAAGCCCGATCAGAAACAGCCGCCGCGAGCGGTCGTATTTGGCGGCGATCAGCGAATCCCGCGCAAGCAGATCGGCGAAGACCTTCACCTGCAGCCCGATGCCGACGACAAGCAGCAGCATCGGCAGGATGTCGATCCGGCTCCAGTCGTTCGGGTTGGAGACCCAGCGGCTGATGAAGGTGAGGCAGAAGCCCAGGATGATGCCGGCGGCGGTCAGCGAGCCGTTGCGGAAGGTGGCGTCGATTTTCTCTTCCGGATCCGGCTCGGGCATGGCTCTGGCTTTCGGTTGAACGGCTCACCGAAGCAAGGCAGAAATCGCGCGAAACGGCAAGAGCGGCCGAAGATTACAAAAGCTTCACCAAAAAATCATGTTTTAATCTTGCCAGTCCTCTCGGCCCCGGCTAGGTAAGAAACACATCTGCCGCATCCGCTCCCTGAGAGCGGCGCCGCACGTAAGCGTTAACGTCAACCAACGCGCTGATCGAACCCGAAGCCGGGGTGCGAGCGGCGCGGCGTGCCTGCGTCATGAGCGTCCCGGTTCTTGAAGAAGGACCCAAAGATGACGGCCAACACCACGCCATCCCCCACCGAAAAGCGCCACCTGATCGAACGCGTCCGCCATGAACTGAAGCGGCGCGTGCTGACCGTCCGCCGCGTCCAGCACGTCACGCCGCAAATGCTGCGCGTCACGCTCGAGGGTGCCGATCTCGAAGGCTTCGTCAGCCTCGGCCATGACGACCACGTCAAGATCCTCGTGCCCCGCCCTGGCGAGGAACCGGCTTTTCCGGAGATGGGCCCCGAGGGCAAGCTGCTGATCGATCCGGAAAACCGCCCGTCGCTGCGCGACTACACGCCCCGCCGCTATGATCCCGTGGCGGGTGAACTCGACATCGACTTCGCGCTGCACGAGGCCGGCCCCGCCACCGAATGGGCGCTGAACGCCAAGCCCGGCGACAGGCTCGGCCTGGGCGGCCCGCGCGGCTCCTTCGTCGTCTCCACCGATTTCGACTGGTATCTTCTGGTCGGCGACGAGACCGCGCTCCCCGCCATCGGCCGCCGCTTGGAGGAACTGCCGGAAGGCGCCAAGGCGATCGTCATCGCCGAAGTCGCCGGCCCCGAGGAAGAGCAGGCCCTCGCCAGCAAGGCCGACCTCTCCGTCACCTGGCTGCACCGCGGCGCAGAGCCATCAGGCACCACGGATGATCTCGAACAGGTGCTGCGCGATATCATGTTGCCCGAAGGCGACGGCTATGTCTGGATCGCCTGCGAAACCGTGCTCGCCAAGCGCTTGCGTGTCGTCATGGTCGAGGAGCGCGGCCACCCCAAACCCTGGATCAAGGCCGCCGGCTACTGGAAGCGCGGTCAGGCCGACTTCCACGAGACGCACGGGGATTGACCCCTCCACCGTCATACTCGGGCTCGTCCCGAGTATCTGCTAAGCGTGCCGCTTGCTCGACGCGAATGGACACGAGGAAAGACGGCGCTGCGGGTGTTCGCGGGCACCGAGTCAAAGCCGCACCGTTGCACTCTCGGCGACGTGCTTAGATCCTCGGGACAAGCCCGAGGATGACGCCGAGAATGGGGTTTTCGCTGCGGGAACAAGCGGTTGGCGGCTGTCACCCGATGTCTGGCTGCACCGTCACTCCACTCTCGGCGTCATACTCGGGCTCGTCCCGAGTATCTGCTAAGCATTCCACTTGCTCGACGGGAATGGATACGAGGAAAGGCGGCGCTGCGGGTGTTCGCGGGCACCGAGTCAAAGCCGCACCGTTGCACTCTCGGCGACGTGCTTAGATCCTCGGCACCTTGGCCGAGGATGACGTCGCGAATGAGGTTTCGCTGCGGAAACAAATAGTTGCACGCCATCGCCCGATGCCGGGCACCGCCGGCACTCCACTCTCCGCGTCATACTCGGGCTCGTCCCGAGTATCTACCAAGCATCCGACTTGCTCGACGGGAATGGACACGAGGAAAGACAGCGCTGCGGGTATTTGCAGCCGTCCAGCCACAGCCGCACCGTAGCACTCTCGGCCACGTGCTTAGATCCTCGGGACAAGCCCGAGGATGACGCCGCGAATGGGGTTTTCGCTGCGGAAACAATCGGCTGCCGATTGCCCGCCCCGAATCGCCATCACACATAGGGTAAACAAAATCTTAATCCCGCCCATCAACCTCGGTCAATCGGCTGAAATTCATCACAACATTCCCCTTTTGACGCCGCCGGCAAATCACCTTAGCCCGTCCCTGTTCGTCCATGAAGGACGGCTTTCACGATGGACTCGCAAAGGAGATTCAAGTGACCAGTGTTTCCTCCCTGGGCGGCAACGGCTCCCAGTATATTTCCAGCCTCGACAAGAACGGCGACGGCATCATCTCCGCCGATGAACTGGCCGCAGCCAACACCACCAGCGGCACGACCGCGACAACGACGACCAAGGCCTCGACGGCAAACAGCACCGCCGATAGCGCCAGCGTCACCCAGAAGATCGCAGCCGATATTCTCTCCTTGATGCTGCAGCTGCAGCAGTCGAGCGAAAGCGACGACGGGTCCAGCGACGATGGCAGCCTCTCCGGCAACAGCCCGAAGGGCATTCTGGCGCTGATGGACAGCAACAACGACGGCAAGCTGACGACCAGCGAAGTTCTTTCCGCCGATCCGTCGAAGATCGCCGAAAGTGCCGGCGCCGGCGACAACACCGCCGTCACCCAGGTCCTCACCGACATGCAGACCGCGATCCGCGCCTACCAGACCACCTACGGCGCCTCGCTCGCCTCCGATACCGACACGACCCAGACTGCCTGATCGACCAAACGCCTGACTGACAAGACCGCCTGATTGGCGTGCAACACGGCTCCGCCGGGGGAGCCGAAACACCCTGTCCTTTCGATACCGCCCGCCGTGTATGGGCAAGCGGATCCATCGTCATCAAGGACTTGACCGCAGCGCACGCGCCGATGGCGCAATGTCGCAGGTGGCCCGAAACAGGGTCCACGACCGTTGCAACGACAGCCAAAAACCCGCAAAACCGAACTTCGACGGTAAGAACGAAGGACATGGCATTTCATGGAAAGCATCAGCGTTTCGTTGATCCTGCTGTTTGCAGTGGTCGTTAGCGGAACACTCACCAGGCTCTCCCCGATCCCGGTCCCGCCGCCTCTCGTGCAGATCGCGCTCGGCGCCGTCATCGCCTCGGTGGCTGATCTCGGCGTCAGCCTCGATCCCGACCTCTTCTTCATGCTCTTCCTGCCGCCGCTGCTGTTTCTCGATGGCTGGCGCATCCCCAAGGAAGGCCTGCTGCGCGACAAGACCGTCATCCTCGAGCTGGCGCTCGGCCTCGTCATCTTCACCGTGCTCGGCGTCGGTCTCCTCGTTCACCTCCTCATCCCCTCCATGCCGCTCGCGGTCGCCTTCGCGCTTGCGGCAGTCGTCTCGCCGACGGATCCGATCGCCGTCTCCGCGATTGCCGCCCGCGTGCCGATCCCCAACCGTCTGATGCACATTCTAGAAGGGGAATCGCTGCTCAACGATGCGTCCGGCCTCGTCTGCATGCGCTTCGCGGTCGCAGCCGCCCTCACCGGCACATTCTCGCTCACGGACGCGGTCGGCACCTTCTTCTGGGTGGCGATCGGCGGCATTGTCATCGGCATCGGCGTCACCTGGGCGGTCATGCAGCTGCAGCGCTTCCTCACCCGCCGGCTTGGCGAGGAGACCGGCTCGCAGATCCTCATCAGCCTGCTCCTGCCGTTTGCCGCCTATCTGATCGCCGAACACCTGGAGTGCTCCGGCATCCTGGCGGCGGTCGCGGCCGGCATCACCATGAGCTTCGGCGAACAGAGCGGCCGCGCATCCGCCGTCACCCGCGTGCGCCGCACCGCCGTCTGGGATACGGTCCAGTTCGCCATGAACGGCGTCATCTTCGTGCTGCTCGGCGAGCAGCTGCCGCAGATCGCCTCCAGCGCCATCAATATCGTCCGCGAAACAGGGCACTACGACCCGCTGTGGCTCATCGTCTATATCGTCGCGATCAACGTGGCGCTGGGGGTGCTGCGCTTCTCCTGGGTCTGGGTATCGCTGCGCTTCACGCTCTATCGCGCTGCCCGAAACGGCCTGGACTTCACCCGCCCGAGCTGGCGTCTCGTGGCCGCCACCTCGCTTGCCGGCGCGCGCGGCGCCATCACGCTCGCCGGCGTTCTGACATTGCCGCTGACCATGGGCGACGGCTCTCCCTTCCCGGGCCGCGACCTCGCGATCTTCCTAGCCGCCGGCGTCATCATCGTCTCGCTCTTGGCGGCCAGCATCGGCCTGCCGTTCCTCTTGAAGAACCTGCATGTGCCCGCAGAACCGTCGCACCAGCGCGAGGAGGACGAAGCCCGCATCCGCGGCGCCGAGGCCGCCATCAAGGCGATCGAGCAGCTGCAGCACGACATGGGCGAAGGCCGCGCCGATGCCGACCTCTACGCCGACGCCGGCGCCCGCCTGATGGACATCTACCGCCAACGCATCGCCGGCCGCTCGAAGACCGGCGACGACGCCATGCTCGCCCGCCGCAGCGAAGAGATCGAACGCAAACTTCGCCTCGCCGGCGTCAAGGCCGAACGCGCCGAGTTCTTCCGGCTGGCCAGGAACCGCAAGCTCTCGGAAGAGCTGATGAAGAAGCTGGTGCGTGAGGCTGATCTTGCCGAGGCGCGTTTTTCGGGGCCGTGAGGGCGAGCTTTGGGGTGGTGCGTCCGTTGAGAGGTTTTGCCGTGTGTTACCCCCTCTGCCCTGCCGGGCATCTCCCCCACAGGTGGGGAGATTGGCTGGGCGCGACCACTCGCTCCACGTCAATTGTTTGGCTGGGAGCAAGCCGCGAGTCGATCTCCCCCCTTGTGGGGGAGATGTCCGGCAGGACAGAGGGGGGTATGGCTCTGCGCCGACATCAGCGCCATCGAACCCTCCCATACCACCACCCCCCCCCCCCGGCCCCACCACCCCCCCCC
>NZ_JBGLYS010000061.1:0-17153 GCF_047304155.1 Rhizobium sp. Rhizsp42 | reverse complement strand
GCGGGGAAAAGGGCAGGTCGGTTCGCCATAGAGCTGCCGCGGTCGCGTATTTTGCAACGGCTCCCAACGGGGAGAAGTGCCGGAGCGTAGCGAGGCGATGAGGGGGCCACTGGCGCACACGTTGCGACGCCACAGGCGCAAACGTCGCGGCCACCCCCCACAAACTAAATCCCCACAGCCCCCTTGATCAGCGCCTTGGCATCCGCGCTATCCCAGGCCGCCGGGCCGTTCATCGCCGAGATCAGGCAGCCCTTGTCGTCGATCAGCAACGTCACCGGCAAGCCGAACGCCAGCCCCTGCTTCTTCAGCCCGTTGAACACGGCGATCGTGTCGTCGCGGTAGAGCTTCAGCGCATCGACGCCCGTCTCCGATAAAAACGTCTTCGGCTTCTCGTCGTCGCCGGTGTCGATGTTGACGGGCACCACCTGGAACTTGTCGCTGCCGAGCTCCTTCTCCAGCGCGTTCAAGGCCGGCATTTCCTCGCGGCAGGGCACGCACCATGTCGCCCAGAGATTGAAGAGCACCGTCTTGCCGGCGAAATGGTCGAGCGTCATCGGCTTGCCGTCGGCATCCTTGAAGGCGATCGATGTCATCCGGACCGGCTGTTCGGGCGCGACCATGGCGGCCACCTCTCCCTTCAGGAAGGGCTTGATGCGGGTCGCGATCTCCTTCGTGGCCTTGCATTCGCCCGCCGCCATATCGGCGCCGCCATTGCCAGACCCCGTCTCCTTAATGTAAACCGCTGCCGCACCGGCAATAATGCCTGCGACGACCGCGATCCCGATCAGTTTCAGGGATGGCAGGCGCAAGGGCGTTCTTGTTGTCATTTCATTCTCCCGGACACGCGTTCTTCAAGGCAGGCATCTTTCATGGCCGACAGCACGGACACCAAATCCTCCAACCAGATGTGGGGCGGACGTTTCGCTTCCGGCCCAGATGCGATCATGGAGGAGATAAATGCCTCGATCGGTTTCGACAAGAAGCTGTTTGCGCAGGATATTCGCGGATCGATCGCCCACGCCACCATGCTCGCCCACCAGGCTATCATTTCGGCCGATGATAAGGACAAGATCGTCGAAGGGCTAAACACGATCCTGTCAGAGATCGAGAGCGGCAACTTCGAATTCTCCCGCAAGCTGGAAGACATTCACATGAATGTCGAGGCACGCCTGGCCACCCTGATCGGCCCGGCCGCCGGCCGCCTGCACACCGCCCGCTCGCGCAACGACCAGGTGGCGCTCGATTTCCGCCTCTGGGTGAAGGAAGAGCTGCAGAAGACCGAACAGCTGCTGACCAGCCTGATCGCGGCCTTTCTCGACCGCGCCGAAGAGCATGCCGATACCGTCATGCCCGGCTTCACGCACCTGCAGACCGCCCAGCCCGTCACCTTCGGCCATCACTGCATGGCCTATGTCGAGATGTTCGGCCGCGACCGCTCGCGCGTGCGCCACGCCATCGAGCATCTCGACGAGAGCCCGATCGGCTCGGCAGCCCTTGCCGGCACCGGCTATCCGATCGACCGCCACATGACGGCCAAGGCACTCGGCTTCCGCGAGCCGACCCGCAATTCGATCGACACCGTTTCCGACCGCGACTTCGCCATCGAGTTCCTGGCGCTGGCCGCGATCTGCGCCATGCACCTGTCGCGTCTGGCCGAAGAGATCGTCATCTGGTCGACGCCGCAATTCGGCTTCGTGCGCCTGTCGGATGCCTTCTCCACCGGCTCCTCGATCATGCCGCAGAAGAAGAACCCCGACGCCGCCGAACTGGTGCGCGCCAAGACCGGCCGCATCAACGGTTCGCTGATCGCGCTGCTGACCATCATGAAGGGCCTGCCGCTCGCCTATTCCAAGGACATGCAGGAAGACAAGGAACAGGTCTTCGATGCCGCGGAAAGCCTGGAACTGGCGATCGCCGCGATGACCGGCATGGTCCGCGACCTGACCATCAACACCGAGCGCATGAAGGCTGCCGCCGGCACCGGTTATTCGACCGCGACGGACCTCGCCGACTGGCTGGTACGCGAGGCGGGCCTGCCCTTCCGCGACGCCCACCATGTGACCGGCCGCGCCGTGGCGCTCGCCGAAAGCAAGGGCTGCGATCTCTCCGACCTGTCGCTCGCCGATCTTCAGGCGATCAACGCCGCCATTACCGACAAGGTCTACGACGTATTGACCGTCGAGGCCTCGGTTGCCAGCCGCAAGAGCTTCGGCGGCACGGCGCCTTCGGAAGTCAGAAAGCAGATCGCCTACTGGCGCGCCCGCAACTGATCGCGAAAAGGGCGGAGCGCGACCCGCTTCGCCCCTTCGATTTCGCAAAGCGCGAGACCTCAACAATCAGGGTGCACAAGGCGGATAAACTTCGCTATGAAGGTGTCCACCCGTGCCGCTTCCCAAGAGGAATTCCATGCAGACCAGCTTCCCGCAGATCATCCGCCTGACGGTCGTTTTCGCCGTGATCGGCCTTGCCGTCGCCGGATGCGGGCGCAAGGGCGACCTCGATCCGCCAAGCGTGCAGGCAACGAAGGAGGGCGACTCGTCCAAACCGACGCAGCAGCCCGGTGTCAAGGACCGCCACTTCTTCCTCGATCCTCTTCTGTAACAGGCGACTAAAGTGAACCATTTCGAGTATCGCGACGGCATCCTCTACGCCGAGAACGTTCCCGTTCCCGAGATTGCCAAGGCCGTCGGCACGCCCTTCTACGTCTATTCCACGGCAACGCTCGAGCGCCACTACAAGGTCTTCTCGCAGGCCTTCAGCGATGTCGACTCGATGGTCTGCTACGCCATGAAGGCCAATTCGAACCAGGCCGTCCTGAAGACGCTCGGCAATCTCGGCGCCGGCATCGATGTCGTCTCCGAAGGCGAGCTGCGCCGCGCTCTGGCAGCCGGCATCCCGGCCAACCGCATCATGTTCTCCGGCGTCGGCAAGACCGCGCATGAGATGGACTATGCGCTTGAGGCCGGCATCTACTGCTTCAACGTCGAATCCGAGCCTGAGCTTGAGATCCTCAACCAGCGCGCCGTCAAGGCCGGCAAGAAGGCGCCCGTCTCCTTCCGCATCAATCCCGATGTCGACGCCCGCACGCACGCCAAGATCTCGACCGGCAAGAAGGAAAACAAGTTCGGCATCTCCTGGGAACGCGCCCGCGCCGTCTACGCCCGCGCAGCCACCTTGCCCGGCATCGAAGCCACAGGCATCGACATGCACATCGGCAGCCAGATCACCGAGCTGCAGCCCTTCGACGACGCCTTCAAGCTGCTGCGCGAGCTGGTCAGCACGCTGCGTGCCGACGGCCACGACATCCACCATGTCGATATCGGCGGCGGCCTCGGCATTCCCTACAAGGACGACAACAACCCGCCGCCATTGCCCGACGCCTATGCCGCGATCGTCAAGAACCAGCTGCGCGAACTCGGCTGCAAGATCGTCATGGAGCCCGGCCGTCTGATCGTCGGCAATGCCGGCATCCTGGTGACCGAGGTGCTCTACGTGAAGGACGGCGGCGAGAAGACCTTCGTTATCGTCGATGGCGCCATGAACGACCTCATCCGCCCGACGCTCTACGAGGCCTATCACGAGATCCGCCCCGTGGTGATCTCGGCCGCCAACGCGCCGCGCATCAAGGCCGATGTCGTCGGCCCCGTTTGCGAGACCGGTGACTACCTGGCGCTCGACCGCGAAATGGCGATGCCGAAATCGGGCGACCTTTTCGCCGTCAGCTCCGCCGGAGCCTATGGCGCGGTACAGGCCGGCACGTATAACAGCCGCCTGCTGGTGCCGGAAGTGCTGGTCAAGGGCAGCGATTTCCACGTCATCCGCCCGCGCCGGACCTATGAAGAGCTGATCGCGCTCGACAGCGTCCCCGCCTGGCTCGACTGATCAACGGCAATCACTTTTTGGCGAAGACGCCGGAAAAACCGGCATTGACCGGCCCCTGCCCTCGTCTTCGCCACAAAGAGTGTTATCCTTTCCGCATACCAACTTGCCCGGTCGCCGCCGCGCAAGCCCTCTCTGCCCTTTAACGCCAGGCCCCTAACGCCAGATCGCGGAGACCGGATTGAAGAACAGCACCAAGAGCGAAAAGAAAGGTGCCTTTGCCCTGAAGCCGTCGCTCGCGCGGCTGGTGGCGGCAAAGCGCCTGACCGCCCAATGCGTGTTGCTGTTCGAGCAGGTGCTGCCTCTCACCCTGCCTATCCTGTCGGTCGTAGCGCTCTATCTGGCAGCATCTTGGTTCGGCGTCTTCCGCATCGTTCCTGATTGGCTGCGCATTGTGCTGCTAGCAGGTTTCGGCCTTGGGCTGCTGGCGACGCTCTATCCCTTCCGCAAGCTGCATTGGCCGGGTTCGGCCGCCGCCGACCGGCTGCTGGAAGAGCGCAACGGCCTGCCGCATCAGCCGGTCGCCGTGCAGGAAGACGAGCCGGCCTTCGACACGCCCTTCGCCCGCGCGCTCTGGCGCGAACACCAGACCCGCATGGCCGAGAAGATCGCCTCGCTGGACGCCGGCTTCCCGCAGCCCGATATCGCCTCGCACGACCGCTGGGCGCTGCGCGCCATCCCGGCCCTCCTGATCGTCGTCGCCTTCGGCTATTCGCTGTCGACGAACGGCGGGTCGATCAGCGACGCGTTGCAGCCGCGCCCGCAGGCGCAGGCGACCGACCCGGCGGTGCGCATCGACGCCTGGATCACCCCGCCCGCCTATACCGGCCGCGCCCCCGTCTATCTCACCGCGACCGGCAGCGAGCAGGGCGCGATCAAGATCCCGCAATCGTCGAACCTCACCGTGCGCGTCTCGGGCGGCAAGGCCGACGAGAAGGTGGTCTTCGCCCGCGAGGACGGCCAGCGCATCGAGATCGCCGCTGCTGAAAACCCTGCCGCCACGCCGAACGCCCCCGCTTCGGCGACACCTGCTCCGGCAACGGCCGAGGGTCAGCAGCCTGCAGCGGCAACGCCCCAGCAGCAGACCGCCTCCACGCATCTGATGAAGCTCGAGGAAAACGGCACGCTTGAAGTCAACGGCCGCAAATGGGCCTTCGACGTCATCCCCGACAAGGCGCCCGAGATCGCCTTCAACGGCCTGCCGAAACCGACGGTCAACGGCGCGCTCGAGATCGGCTACACGATCAAGGACGACTACGGCGTCCAGGAAGCCACCGCCGAAATCGTGCCTGTCGAGACGGACACGAGCGCCACGCCCCTCTATCCGCTGCCCGAATACAAGCTCGACATTCCGCGCCGCAACGCCCGCGACGCCAAGGGCGTGGCCAGCAAGAACCTCACCGAGCATCCGCTCGCGGGCAAGCGCGTACGCATCACGCTGATCGCCAAGGACGCCGCCGGCCAGACGGGCCGCAGCCCGCCGCACGAGATGACGCTGCCCGCCCGCCCCTTCAGCGAGCCGCTCGCAGCCGCCGTCGCCGAACAGCGCCAGACCTTCGCGCTCGACACCCGCAAGATGCCGGAAGCGATCGCGCTCAACGAGGCGCTGACGCTGCGCCCGGAAGAGACGATCCCCAATCTCACCAATTACCTGCTGATCGAATCCGCCCGCCAGCGCATGAAGCTCGCCAAGGGCGACGAGGCGCTGAAGGACACCGCCGACTATCTCTGGGACATCGCTATCGGCATGGAGGACGGCAACCTCTCTGAGGCCGAGCGCAACCTGCGCAACGCCCAGCAGAACCTCGCCGACGCCCTGCAGCGCAACGCGCCCGACGCCGAGGTCAAGAAGCTCATGGACGAGCTGCGCAAGGCGATGCAGGACTACATGAAGGAGCTGGCACAGCGCATGCAGAATGCGCCGATGCAGCCCAACCAGAACGCCCAGAACGTCATCCGCCAGCAGGATCTGGAGCGGATGATGGACCAGATCGAAAATCTCGCCCGCTCCGGCAACCGCGACGCCGCCCAGCAGATGCTGTCGGAGCTGCAGCGGATGATGAACAACATGCAGGCCGGTCGCCCGCAGCGCGGCCAACAGCAGCAGGGCCAGGACAACAGCCAGATGCGCCAGCAGATGGACAAGCTCGGCCAGATCCTGCGCGACCAGCAGAAGCTGATGGAAGAGACTTTCAAGCTCGACCAGCAGCTGAAGGATCGCATGCAGCGCGGCGACCCCAACAACATGAACCCCGACCTGGGGATGAACGACCCGCTTCTGAACGACATGCCGATGGACAATGACGGCATGCCGCAGGACCAGCAGCAACAACAGGGCCAGCAAGGGCAGAACCAGCAGGGCCAGCAGCAACAGGGTCAGCAAGGCCAGCAGGGCCAGAACCCCTCTGACGAGATGACCGCCGAACAGCTGCGCGAGGCGCTGAAGCAGCTGCGCGAGCGTCAGGACCAGCTCGGCAAGCAGCTCGGCGAAATGCAAAAGAGCCTCGGCGACATGGGCATGAAGCCCGGCCAGGGATTCGGCCAGGCGCAGCGCGAGATGGAAGGCGCCGGCCGCGAGCTCGGCCAGGGCCGCGGCGAGCCGGCCATCCAGGGCCAGGGCCGCGCGCTGGAGGCACTACGCCAGGGCGCCCGCGACATGATGAACCAGATGATGCAGGCGCAGCAGGGCCAGCAAGGCCAGGGTCAAGGGCCGCAGGGCCAGGTCGGCCAGGGCAACCAGAACGGCCGCGATCCGCTCGGCCGCCCGCGCCGCGCCGACGGCCCCGACTTCGGCGATCAGGTGAAGGTGCCCGACGAGATCGACGTGCAGCGCGCCCGCGAAATCCTCGATGCCATCAGAGAAAAGCTGGGCAACAACCCTTCACAGGAGATGGAACGGCGCTATCTTGAACGCCTGCTCGATATTCAATAAGACGCAGGATATATTCTTGATTTCAAACCTGCCCCGAACAGCGGCTTTTCACCCGTATGGGGCTATTCCAAAACCGCGGAAGCTTCGTAATGTCGCGGCGGCAGGCGACGAACGATAGCGATTCGATGGCAATTCTCTTCAAGACGGTAATCGACGAAAACACGGCATTCGAGATGATCGGCAGTGCCCTGTCCGAGCACGGCAACGACTATGACGGCTATCTGAACGTCGTCGCCGACGAAGGTGAGCAGACGCTGACCTGGGGCCCGAACATGCATGCCGAGCAGTTCCAGGCCGAAATGACCGAGATCTTTCGCGCCACCTGGGACATCTGCCCTTTCTGGGTGGTCTATGAACGCCGTGACGATCGCAAGGATCCCGACGCCAACGATATCCGCAACGCCGCCTTCCGGCTGACGCGCGCCTATGACGGCGTGCTCGTCGTCACCCTCAGCCTGCTCGACAAGCGCGACCATGCCGAAGACATCGAACTGATCTTCGTCTGCTTCAAGGAAGACCCGCAGCGCCGGAATTTTCGCGTGCGCTTCGAAGGCAAGTTCATTCAGCCGCAGAACTGAAAAAGCCGGCGAGGACGCCGGCTTTGAATGGCTTTACCGAGCTGTCTCAGGCCGCCAGAGCGCGCGCGACCGCCTTGCGGATATCGGGAAGCGCGAATGGCTTCGACACGACATCGACGATCTTCTCAGCGAGGTCATCGGCGCGTTCGCGCTGTTCGGCATAGCCGGTCATCAGAAGGATCTTCAGCGCCGGAAAGGCCGACTTCGCCTGATGGGCGAGCTCGATGCCGTCCATCACGGGCATGCGGATATCCGACAGCAGCAGGTCGTAACCGCCGATGTTGAGCTTCTCCAGCCCTTCCGCACCGTCAGCCGCCTCTTCGGTCTCATGACCGTCGAGGCGCAAAGCGCGGGCTACGAAAGAACGCAGGGAATCTTCGTCTTCCGTAATCAGAATTCTTGCCATGGTGTGCATTGCTCCGTTTCATGCCCTACCCGCAAATCACACGACTTTCCTTTGCGAGTGGTAAACGGCCGAAGGCAATGATCCGGGCGATGGACGGGATGGTTAACAACCCGTCTTGAAATGAGGCATCCAAGCATGTCGCGCAAAAGTGTGCAGCGGTTTTGCGGCAACGACATGCGACAAGAAAAAGAGGTGACTACGCGTCGCCCGTCACCACGCCGACGAAGGGGAGCTCGCGGAAGGCATAGGCCACGTCCATGCCGTAGCCGACGACGAAATAGTCGGGGCATTCGAAGCCGACATAATCCGCTTCCAGCTTTTCCTTGCGCTTCACGCTCTTGTCGAGCAGCACGGCGATAGTGACGTTGCGGGCGCCGCGCTCATAGAGCAGTTCCTTGGCGAACTTCAGCGTGCGGCCGGATTCGAGAATGTCGTCGATCAGGAGAACGTCACGGTCCTTCACCTCGCTGTCGATATCCTTGACGATCCTGACACCCTGCGAAACCGTGCCGGTGCCGTAGCTCGACAGCGTGATGAACTCGACCTCGGGCGCAAGCCCGCTGTCGTGCAGCGCGCGGATAAGGTCGGCCGCGAAAATGAACGAGCCCTTGAGGACGGCGATGACGAGCAGGTCCTTGGTCGGTCCCTTCGCGATCTCCCGGGCGATGGCATGATTGCGCTCGGCAATCATCTCGGCCGTGAAAAGAGGATCGATATTCTTACCGCGCACCACAGGCATGAAGGCTTGCTCCCTGAAAACAAGCACAAGCCGTTACCACAAACCGCGCGGCGAAACACCCCATAAAGCATGTCGCGCAAAAGTGTGACGCGGTTTTGCGCTGCTGACATGCGCTAGAGCAGAGATCTAAAGCGCGAAGAGCGAATCCGTAGGATCGCGACACGCTTTAGGGCATAAAGGAGAGCCGAACCTCGGGCGTTTTTCCACCGGGATACTGTATCCTGGAGGAGAAGCCACGGCTCTGGCCGCCATAGATCACGTCGGTGGGCGCATTGATCACCACGCTGGCGACCAGTTTTTCGTCGGCGTAGAGGTTGGCCCGGATCGGCCGCACCATCTGCGTCGTGCCGCTGACATTGTCGATAATGCCGTTGATAAGCAGCACCCGCATGCCATTGGCATCGCGCGGCGTCGCCGTCACGTGGGTGAAGTGCAGCGGATCGGTATCGACAGCCGCATTGGATGCAGACAGACCGGAGAACCCGCCGGAGAGACCGAAGACGAGGACGCAAAGCGCCACCACAAGCACGGAGAAATGCTTGAGCGAGGCCTGCTGCAGCCACGCCTCGGCCACTTGGACGAAGGATGATGCCTGAACCGGCGCTGCTCGCTCTGGACGCGGCGACGGACGAGTGCCGGCACTACGGCTGTTGTCGTTAAAGCTGCGGCCCTTGAAGCTGCGATCGTTGAAGTCAGGCGCGCGTTGCTTGCCGATGACGACGAACTCGGCGTCAGCGATATCGGCGGGACGGCTTTGCCGGTGCTCGCGCTTCACGGCATCCGGCGGCAGGAAATCATAGGCCCGCCCGGGTGCCTGGCGCTTGAACGAGGAGGATGTCATGACGACCGCCTTTCCGGTATCCACTGCTTTCACGCCCGACCTCAGAGGCGGGCATTGAAACGAATCCTCTCTACTCGTAAATTTTATTGGTTAATGCTTCGCAAAGACCGCCATCAAACAGGCGTCTTTCCGGCGAAATTTACCCGTTGTTAACGGATCTGGTTAACAAGTCATGCGGTGAAACAACAAGAAACTGAGCGGCCCGTTGATCCACTTCGAGAATGTCGGTTTGCGCTATGGAATGGGACCGGAAATCCTCCGGGACCTGACCTTCGACATCCCGAAGAAATCCTTCCAGTTCCTGACCGGCCCCTCCGGCGCCGGCAAGACCACGCTGCTTCGGCTTCTCTTCCTCTCGTTGCAGCCGACACGCGGGCTGATCCGCATGTTCGGCCGCGACATCACCGATATACCCCGCACCGAACTGCCGCTGCTGCGCCGCCGCGTCGGCATCATCTTCCAGGAATTCCGCCTGCTCGACCATCTCACCACCTATGAGAACGTGGCGCTGCCGCTGCGCGTGCGCGGCAAGGATGAGAGCTCCTACAAGACCGACGTGCTGGAACTCCTCAAATGGGTCGGCCTCGGCGAGCGCATCAACGTGCTGCCCCCGGTGCTTTCGGGCGGCGAGAAGCAGCGCGCCGCGATCGCCCGCGCCCTCATCGACCGCCCCGAGATCCTGCTTGCCGACGAGCCGACCGCCAACGTCGATCCGCCGATGGCGCGCCGCCTGCTGAACCTTTTCCTCGAACTCAACCGCCTCGGAACCGCCGTCGTGATCGCCACCCACGATCTGACGCTGATGGACCAGGTGGACGCCCGCCGGATGATCCTCTCGGAAGGGCACCTCGACATCCATGACTGAGCCAACCGCCCGCCCCGCAACGCCTGCAGCCTCCAAGGGTCAGAAACGCCCGGAGATGAAGGTGCGCCCGACCGCGCCGATCCTGCCGTCCGCCAATATCCAAGGCAACGCGCTGATGGTCGTGATCGCGATCATGGCCTTTCTCGCCTGCCTGACGCTCGGCGGCGTCTCCATGGTGCGCTCGACGGCGGCAAGCTGGGAAAGCCAGATCTCCCGCGAGATTACCATCCAGATCAAGCCCGACGACGGGCTCGACATGGACAAGGCGCTGAATGACGCCCGCCGCATCGCGCTCACCTTCGTCGGCACCAAGGACGGCCAGATCGTCGACGAGGCCGCCACCGCGCGCCTGCTCGAACCCTGGCTCGGCACCGGCCTCGACATCAAGGAACTGCCCGTCCCCCGCCTCGTCATCATCACCATCGACGAAAGCAACCCGCCCGATTTCGACGCGATGCGCGCGATGCTGAAGGAAAGCATTCCGCAATCCTCGCTCGACGATCACCGCACCTGGGTCGACCGCCTCGTCTCGATGGCGCATACGACGGTCATGATCGGCACCGGTGTGCTGCTGCTGGTTTTCTCCGCCATGGTGCTGACCGTGGTCTTCGCCACCCGTGGCGCATTGTCCGGCAACAGGCACATCGTCGAAGTCCTGCACTTCGTCGGCGCCGAAAGCTCCTTCGTCGCCAACGAGTTCCAGAAGCATTTCCTGAAGATCAGCCTCAAGGGCTCGGCGGTCGGCTCAGCACTCGCCGCCCTCTTCTTCGTGTGCGCCGGCTTTTTGCAGAGCCGCACGCTTGCCACCCCGCAGACCGACCAGGCGACAGCATTGTTCGGCACCTTCTCGGTCGGCGCGCTCGGCTATGCCGGCATCTTCGCGACGATGATCGTCATCGCCCTCCTGACCACCTTCACTGCCCGGCTAACGGTCATGCGCACCATCTACGAAATCGACACGCTGCGCTCCGATCCCACTCGCGCCGACGGCCTTCCGAATTAAGATTACGGGCTGCATTTTGCCATGAAAGCGTCTGTTCGCCGCCCTAATCTGCGTATATTTTTTGATTCATGAGCATGAGCCGCATGTCGCACGACCCGATTCGCCCGAAAACGGAGCTTTCCCGCTCCGAGAGCGAGCCCGCGCGCCGTGGCCCCGTGCGCCGCATGCTGCGCTGGGGCGGCGTTGCCTTCGTGCTCGCTATCGCCCTGGTCTTCGGCGGCTTTCTGTTCTTCGCGGATTCGGTCACGACCCTGAAGCCGCCGCTCGATCCGCATGCGGACGCCATCGTCGTACTGACAGGCGGCTACCAGCGCATCGACCAGGCCGTGGAGCTCCTGCAGAAGGGCGCCGGCAAGCGCCTGCTGATCTCGGGCGTGCACCCGACCACCACCCGCAACCAGATCCGCAAGATGACACAGGCAGCGCCCGATCTCTTCGATTGCTGCGTCGACATCGGCTACGACGCGCTCGACACGATCGGCAATGCCGAGGAAGCGACCAACTGGATCCACGCCAAGGGCTACAAGAGCGTGCTTGTTGTCACCAACAACTACCACATGCCGCGCAGCCTCGCCGAACTCGCCTATGTCGATCCCGAAACCCAGTTCGTGCCCTATCCCGTGGTCAACACCGATCTGAAGAACAGCAACTGGTTCACCGATCCCAATGCCATGCGCGTCATGCTGGCCGAATACGGCAAGCTGCTCTTTGCCGGCGCCCGCAACCTGACCGGCCTCTTCCGCCACCCGGGCCTGCGCTCGGCCGAAGGCGACACCTGAGCCGATCAGCGCTTTTTATGGCGGAGAATATCGTGTAGGACGGCTGTGCCGCCCGTCTGGCGGATTTAGGCCTCGGGAAACTTCATGATCGCCCTGCGTTCCGTTCTCTTCAACACGATCTTCTACGCCAACCTCATCCTCAGGATGATCGTGTTCTCGCCCTATTACTTCCTGGCGCCGCGCCGGAGCGCCTATCGCATCCCGAAAAACTGGGCGCTCTCCAATCACTGGCTGATGGAAAAGATCGTCGGCACCACCTTCGAGATCGAAGGCCTGGAGAACCTGCCCGAGGGCGGCTACATCCTGGCGCCCAAGCACCAGTCCTTCTGGGACACGTATGCGCTGCTCCCCTGGCTCAAGGATCCGGTCTACATCCTGAAACGCGAACTCATGTGGATCCCGCTCTTCGGCTGGTACGCCAAGAAGCAGCGGATGATCCCGATCAATCGCGGCGCCCGCGGCAAGGTCATGGTCGAGGCGCTGCGCCGCACCAAGGAAGAGCTCGCCACCGGCCGCCAGCTGATCATCTATCCCGAGGGAACCCGCCGCCCGCCGGGCGCCGAGCCGGTCTACAAATACGGCATCGCCCGCATGTATCGCGACCTGCAGCTGCCTGTTGTCCCTGTCGCCATGCAGCCCGGCCTCTTCTGGCCGCGCCGCTCGACCATGCGCTATCCCGGCCACTACAAGGTCCGCATCCTGAAGCCGATCGAGCCCGGCATGGACCCGGACGCCTTCTTCGCGCATCTGATCGAGGTCACCGAACGCGCCAGCGACGAAATCCTGATGGGCGACGCCGCGCGCAACCCCAACCTGCCGCTGCCGCCCACGGCACTCCAGCGTCTGGAGGAACTGCGCAAAGAGAACGCGGCGACGGCCGGCTAAGGCGCACAACGCCTTGGCCTACGCCGCGCTAAGCCGCCCGCAGCCGCTCCACCTCGTCGACCACGTCTTCCAGCCAGTGGTCGCGGATGCCCATCTCTTTGAGATGCGCAAGCGTGTTGAAAACATAGGCGTCGTTCGGCCCGGACTTTCCCTGCGCCTGATGCACGATGCGTGCAGCCGCTATCGTATCCAGTGAGCCGGCATATTGCGTGTGGTCGCGATCGACGACGTAGGCGACGCCCTTGACCCCGCGCCCGCCTGCAAGCTGCAGCGGAACCTGACGCTCCAGATAAACGTTGGTCACCAGTTCGCGTTCTCTGAGATAGGTAATGACCTCGTCCCAATCCTCACCCGCGACGCGAAACGCCATGCCGCGGCACGATCCTCCGCGATCGAGCCCCAGCACCAGCCCCGGATTTTGCTCGGTGCCCCGATGCACCCACGAGCGAACGCAGAGAGATCGCCGATAGCCATGAATAAGCGCTTGTGACCGTTCAACAAACGCGAAGCCCGGATTCCACATCAGCGATCCGTAGCCAAACACCCAAAATTCGTCCATATCCCAAGCCAGACCGAGATTCTAATTTGCGGACAACCATTGGAGAACATCATGGCAGCGTCAAGCCAATCCCGTAGCGGCAGGAAATTCTGGTTGCTGGGGGCAGGCATCGTTCTCGTGGTCGCACTCTATACCGGCGGCTGGTTCTATGCCGCCTCGACGCTGAAGAGCACCGTTCTGACGGCGATCGGCCCCGGCAACAAGGCCGGCGTATCAGGCGAATGCACAGATATCGACTTCCGCGGCTTCCCCTTCCGCATCGGCCTCTTCTGCTCGAAGGTCGATGTCGACGACAACGTCAACGGCGTATCGGCAAGCTTCGGCGCCCTGCGCTCGGCAGCCCAGGTCTACGCCCCCGGCCATATCGTCTGGGAACTTGATTCGCCCGCCGAAATCCGCACCGCGCATGGCCTCTCCGTCAACGCCGAGTGGACGAACCTGCAGTCGAGCCTCGTCACCAAGCTCAAGGGCATCGACCACTCCTCGACCATCATCGACGGCCTGAAGGCGACTGCCGTCTCCTCCGCCACCGGCCAGACCATCAACTTCGACGCCGCCCATACCGAGCTGCACCTGCGCCAGAACGGCGCCGACCTCGACGGCGCGATCTCGCTGACCGACGCTCAGGCCGTCATCAAGGATTGGCCGCAGGTCTTGCCCAAACTCTCGACGAGCGCCGATGTGACGCTGCAGGGCAAGGCCGGCATGATCGACGGCAGCGACGAGAAGGGCCTCTATGGCGCCAGCGGCGAGCTCCGCAAGGCGGTGGCCGACATGGGCAATGGCAAGGTGATGACGCTGTCAGGCCCCTTCTCCTTCGACGAGGAGGGCTATCTGACCGCCCAGTTCAAGCTGCAAATCGAGGATGTGAATGCCTGGCGCGACAGCATCAAGCAGGGCTTCCCCGATATCGCCAAGACCGTCGATACCGCCGCCAAGCTCCTGAAGGCTATGGCCGGCGCCGGCGGAAACGTCTCCGTCGACCTCGTCGTCCAGCGCGGCAACGCCACCGTCAGCGGCTTCATCCCGCTCGGCCAGATCCCGCCGATTTGAGGTTTATGCTGGGTGCGCAGTGCTATGCGGCATGAAGGTACGCGGCACGCTCCTCACACTCCCTCATTCCTGTGCTTGTCACAGGAATCCAGCGACGCGCGTCCGCGCGGCGAAGAGAGTCTACTGCGATCAAGGACTTGATCGCGCTGGATCCCGGCACAAGGCCGGGATGAGGGTGGAAATGGTGGTGCCTGCCGCCCCAAAAGAGAGCGTTGCGGAGAGCGGTAATTTCGCCCCAAGGACGCGCCGCCTCGGACCTCACCCCTTCTTATCAAGCGTATGCGGCCGCCCGAAGTCGGGCGCATCAACATCCTGGCCAGCCTCGATGATCGAGCGGCGGATGGCGCGCGTGCGGGTGAAGAGGTCGAAGATCTTGTCGCCTTCGCCCCAGCGGATCGCCCGCTGCAGATAGGCGAGGTCTTCGGAAAACCGCGCCAGCATCTCGAGGATCGCATCCTTGTTGTGCAGGCACACATCCCGCCACATGGTGGGGTCGGAGGCCGCAAGACGCGTGAAATCGCGGAAGCCGGAGGCGGAATACTTGATCACTTCCGATTCCGTCACCGTGCCCAGATCATCGGCCGTGCCGACGATGTTGAAGGCGATCAGGTGCGGCAGGTGCGAGACGATCGCGAGCACCTTGTCGTGATGTTCAGGGTCCATCACGTCGATCTTCGAGCCCAGCGTCTCCCAGAAGCGGCTGAGCGCCTTCAGCGCCGTCTCGTCCGTGCCCTCGAGCGGCGTGAAGATGCACCAGCGGCCGGCGAACAGTCCGGGGAAGCCGGCATCCGGGCCCGACTTTTCCGTGCCCGCGAGCGGGTGGCCGGGAATGAAGTGGACATTGTCAGGCATATGCGGCTGCATCTGCGCGATGACGGATGCCTTCGTCGAGCCGACATCGGTGACGATGGCGCCCGGCTTCAGGCTACCGGCGATCTCCCTGGCAACCGCCTCCGACGCGCCGACGGGCACCGAGACGATGACGAGATCAGCGTCCTTGACCGCCTCGGCCGAAGACGTCGTGTAGTGGTCACCGAGCTCAAGCTCTTCCGCCCGCTTCAGCGTCTCGGCGCTGCGGGTGGCGATGACCACCTCTTTCGCCAGCCCCAGCCGCTTGATGTCATGCGCCAGCGACGAGCCGATCAGGCCGATGCCGATGAGCGCGATGCGATCGAACTGGACCGTCATGCTGTCCGTCCCATAAACTCGCCGAGCGCCTCGATGACGCCGCGATTGGCCTCTTCGGGACCGACGCTCATGCGCAGCGAATTCTTGAAGCCGTAGCCCTTCACCGCGCGCAGGATATAGCCGCGGCTGGTGAGGAACTCATCGGCCTCGTCGGCGCGCTTTCCGTCCACATCGGGGAAATGGATCAGCACGAAATTGGTAACCGACGGCGTGACCTTGAGCCCGATCGCCTCGAAGGCGCCGGTCAGCTTGTCGATCCACATCTGGTTGAAGGCGACGGCTTCCTGCATGAAGGACTGGTCGCGGATGGCAGCCGCACCAGCCGAGATCGCCGCCATGTTCATGTTGAAAGGACCGCGCACGCGGTTCAGCGCGTCGACGATATCGGCGGGCGCATACATCCAGCCGACGCGCAGCGCCGCCAGGCCGTAGACCTTCGAGAAGGTGCGGGTCATGACCACGTTCGGGTTCGACGACACGATCTCGATACCGGATTCATAATCGTTGCGGCGCACATACTCCGCATAGGCCGCGTCGAGCACCAGCACGACATTCTTCGGCAGGGCCGCATGCAGGCGGCGGATTTCGCTGACCGGAACATAGGTGCCCGTCGGATTGCCGGGGTTGGCGATGAACACCATCTTGGTCTTCTCGGTCACGGCGGCGATGATCGCGTCGACATCGACGGTCGCTTCCTTCTCCTTGACCGTGACGACGGTGGCGCCGGCGCCCATGATCTGGATCTTGTAGACCAGGAAGCCATGCTCGGTGATGATGGCCTCGTCGCCTGGCGCCAGATAGACATGGCAGAGCAGGCCGAGCAGCTCGTCCGAGCCGTTGCCGCAGAGAATGTTAGCCGGATTAAGCCCATGCACCGAAGCGATCGCCTCGCGCAGCTCGACAGCCTGTCCATCCGGATAGCGCTCAAGATTGTCGGCCGCCCCGCGGTATGCGGCAATCGCCTTCGGGCTGGCGCCGAGCGGCGTTTCGTTGGACGAGAGCTTGTAGACGCGCGCCACGCCCGGCGCATGTTCCTTGCCGGGCACATAGGCCGCGATATCAAGAATACCGGCACGGGGAACAGGCTTGCTCGTCTCTACGCTCATGGGATCAACCTTGGAAAAGGCCGGGGTGTCCGGCTGGAAATTGCCTTGAGGCAATAGAACGGAAATGGGGCGTTGTCGAGTGGTTGGGGGGAGATAGGGCGAGCGCCCACCACGAGTCTCTTCCCCCCAACGGGGGGAAGGTGCCGGCAGGCGGATGAGGGGGCCAGCGGCACAACATCAGACATTTTGCGGGAAGAAGACGAAAAGGTGGACCCCGAGCCCGGAGCCCCCTCATCCGACCCTTCGGGCCACCTTCTCCCCGCTGGGAGCCGTTGCAAAATACGCGACCGCGGCAGCTCTATGGCGAACCGACCTGCCCTTTTCCCCGCTCAATGCCTTG
>NZ_JBGLYS010000060.1:0-17510 GCF_047304155.1 Rhizobium sp. Rhizsp42 | reverse complement strand
GCGGTTCTGCAGGCGGTCGAGGAAGTGGAAAACGCGCTGTCGGCGGTTCGCCGCGATGCGCAGACGGTGGCCGCGCTCCGCGCCCAGGTCAAGACGACCCAGGAAACGCTCGATCTGTCGACCGCCAGCTACAAGGACGGCGCCTCCTCGCTGCTCGACGTTCTCGACGCCCAGCGTCAGGTCTCGCTTGCCCAGGCAAGCCTGGCCGCGGCCGTCCAGCAGATGGCAACCGACTACGTCGCCCTCAACGTCGCCATCGGCGGCGGCTACAACCCGGGCGGCAACAACGCCCCGGCCAAGCCGGTCGCCGCAAAGGCAAGCACGGCAAAGGCAGGCTGAGACGACAGCAATTGAGAAAAAGCCCCGGTTCGCCGGGGTTTTTTTGTTTCTGGAGTGCCCCGTGATTGCGGAAAATCGCAAAGCGGCGCAAGATTGGATTCGACAACGCCGACGTCGTCATGTACGCATTGGTTAAACGATTAATCCAATCCGTCGAAAATCATGCCTCCAGCCCGATCAGGACCAAATCTGAGCAGGATCGCAACGTCGCTTGGCGTCTCCGTTGCGACGGTGTCGAACGCGCTTTCGGGCAAGGGCCGTGTGTCCGAACAGCTCGCCGAGCGGATCCGCGAACACGCGGCCGAAATGGGCTATGTCCCGAGCCAGGCGGCGCGCGCGCTGCGCACCGGCCGCAGCGGCGTCATCGGCCTTGTTCTGCCTGACATCGCCAATCCGCTTTTCCCGAAGCTCGCGCAGGCAATCGAATTCGCCGCCACGTCTGCTGGCTACGGCGTCCTCATCGCCGACTCCCGCGGCAACATCACCGCGCAGACCGAGGCCATAAACCGGCTGGTCGAGCGCGGCGTCGAGGGCCTTGTCATCGTGCCGCGCCGCGCGACCCGCATCTCGGCCGCGAGCTGTCCCGTCGCCGTTATCGACACGGCCTCGACACCCGGAAACACGGTAGCCGCCGATCACTGGCAGGGCGGACGCGATATAGCCGACCATCTGGCCGAACTCGGCCACAAGCGCATCCTTGTGATCGGCAACAACCCCGAATCCAACGTCCAGAACGATCGCGTCGGCGGCATCCGCTCCGGATTGCGTCCCGATATGCAGTCCTCCACCCTTTGGGTCGAGCGCCTGGAACGCGAGAACGGCATGGGCTGCACGCTCGGCCTCGCCGAAAAAGTCCGCGAAGGTTACACCGCCTTCGCGGCGCTGTCGGACCTGCAGGCGCTGAGGGCGCTCACCGAACTGCAGCGCGACGGCATCGTCGTTCCCGACATGGCAAGCGTCACCGGCTTCGACGACCTGATCTTCTCCCCCGTCATCACGCCGAGCCTGACGACGGTGGCGATGGACATGGCGACGATCGCCGACGTCGCCATCTCGTCGCTGCTGAAAACCATACAGGCGAGTGGCAGCCGCGAAGGCGTGCTCGTCAGTGCCGACACCGATCGGGTGCCGATGCAGCTGATCGTTCGCCAATCATCGGGCCCCGCCGATCCAGCCAGGATCGACCCAAGCAAACTGGACCTAGCCTCTCAGACGGAGAACTCCTGACATGAAGCATGCCCTCATCGCCTCGGCGGCCCTTCTTGCCCTCACGCCCGTCGCCGCGAGCGCTCAGGAAAAGACGCTGACCATCTCCGTCTATGCCTTCGCGCAGGATGACTTCAAATCGATCGTCTACGACCCCTTCGAAGCCAAGTGCGGCTGCAAGCTGGTGGTCGAGACCGGCAACAGCGTCGAGCGTCTGGCGAAGATGGAAGCCAACAAGGCGAACCCCGTTATCGACATGGCCGTGGTCTCCATGGCCGATGCGCTGTCGGCCACCCGCAAAGGCCTGATCGACAAGATCGACACCGCAAAGCTCACCAATTTCGGCAAGCTCTACGACCTCGCCAAGGATCCGAACGGCGACGGCATGAGCGTCGGCTACACTTTCTACGCCACTTCGATCGCCTACCGCTCCGACAAGATGAAGATCGAGAGCTGGGCCGATCTGCTGAAGCCTGAATATGTCGGCCACGTCGCCTTCCCGAACGTCACTACCAACCAGGGCCCGCCGGCGCTCTACATGCTTGGCCTCGCGCTCGGCAAGGACAGCCCCGACCTGAAGGCGCCGATCGCGGCCGTCGGTGAAAAGAAGGACGACATCGTCACCTTCTATGAGAAGTCTTCCCAGCTGGTGCAGCTGATGCAGCAGGAAGAAATCTGGGCAGCCCCGATCGGCCGCTTCTCCTGGGCGGGCTTCACCAAGCTCGACGTCCCCGTCTCCTGGGCAACGCCCAAGGAAGGCCAGACCGGCGGCATGAACGTCATGGTCATGACCAAGGGCTCGAAGAACCAGGATCTCGCGCTGCAGTTCATGGATTTCTGGCTCTCCACCGAGATCCAGACCAAGCTCGCCGAAAAGCTGGTCGACAGCCCGGCCAACAAGGAGGTGAAGGTCTCCGACGAGGCCGCCAACAACCTCACCTACGGCGAAGACACCGTGAAGAACCTCAAGCTCATCCCCTCGGCCGCAGCACTGGATAACCGCGCCGGCTGGCTGAAGGATTGGAACGACACGGTCGGCCAGTAACAGTCGAGAGACACCGAAACGGCTCCGGCTGGAGCCGCCTTATGCGATTGCTCTGAGAGACGCCTCATGTTTCAAAACCGCACGGAAGCCCTGGCGCTTGCCTTGCCCGCGGCCCTGTTCGCCGCGCTGGTCTTCCTGCTGCCCGTCGTCATCCTTCTCTCGGAAGGTTTCCACATCGATGGCAGCTGGACGCTCAGCGCCTATACCGGCTTCTTCTCGCAATCGCTGAACCGCACGGTCTTCCTGCGCACCTTCAAGCTCGGCCTCGAAGTCACCGCCGTCTCCGCCGTCATCGGCTATGCGGCGGCGTTTGCCATCGTCAACCTGCCGCCGAAGGGCAAGGGCCGGATGATCGGCCTCGTGACGCTACCGCTGATGATCTCGCCGGTTGCCCGCACCTATGCCTGGATCGTCATCCTCGGCCGCACGGGCATCGTCAACCAGGCGATCCAGGGCCTCGGCCTCAGCGACAGCCCGCTGCGCCTGCTTTTCACCGAGACCGCCGTCTTCATTGGCCTGCTGCAGCTCTTCCTGCCGCTGATGATCCTCTCCCTGATCAGCGCGCTCGAAAACATGCCGAAGGATGCCATTCCGGCCGCCCGCGTGCTTGGCGCCAACTGGTTCCAGGTGTTCTGGAAGGTGATCCTCCCTCTCACGCGCGAAGGCCTCGTCGTCGGCGGCACGCTCGTCTTCACCGGCTCGCTCACCGCCTATATCACCCCCGCGGTGCTCGGCGGCTCCAAGGTGCTGATGCTGGAAACCCTGCTCTACCAGCAGGTCTCGGTCGCCAACGACTTCGTCGCCGCCAGCGTCATTGCCTTCATGCTGATCGTCATGAGCTTCGCCGCCAACATCCTGCTCAAGCGTCTGGCTACAGCCCGAAACACAAGCGGGAGGAACAAGCGATGACCTCCCGTATCCTCTCGCCGCTCGTCCTCGGCCTGCTGCTAATCTTCCTGATCGGCCCCTTCTTCATCATCATCGCCGCCTCGCTCTCTGCCGGCGACACGCTGGCCTTCCCGCCGCAGGGCCTGTCGCTGCGCTGGGTCTTCAAGGTCTTCACCATCGACAGCTTCCGCGACAGCTTCGCCATGTCGATGCTGCTTGCCGTCGGCGGCACGTTGGCAGCGCTTGTCCTCGGCATCCCCGCCGCCTACGCGCTGTCGCGCTATAAGCTGCCCGGCGCGGAAACCATCCGCACCATCGTCTCGCTGCCGATCATCGTGCCGGGCATCATCGTCGGCCTGGCGCTGCTGCGCTATCTGGTCGTGCCCTTCGGCTTCAACATCACGCTGGCGCTGTTCTTCGCGCACACGGCACTGGTGCTGCCCTATGCCGTGCGCGTCGTCTCCGCCAGCCTCAACAACCTGCGCTCCGATATCGAGGAAGCGGCCGTCCTGCTCGGTTCGTCGCGCGCGGGCGCCTTCTTCCGCGTGGTGATGCCGAACATCCGCGGCGGCATTCTCGCCGCCTTCATCCTCGGCTTCGTCACCAGCTTCAACCAGGTGCCCGTTTCGCTCTTCCTCTCCGGTCCCGGCGTCCGCACGCTGCCGATCGACATGCTGGGCTACATGGAAACCACCTACGACCCGTCGATCGCCGCGCTCTCGGCGCTGCTCGCCTTTCTTTCCATCGGCATCGTCTTCCTTGCCGAACGCTTCCTGGGGTTCTCTCGCTATGTCTGACACCTATCTGCAACTCGACAAGCTGACGCTTGCCTACGGCGATACGGTCGCGGTGAAGGATCTCGATCTCTCGATTAAGAAGGGCGAGCTCGTAGCACTCCTCGGCCCCTCCGGCTGCGGCAAGACGACGACGATGCGTTCCATCGCCGGCCTGCTCAACCCCGCCTCCGGCCGCATCACGCTCGATGGCGCCGATATCACCCGCGTCTCCGCCAACAAGCGCAATGTCGGCCTGGTCTTCCAGTCCTATGCGCTGTTCCCGCACCTGACCGTCTATGAAAACGTCGCCTTCGGCCTGCGCCTCAAGGGCGTCAGCGGCCAGGATCTCGACAGCAAGGTGACCGCAGGAATCAAGTCCGTCGGCCTCGCCAGTTTCGCCGCGCGCAAGCCGGGCGAACTCTCCGGCGGCCAGCAGCAGCGCGTGGCGCTTGCGCGCTCGATGGTCATGGAGCCCAAGGTCCTGCTCCTCGACGAGCCGCTCTCCAATCTCGACGCCCGCCTGCGCCTGGAAATGCGCGCCGAGCTGCAGCGCGTCCAGAAGGAAACCGGCGTCACCATGATCTTCGTCACCCACGACCAGATCGAGGCGCTGGCGCTCGCCGACCGGATCGTGGTGATGCTTGATGGAGGCATCGAGCAGATCGGCACGCCGGAAGAAATCTACAACAAGCCCGTCTCGGCCTTCGTCGCCGATTTCGTCGGCTTCGAAAACGTCTTTGCGCTGGAAAACGGCAAGCTCGCGACATCCAACTCACTCGTCGAGCTTTCCGCTCCAGTGCCGCAGGCCGTGAAGGGCCTGGCCTGGCGTCCGCGCATGGTGATCCTTGGTTCAGGTCCTTTCCAAGGCACCGTGCGCGGCACCTCGTTTGCCGGCAACGTCAGAGAATATCTGCTCGACACACCGCTCGGCCCGATCAAGGCCGAGGTCGACGCCGGCGAGCCGAGCCACATGATCGGCTCCACGCTTGCCTTCGATCTGCCGCTTGGCGCCGCAGCCCCACTCTCTCGCTACAGGTAATATCATGGGCGTCTGGATCGACACCGACATGGGCTTTGACGACATCGCCGCCATTCTGGTCGTGGCGCATGCCAAGCTCGACATCGCGGGCATCTCGCTGGTCTTCGGCAACACGCCGCTGCCGCAGGTGCGAGGAAATGCCGCCGGCGCCGCAAAGGCCTTCGGCTGGACCTTCCCGATCCATTCCGGCCGCGCTTCAGCCGTGCTTGGAGAGATCGAGACCGCCCAGGCGATCCTCGGCGAAACGGGCATCCCGACATCGGGCAAGACGCTGCCCGAAGCCGCCGCCCTGCCCGACAGCGACGCCTTTACGGCACTCTGCGACTGGCTCGAACAGGACGGCCCGCACCGCATCCTGGCGCTCGGCCCGCTCACCAATATCGCAGCGCTTGCCCTCGCCCGCCCCGATCTCGCCGCCCGCATCACCGAGCTCACCTGGATGGGCGGCGGCGTCACGGCTGGCAACCACACCGCCTCCGCCGAGTTCAACGCGCTGGCCGACCCCGAGGCGCTGGCGATCGTCATCGCCTCAGGCCTGCCGCTGCGCATGGTCGATCTCGACCTCTGCCGCAAGGTCATCGCCATCCCTGACGACGTCGCCCCGATCCGCAAGGCCGGCGGCGCCAACGCCGAGATGCTCGCCGATTTCCTCGACGGCTATATCGACATCGGCACCAGCCGTGGCCGCGCCGGCATGGCGATCTACGACCCATGCGCCGCCGTCGCCTTCGCCCACCCCGAGATCGTCGCCTTCCGCACCGCGCGCATCGACGTCGAGCTGCAGGGCAAACTCACGCGCGGCCGCACCGTGGTCGAAACCCGCGCCACCCACGCCAAGCCGAATGCCGACTATGCCGTCGAGATCGACAGCGAGGCCGCCCGCGCCATCATCCTCGACGCGCTCCAGCAGGAGGCCACCCGATGAGCCAGTTGGAACCGATGGACCTCAGCGATCCAAAACTCCGCGCCCGCGCCGTTGCCGCCGCGCGCGGCGATGCGCCCTTCGACGTGTTGATCACGGGTGGGCAGCTGCTCGACGTCGTCACCGGCCTGATCCGCGACGCCGATATCGGCCTCGTCGGGTCGCTGATCGCAAGCGTCCACACACGGCAAAGCCGCAAGGACGCCCATGAGACGATCGACGCCCGCGGCAGCATCATCGCGCCCGGCCTGATCGACACCCACATGCACATCGAAAGCTCGATGGTGACACCATCGGCCTATGCCGCAGCCGTTTTGCCGCGCGGCGTCACGACTGTCGTCTGGGACCCGCATGAATTCGGCAATGTCCACGGCATCGATGGCGTGCGCTGGTCGATCGAGGCAACACGCGGCTTGTCCCTGCGCACCATCCTGCTCGCCCCCTCCTGCGTGCCTTCGGCTCCGGGCCTCGAGGTCGCGGGTGCGGATTTCGACGCTTCCGTCATATCCGAACTGCTGCGTCGACCCGAGATCGGCGGCGTCGCCGAAGTCATGAACATGCGCGGCGTCATCGACGGCGATCCGCGCATGACCGGGATCGTCAATGCCGGCCTTGCATCCGGAAAGCTGGTCTGCGGCCACGCGCGCGGGCTTGACGGCAGCGACCTCAACGCCTTCATGGCGGCGGGCGTCACCTCCGACCACGAGCTCACCTCGGCCGACGACCTCTTGCTGAAGCTCGCCGCCGGCCTGACGATCGAGCTTCGCGGTTCGCACGATCACCTGCTGCGCGAATTCGTGGCGGCGCTGAACGGCATCGGCCACCTGCCCTCGACCGTGACGCTCTGCACCGATGACGTCTTCCCCGACGAGCTCTACCACTGTGGTGGTCTCGACGACGTCGTGCGCCGTCTGGTCAGCTACGGCATGAAGCCCGAATGGGCGCTGCGCGCCGCGACCTTCAACGCCGCCCAGCGCCTGCGCCGCCCCGACCTCGGCCTGATTGCTGCCGGCCGCCGCGCCGATATCGTGCTGTTGAAGGATTTCACCGAGTTCGAGACCTCAGCCGTCTTCGCCAACGGCCGTCTCGTCTCCCGCGACGGCAAGATGGCGATCGACCTGCCAGCCGTAGACAGCGCGCCACTGCAGCACTCCGTCAAGCTCTCGGCGCTGACCGAAAACGACTTCCGCGTCCCCTCCGAGGGCCGCCGCGTCCGCGTCGCCACTATCGACCGCCCGCGCTTCACCCAATGGGCCGAAGCCGAGACCGCCGTCGAGGACGGCTACGTCGTCCCACCTGAGGGCAGCGCGATGATCTCGGTCGTCCACCGCCACGGCAAGGTCGACGCCCGCCCGCGCATCGGCTTCCTCACCGGCTGGGGAACATGGCGCGGCGCCTTCTGCACCACGGTTTCACATGACAGCCACAACCTCACCGTCTTCGGCGGCAATGTCGCCGACATGACCATCGCCGCCAACGCCGTCATCGCGGCCGGCGGCGGCATGGCGGTGGTGCAGGACGGCGAGATCAAGGTGCTCCTGCCGCTCCCCCTCTCCGGCCTCGTCAGCGAAGCCCCGCTGGAAGAAACGGCAGAAACCTTCCGCGCCATCCGCCGCGCCATGGAAGACGTCGTCGACTGGCGGCCGCCCTACCTCGTCTTCAAGGCCTGCTTCGGCGCCACCCTCGCCTGCAACCTCGGCCCGCACCAGACGGATCGCGGGATAGCGGATGTGCTGACGGGACGGGTGATGGAGACGCCGGTGATTGAGGTGTTGTAGGGGTGGCGTGACGCCGAATTTTTGGCCATGACCGTTGCAGTCATGGCGACGTGCTTAGATCCTCGGGACAAGCCCGAGGATGACGCCGAGAACGTATATTGCCTCATCACTTCAATAGGTTACGAACAGCCGCCACTCTCTCCAACGTCATCCTCGGGCTCGTCCCGAGGATCTAAGCACGGTCCCATTTACTCGACGTGCGTGGGCACTTGGCACTACCCGCGCACCACAAAAACCCGCGCCCGAGCAGAGCTCGGCGACGGCTGGCAGGCGTATCCCAAAAACGGGAATGGGCAGGCGGCATTGTATAAAGTGGTATGGGTATCAGGCGTTCCACCTGCCCGGCCACTTCGAGGTTTCCGGTTCGTCCGGGCCGACAGGAGCGTCTCTCGGCCTTTCCTTGCCGGATGGATATCAGGCCCTGACAGCCCTTGATCCACCTGTGGCGACCATCATCGAACGCCGGATACCAAACGTGGCGTTACCGGTTCGCGAACCCGGCTCCCTGTCCGATGACATGGCCATTGTGGAGCGGCGCCGGATGACGGGGATGAATGAGGACGACGGTTTCGGCCAAGGCGCTGATTGCCAAGCGATATTTGTTCCACGCGACATTAAATCTTGCCCGCTTGGCACAATCGCCACCTCACCCCGCAGCCAATTCCCGCTCCACCAGCCGCGTCCAGAACGCCACGCCCGGCCCGATCGCCGCATCGTTGAAATCATAAGCCGTGTTGTGATGCAGCGCGCCATCCACCGCCGGGCCGTTGCCGAGCCAGACGTAGCACCCCGGCGCCTGCTGCCCGAAGAAGGCAAAGTCGTCGCCAGCCGTCGAGGGCGGGAAGTGGGTCACGACCTTCTCGCCGAACACGTCTGAAGCCGCAGCCAATGCCCGCTCGGTCGCATCCGCATCGTTGACGACGGGCGGAATGCGCCGTTCGAAGCCGTAATCGGCGGCAATCCCGAACATCGATGCGGTGCCCTCCGCCAACCGGCCGATCTCGCGCTCCAGCTGGTCGCGGACGTCGGGGGAATAGGCGCGCGCCGTGCCGCCGATCTCGACGATATCGGGGATGACATTGAGCGCCTTGGGGTCGCCCGCCTGAAGCGAGCAGGCGCTGACCACGGCCGGCTGCAGCGGATCGACGACGCGGCCGACGATGGTCTGCAGCGACGAGAGAAACGTGCCGGCAGCAGTGATCGGATCGCGGCCGAGATGCGGCTTGGCGCCGTGCGTGCCGGTGCCCCGGAAGGTGACGCGCCAGCTATCGGAGGAGGCCAGCTGCGGCCCGGCGACCACGGCCATCTCATCGACGGCAAGGCCCGGCATGTTGTGCAGCCCGTAGACGGCATCGCAGGGGAAGAGCTCAAACAGCCCCTCCTCCACCATCCGTTTCGCGCCGCCGCGTCCTTCCTCAGCCGGCTGGAAGATGAAATGGACAGTGCCGGAAAAGCCGCGCGTGGCCGCGAGATGCCGGGCAGCGCCGAGCAGCATCGTCGTATGCCCGTCATGGCCGCAGGCATGCATCTTGCCTTGCACTGTCGACTTGTAGGGACGATCGGCGATCTCGGGCATGGCGAGCGCATCCATGTCGGCGCGAAGCCCTATGCGGCGGGTGCCGTTGCCCACCTGCAGCGTGCCGACGACGCCTGTGCCGCCGAGCCCCCGATGAGCCTTGATGCCCGCCTCGCCCAAGAGCTTCGCAACGATGTCGCTGGTCCGCACTTCCTCGAATCCGAGCTCCGGATGCGCGTGCAGATCGCGGCGTAGCGCGGTGAGGAACGGCAGATCGGCTTCGATCTCGGCGGAAATGGGCATGCGATAGACGATCCTGTCAATGCGATCGGGCGCCGGAGCAGCACCTCGGATAGACCTCGTTTATCAGGCAAATGGGCGGCGAATTCAACCTTTCGCGACTGCAGCATTGCGTCTTGCGGCGCCGTTGCAGCCGATCTCTCAGACTTGTGAACGCACGGAGAATTTGCGGCGCAATACCGGCGCTTGACAGCAACCGGGCTGGGGTGACGTAATCCCCGCAACGCGAAAGGCCGCATAATGAGCGACGACCAGATCCCCGCCGATAGCAAGCTCACCAATTCGAAACGCCGCTGGGCCGACGAAGGCAAGTTCCTGACCGGCCGCACGAGCAGGCCGGAGACCGACCGGCTGCCGCCAGGCCAGCATCTCGTCAAGAACTGGCCGGTGCTCGATCTCGGCGAACAGCCGGCCGTATCCACCGACACATGGCGGCTGGAGGTCGGCGGGCTGGTCGAGACACCGCTTGATCTCAGCTGGGCGACCTTTCAGGCGCTGGAGCAGAGCACGCGCGTGTCGGATATCCACTGCGTCACGACATGGTCGCGCTACGACAACAAGTGGAAGGGTGTCGCCACGCGCGATCTGCTCGATCTCGCCATGCCGAAACAGCAGGCAAGCCACGTCATGCTGACCAGCTATGACGGCTACACGACCAACCTGCCGCTTGCCGATTTCGCCGCCGAAGACGCCATTCTCGCCACCTATTGGGAAGACCTGCCGCTGACGCGCGAACATGGCGGCCCGATGCGGCTGATCGTGCCGCATCTCTATCTGTGGAAGAGCGCCAAGTGGCTGCGCCGCATCGACATCATGCCGGCGGATGCGGCCGGCTTCTGGGAGCGAAACGGCTACAGCATGTATGGCGACCCCTGGCGCGAACAGCGCTACGCCGACGATTGATCGCCGGGCATTCGCGACCCCACGCACGCCTGCCGAGGCCCGACGCGTTTAACGCGCATTCCTTCGCGTTCGACGCGAAGATTTACTCGCCTCTACATTGAATATTCTGTTCAAACGAATCCTTTGGTGTAAGTTGGCCGCAGAATGGTGCACCGCATGAACCCATCCTGGGTTGTTCGATTAACCTGTCGCACATTTCACGCCTGAGTTGATGACCAAGGACACCACGTTTCACACCGTCACGCAGAAGCTTCTCGACGCCTGGCTGAGCACGTCTCCGCATCAGCCGGGGCCGCCCGAGGCCGTCTATCGCGATGCGGTCGACCTTTTGACGATCAAGATGCGACTGACGGTTGTCGTGCTCGATGGCGAGGATCCGTTGGACTGGCGGTTGCAGGTGGTCCGCTCCTCCGGCTTTGCGTCGCGCATCCTCAACATCAACAAGCTCTTCGCAAACCAGCGCATCGGCGATTTCAAGGATCGCAGCTATATGGAGACGGCGGTCATTCCGCGCTATCGCGAGGTGATCGCCTCGCAGAAGCCGTCGATGGAAATGGTCAAGACCGAGCTGCTCGGCGTCAACATCGCCTATGAGCGCATGGTGCTGCCGCAACGGACGACCGAGGCAAAGCCGGCCTGGCTGCTGACCGTTACCAACGGCCGCTTCATGTTCAACGCACCGGAGCGGCAGGCCAAGCTCGACGGCACCGACGAGGCCGTCGTCCAGCTTTTGACCGAGGGCGCGACGGCCAAGCAGATCGCCACCGAACTCGGCATCTCGCATCGCACCGTCGAGCACAGGCTGGAGCGGATGAAGGAACGATACGGCGCCAAGAACACGGTGCACCTCACCGCCATGCTGGTGGCCATGCACCTGCACCGCGAGACCGATCGGAACTAGGGTTGGTCCGGCGCCTTGGCACCAAGCAGTCGTCGGCACGCAATCACGACCAGGAAGCAGAGAGCCGCAAGGCCGGTCAGCGACGCCATGCTGGCGGGATGGGTGGGGATGTCGGCCCAATGCGGGCGGATCACATCGGCCGTGTTGAAGGCCTCGCCGCTGAACGCGCAGGTGATCAGCGACAGTCCGCGCATGGTCATGGCGACGTCGATCTCGGAGACGATCGCGCCAGCAGCCTTGGTCTCACGCGGCATGTCGCGCAGCTTGAGCAGCACCGCCTTGGTGGCGGCCAGATAGGCATGCGAACATTCGTTGAAGGGGCTCGCCTCATCCGTCACGCCGCCGGGCATCTTGCCCCAGAAGCAATAGGCATACTGGATCGCGGCGTAATTCAGCACGCGGCGAAACGGCTCGTCGGTATCGGCGGCGCGCGAGGCGAGATCGATGATGGCGGCCCGATGCTCGGCCATCACGATCATTTCGCCATGCGAAATCTCGGGAATGGGAAGGCCGGTGTGCGGCCCGTCGGTGCTGCGCTGATGCGCAAGCGCTTGCCCGCCGCCGGCAAGCAGCGGCAGGATGAGGCACAATAACAGGCGAGCGGATCGGGCGATCATGTCAAACAAAAGCCCCGGCCGAACCGGGGCTTTCCTTCTCGTCAGTGAAGAACGGGCGCAGTCGGCCGGCGAGCGGCGGAGGCGACCGTTAGCTTGCGCTCGGCAAGCGCCCCGAACGCGAGACCGATCACGGTCCACAGGATCGCATGCATGCCGATCGAGGTGGTGCGGAACTGCCAGAGCACCAACGCCGAATAATTTTCCGGCACTTCGTTGATCGCGGGCAGCAGATACTGCACGACGCCGATGAAGAGCACATAGGCAAATCCGGCCATGATCGCGCCGTTCCACGCGCCGAAGCGCGGCGCCAGCCGCCGGGCGAGCGAGATCGCGGCAATCAGCGCGGCGATCGACACCACGATCATCAGGAAGAACAGCTCGGTTCTGACCCCGATCGTATCCGGATTGCCGACCGCGGGCGGATTGGCGGGATACTTGATATTGGGCACGATGACGACGGCAACGAAGGCCGCCGCCGCGATGACGGCCGAGGTCGCCCGCGCGCTGAGGCTGCTGACGCGGCCCTGCACGAAGGCGAAAATCAGCGCGAAGATGCCGCCGACGGCAATCGCATAGGCCATCACGCCGGTAAACAGGCCGATGCCCGCCTGTGTGGCGCGGCTCACCAGTTCCGGCTCGGCCGCTTCACCGGCCGCCTGTGCTGCCGCCTCTTCGAAACCGATCGCCTGGTCGACGAGCGGCTCGCCGAACGTATGGGCAAAGGCAAACACCAGGACGCCAGCGATCAGGCCCGCCAGCATGCCGCGAAGCAAAAGTTTTCCAACCATGTCTCAAACTCCCTTAATGGCAGGGAAAGCCGAGCAGGTGTCGGCCGTCATGCACGAATTCGTGCACATACATGCCGTTGAACAGCGCCATCGCGCCTTCTTCGGTGCCGACGAAATAGATAGCGATCAGCATCAGCAGGCCGCCGAAAATGGCCCATGGCAGGATATCGCCGACAGGAATGGGAGCAGCCACCGAGGTGGGCGCGAGCGTGGTATGAGACATGAATTCCTCCTGGAAAAACGCGTTCAGTCGAGAATGTTCGTGGGTAGGGTCTGACTTCCAGTTTGAGGTATCCTCATCCTGATCACAGTGGCGCGACCGCACCGGAATTTCACCGGCTTCCAAACCTACGAGATCAACGTTATAGCTGCCGCCCTCGACCTGTCAACGCGCTGTCACACAAGGGCACTGCTACAGAAGGACATCTCTCGCGTGACAAAGAAAGAGCCAGCGTGATGACGCGTCTCACCTTCATCTGCCACGGCGCCACCGATGCCATCAGGCAGGCCCGCTTCCCGCTCGACGAGGCGCTGGAGGACAAGGCGATGATTGACGCCCGCGCGCTGGCGCCGGGCATGCCCCGCGCCGACCGCATCATGACCAGCCCGGCGCTGCGCGCCCGCCAGACGGCCGATGCCCTTGGCCTGGAGGCCGAGGTCGTCCTCGCTTTGGCCGATTGCGACTACGGCCGATGGGCCGGCCAGTCGATCATGGCGCTGCAGGAGAGCGAACCGGACGCTCTCTCTACTTGGCTGACCGACACTGACGCGGCCCCACACGGCGGAGAAAGCATCCGCGCCCTTCACGACCGCGTCGCGCCCTGGATGCAGGCGCAATCCGCGCTCGGCGGCCATACAATCGCCATCAGCCACGCCCCCACCATCCGCGTCGCGGTGCTGATCGCGCTTGGAGCGCCATTGTCGTCCTTCTGGCATATCGATGTCGAGCCGCTTTCCGCGATCAGGATGACCAGCAACGGCACACGCTGGTCGCTGCGCTTCGACCGCGTGTAATTTCGATAGTTTCACATCCAGAAATTTAGATAAGCCTTGCGCAAGCCAATTGCGCAAAAGCTAAATCGCCTGGCATTTCCAGGTGATAATCCTTCGTAAAAGGAGGCCTGACCATGTCTTACGACTGGAACGGGGCGCGGCTGAAACGCACGCGTCTCATGCGGTTTACGGGCGGCGCGATCTTTCTGTGCCTGGCCGTCACCGTATCCATGCTGATGCACCTCTAGCATGCGAATAGCGGGCGAACGACGATGTTCGCCCGTTTCCTTTTTTATATTTTAACAGATTTAGATACGCCTATGAGTAGGCGCAGATAACTAGAAGTCACCCCCTAGTTTCAACGGATACTTTAGACTTCCGTGCTATATCCCGCCAAGGTGGAGATGGAGTGGGGAGCATGCCGGTATTTTTCCGGAGCAGAGCCGGACGGCAGTGGCTGTCCCTCATGGCGCTTGGCGCGGCCTTGTGGGTCGTCGGCGCGGTGTTGCAATTCGGCGATCTGCTCGCCTTGTTCGTCCAGGAATTCGATAGCTACGGCGCCGACAAGTTGGTGCTGGCGCTCGCCGTCGCCGGCACGATGAGCTTCGTCTACTCCGTGCTGCGCATCACCGATCTTCGCAAGGAAATGGACCTGCGCGCCAAGGCGGAAGCCAAGGCCGACTGGACCGCGACGCACGACCACCTGACCAAGCTTCCCAACCGCTACGCCTTCGAGCGCGCCGTGCTCCTGCATAGGCGCGCGCAGATCGATGCATACAGCGAGGAATGGGAGCGCAACGTCAGCATTTTCTGCGTCGATCTCGATGGCTTCAAGAAGGTCAACGACCTGATCGGCCACAATGGCGGCGACGCACTTCTGGTCGAGGTCTCCAAGCGGATCTGCGCCATCGGCAGCGCCGATTCCGTCTATCGCTTTGGCGGCGACGAATTCATCATCGTCGCGACCGGCCTGTCGTCGCAGCATGAGGAGCGCCTGTCGCGGCTGCTGATCCAGGCCGTCACCCGTCCGATCCATATCAACGGCTTTGCCGTCGAAGTCGGCGCCAGCGTCGGCTATGACCGCTGGCAGCAGGGCGAACGGCTGGAAGACACCGCCCACCGCGCCGACCTCGCAATGTATGAAGCCAAGTCGCGCGGGCCGAACAACTATCTCGCCTTCGAAGCCTCTATGCGCGACAAGGTCGCACTCCGCGCCTCGCTCGAAGCCAAGCTGCGCGTCGCGATCAAGAACAAGGCGATCCGCCCGTTCTACCAGCCGCTGATCGATCTGAAGACCGACGAGGTCTGCGGCTTCGAGGCGCTGGCCCGCTGGACCGACGACGAGGGCAACAGCATTCCGCCGTCGGTCTTCATCGGCATTGCCGAGGAGACTGGGCTGATCACCGTGCTGTTCGAGGATCTGCTAAGCCAGGCCTGCAACGATGCACTCGCCTGGGACGATCACATCACGCTCTCCTTCAACGTCTCGCCGGTGCAGATGGAAGACCGTCTCTTGACGGCGCGCATCTTCAAGGCGCTGACCGTCAACGATCTTCCCGCCCACCGCCTCGAGATCGAGATCACCGAAAACGCCCTGATCCAGGATCCCGCGAGCGCCGCCGCCGTCCTCGACGAACTCCATGATGCCGGCGTGCAGATCGCGCTCGACGATTTCGGCACCGGCTATTCCAGCCTCTCCCAGCTCGCCAGCTACCGCTTCGACAAGATCAAGATCGACAAGAGCTTCATCGCCACCTATCGCGACGACGAGCGCCAGGAAAAGATCGTGCGCGCGATGCTGGCGCTTGGCGTCAGCCTCAACATCAAGACCACGGCCGAAGGCATCGAGGAGCCGCGTCAGCTGAACCACCTGCTCGAGCTCGGCTGCGATATCGGCCAGGGCTATTTCTTCGGTCGACCGATGCCCGCCGCCGATATAAACGCATTCCTGAGCCAGAGAAACGCGACTTTGGCCGCCGAATAGGCACGCTTCCGGCCTTTCGCCGTAAAATTAGCCATTTGTGATGGAACCATTCGAGATGTGGCGACGTTGGTACGTCGGGTCGCATAGGCGCCATTGTCTGCGGCACGCTTTCGGCGTGCGAAAACGCAGCGATCCACGGTTGGGCACCGCGGTTCCCGATTGAGTGAAGAGTGTACCCTTATTCATAGGAGAGGGATCTTATCATGAATGTTCGCATCCTTACTGCGTCAGCAGCGATACTCATGCTTGCCGGGTCAGCCTCGGCGGCCGACCTTGTCTCCGAGCCACCACCCGCACCCGTCGAGCAGGCAGCACCTGTCTTCACCTGGACGGGCTTCTACACCGGTCTTCAGGGCGGCGGCGCCTGGGGCAATGGTGATTTCTCCGGCATCGGCTCGTCCAACATGAATGGCGGCCTGATCACCGGTTTCGCCGGCTATAACTGGCAGCTGGACAACAGCATCGTGCTCGGTGTCGAAGGCGACGTATCCTACAACTGGAACTCCGAAGACGTCGGCGTCAACAGCTACAAGTTCGACACGACGGGATCGGTTCGCGCCCGTGTCGGTTACGCGCTTGACCACGCCCTGCTCTACGGCGCGGCCGGCTGGACCGGTGCCCGCGGCCATGTCGACACACCTCTCGGCAGCGACAGCGCCACCTTCTCCGGCTGGACAGTCGGCGCCGGTGTCGACTACGCCTTCACCGACAACATCTTCGGCCGCCTCGAATATCGCTACAACGACTACGGCAGCAAGGATCTTCTGGGCGTCGATACCGACTTCAACCAGAACGTCGTGACCGTCGGCGTCGGCTTCAAGTTCTGACCTCGCATGCATAAAGGCGGCACGCCGCCTGTCGAAAGAGCCCGGTCCTGCACCGGGCTTTTTCGTGTCGGGAGCATGCGGCGCGCCGGGCGCGTTTCAGGCTTGCGTCAGTTGCGACCGCTATGCGGCGGCTGGGCTGACAACCGAAAGGGCCATATGCATGACACGCTACCGGAACGCTCTTACAGCACTCGCATTCATGTCTCTCTGTTCCTCCGCTTTCGCGGCAACCGAAGTCAAGGTCATCGAAGGGGGTGAAGGCGGCGGACCGATGACGCTGACCATCGACCAGCCGACCGTCAAGGCGGGAGACATCGTGTTCGCGGTTCACAATGATGCAATGACCGAGGAGCACGAGGTGGTGCTCGTCAAACTGAAGTCGCCCGACCAGCAGATCCCCGTGCTCCAGGCCAAGCACCGCATCGACGAGAAAAAGTTGAAAAGCCTTGGCGAGGTCTCCGACTTGAAGCCCGGCGCCGATGGCGCATTGAAGGCCAAGCTGGCGCCAGGCTCCTATCTCCTCTTCTGCAACATCAAGGGCCACTACGAAGCGGGAATGCACGCCCTCCTGACGGTCACTGAGTAAGCCAACCGACCCGGGGGGGGGGGGGGGGGGGGGGGCCCCCCCCCCCCCCGAAAGAAGCCACCACAGCGCGAGCCGCCAAACGAAAAAGAAAACAAGCACACA
>NZ_JBGLYS010000005.1:0-228477 GCF_047304155.1 Rhizobium sp. Rhizsp42 | reverse complement strand
CCCCCCCCCCTCCCCCCCGCCCCGCCCCCCCCCCCCCCCCCCCCCCCCCCGGGGCGTCCAAATTACTAAAACCCCACCCCCCGGCCCCCCCCGCGGGCCCCCCGCCTTCGTTCATGACGACGGAATACGCGGCTCCTCGACCAGATAGAACTCCGGGACCGGCGTGACATCGGAAACAACGAAGCCGAACCTCGATTGCTCGCCTGGATCGAGATGCCCTTCGTCGAAATTCAGCCGATCGAAGCTCTCGAAGCGGCTTTCGAAATGCATGAAACGGCTGGACGAGATCAGCGACGGATTGGGATCGGCCTGCCCGAAGGACAGCCCGTCATAGAAATCGCTGGGCTTGCCCCGGATTTCCTGAAGTTCGAAGCCGAAGCCGATCCACGCCAGCCCGCTCCGGTTCACCGCCACCACGCGCAGATGAAACGAGCCGGGCACCGTCGTCTTCAGCTCGGCGGGTTTGGCAAAGCGGATCACCAGCGTCACCGGCGCAAGGCTGTCGAACGCCTCGCGGATCTCGATCGGATCCTCCCGCGTTCCCGCGCCTGATATGGAGAGGATGCGGAAGCCGCCGAGTTCGTCGGAAAACGAGTAGCTCCCCGCATACCACCGCCCGTCATCGGCCGGCCCGGCGCTGATCAGAGCCAGGGAGAGCAACGCCGCGAGAATGCGCAAACGACGCGTCATCGATCCTGCTTCCTGATCGAGATGTCTTCACCATACATGCAATTTCAGTGACGTGCGATGCGCAATGCCCGCAAGCCGATTTCCACGCGCGCGAACCCCTCATCGGTGATACGCTGCCGCCTGGGCATCCCAACGAAACATGTGAATGCAACGCAGGAGCGGAACATGACGACAGTGTTCGTACGGCATGAGGTTTCGGACTATACGGCCTGGCGCAAGGTGTATGACGGCTTCCGTTCGGTGCAGGCGGCAAACGGCGTGATATCGGAGGCGGTCTTCCAATCCGCCGACAACCCCAACGACATCACCGTCACCCACGAATTCGCGACATCAGAGGCCGCGAAGGCCTTCATGCAGCTCGAGGAACTGCGATCAGCGATGCGCACCGGCGGCATCCTCGGTGCCCCGACAGTCTGGCTGGCCGAGAAGGCGTAGACCGTTCCGGCCCGATCTACACAAAACGGGCCGGTAATCTTCCGTACGACGCTTTACGCCAGACGCAGCGCGTCCAGGTCCTTGGCCAGCATCAGCGCCAGCGCCTCGACGACGAGATTGTGGTCGTCGCGCTGCGGCAGGCCGGAGACGGTGACCGAGCCGATGCAGCCTGTGCCCTTGACGTTAATAGGGAAGCTGCCGCCGTGGGGCGCGTAGTCGGCGTCCGAAAGACCGTTGTCCGCCACCGTCTTGCCCTTGGCCTTCAGGTCGAGGCCGATGGCATAGCTGCTGCGGAAATAGCGCAGCACCAGATTGCGCTTGCGGCGCACCCACTGGACATTGTCGGGCGTCACGCCGGGAAGTGCCACGTAGAAGACCGGCATCGAATGCAGGTTGATATCGATCGCGATACCAAGACCACGCTCCGAACCCAGCTCCTGCAGCAGCTTGCCCAGCTGCCATGCGGTCGACAGATCGAAACTGTCGAAGCTCAGCACCTTCTCCTGTTCGGCAATGCGCGCAAGGTCGTCGTCCGGCATGGTCATGTCTACTTCCTCTCCTTAAATGCTTTTCGCTGAGCATCGTCAGGAGAGCGAAAAAGTAAAGCGGAATCGTGGTGATACGCCATGTGAGGCGACGGTCTCGCGGCAGGCCTCAGCCCGCTGCCTGCATCGGTGCGAACCGGCTCATCTCGCCGATAAAAGGCTTGGCAAGCGGCGCCGCGTAGGAGCCGCGCTTGCTCGTCGACAGACCAAGCGACACCAGCGCCTCGGCCTGCTTGACGGCCGCCGCCACACCATCGACGACAGGCACGCCGTAGATCTCCTGCAGCTCACGCGCCAGATCGGTCATCCCGGCGCAGCCGAGCACGATCGCCTCCGCGCCATCCTCATCAAGCGCCCGCTCGATCTCCGCGCGAAGCTTGCCGATCGCGCCCGACGCCTCGTCCTCGAGCTCCAGCACCGGAATGTCAGACGCGCGAACCTTCGCCCGGTCCCCCATACCATAGCGGCGCACGAGGTTGTCGATCAGCACCCGCGAGCGCTCCAGCGTCGTCACCACGGTGAAGCGCTGCGCGAGAAACCCGGCGGTGGCGACGGCGGATTCGCAGAGCCCGAGCACCGGCACGTCGGCGAAACTGCGCGCCGCTTCAAGCCCTGTATCGTCGAAGCATGCGATGACGGCGGCGTCATAGGTCCCTGCCCGCTCCTTGAGCTCCGTCAGCAGGCCGGGAATGGCGAGCGCCCCGTCATAGTGCCCCTCGATCGACACCGGCCCCATTCGCGAGGTGGCGGCGATGATCTCGGTGCCGGTGGCGGCAACGAGCCGTGCGGCGCTCGCTGCCTTCTCGGTCATGCTTGATGTCGTGTTCGGATTGACGATCAGAATGCGCATGAGATCAGCTTGTCTTTGCCTGGCGTCCGCGCAGCATCATCATGATGCCGAGCGCGACGAGAATGATGGTGAAGGAAAACAGCGTCGTCACCGTGCCCAGCGCATAGAGCACCGGCGTGGTCACATTGGTCGTCATCCCGTAGATCTCCAGCGGCAGCGTGTTGTAGCTGCCAGAGGTCATCAGCGTGCGGGCGAATTCGTCATAGGAGAGCGTGAAGCCGAACAGGCCGACGCCGATCAGGCTGGGCGCGATCATCGGTAGCACGACATGCACGAAAGTCTGCCACGACGTCGCCCCGAGATCGCGCGCCGCCTCTTCGTAAGCCGGCGAGAAGCGGTTGAAGACGGCGAACATGATGAGCACGCCGAAGGGCAGCGTCCATGTCAGATGCGCGCCGAAGGCCGACGAATACCATGCCGGCTTCAGCCCGCCCTGCTGGAACACCACGCCGATGCCGAGCGAGATGATGATCGACGGCACCACGAGGCTGGCGACTGTCGCGTAAAACAGCAAGGTCGCGCCACGGAAGCGGCGGCGGAAGGCAAGACCCGCCAGCAGCGACACCACGACGGTGACTACCATGACCATCAGGCCGAGCGAGAAGGAGCGGCGGAACGAAGCCCCGAAATCGCCCACCGCCTGCTTTTCGAACAGGTTGAAGAACCAGTGGACCGAGACACCGTTGAGCGGGAATGTCAGGCCGCCATCCGGCCCCTGGAAGGAGAGGATCAGGATTGCCGACAGCGGGCCGTAGAGGAACAGCACGAAGACGATGAAGAAGGCGGCGAGCACGTAGAATTCGAGCGTGCGCTTTTCGTGGCTCATCTCAAAGCTCCTTGCGGATATCGACGACGCGCAGGATGGCCGCGACCATCATCAACACGACGATCAGAAGCACGACCGCATTGGCGGCGGCCGCCGGATATTGCAGCAGCGACATCTGGTTTTTCATCATCAGCGCGACCGAGGCGCTCTGCCCGCCGGACATGACCTGCACCGTCGAGAAATCGGCCATGACGAGCGTGACGACGAAGATCGAGCCGATGGCGATGCCGGGCTTGGCAAGCGGGATGACGACGTTCCAGAGGATCTGCCAGCCGCTCGCGCCGGCATCGCGCGCGGCCTCGAACAGCGAGCGGTCGATGCGCATCAGCGTGTTGAAGATCGGCGTCACCATGAACAGCGTGTAGAGGTGCACCATGGCAAGCACCACGGCGAAATCGGAATAGAGCAGCCACTCGATCGGCTGCGGGATGATCCCCATCTCGATCAGCGCCGAATTGACCAGGCCATTGCGGCCGAGCACCGGGATCCAGGAGATCATGCGGATGATGTTTGAGGTCATGAACGGCACGGTGCAGACCAGAAACAGGATCATCTGCGTCGACGTGCGGCGGATGTGGAAGGCGAGGAAATAGGCGACCCAGAAACCGATGAAGACGGTGAGCGCCCAGACGATGACGGTGAATTTTAGCGTATTCAGATAGGTCTTCCACGTCACCCACGAGCCGAGCGTCTCGGTGTAGTTCATCGTCAGGAAATCGGGGTAGAGACCGGCGAAGTCGTAGTCCCAGAAGCTGACCACCGCGATCATCAAAATCGGCAGGATGAAGAAGAAGCCGAGGATCAGGATCAGCGGCGTCGCCTGGAGATAGGAGGCAGCCCACGGCGCCAGCCGAAAGCCCGGGCTGCGCACCCGCTCGGTCGTCTCATTTGTCTCTGCTGAAGCGATCGTCGCCATCGCTGATCCCTTTTTCAGTTGGCATTGCGTTGCGTGGCGCCCCCCTCTGCCCTACCGGGCATCTCCCCCACAGGTGGGGAGATTGGCTGGGCGCAACCGCTCGTCCGACCTTCATTGGTTGGCGAGGGGCTAACAACGGATCGATCTCCCCCCTTGTGGGGGAGATGTCCGGCAGGACAGAGGGGGGTAACCCACGGCAGAACCTCCCCTCCCGCGATTGGAAGGGGAGATCCCAGATCGCCTTAAGCCGCGATGAACTCGTTCCAGCGGCGAACCATGTAGCGGTCCTCGTCCATTACGGAGTTCCAGCACGCGACATGGCCCATGCGCTCTTCGAACGAGCCGCCGTCGCGAACCGCACCGGCCTTCTCCATGACCTTGCCTTCGGGCGACAGGATATCGCCCTTGGCGGCCTTGCCTTCGATCCAGTAGCCCCATTCGTCCTCGGTCATGAAGCCCTTGGCGGTGTCCATGCAGGCCGAGTAGTAGCCCTGGCGGTTGAGGTAGCCGCCGACCCAGCCGGATGTGTACCAGTTGATGTATTCATAGGCCGCGTCGAGCTCGGCGCCCTTGAGGTGCGAAGCAAGGCCGAGACCGCCGCCCCACGAACGGTAGCCTTCCTTGAGCGGCTGATACTTGCAGGCGATGCCCTTGGAGCGGACGGCGGCGACAGCCGGCGACCACATGGACTGGATGACGACTTCGCCCGAGGCCATCAGGTTGACCGACTCGTCGAACGACTTCCAGAAGGCGCGGAACTGGCCGTCCTGCTTGGCCTTGATCAGGAATTCGATCGTCTTGTCGATCTCTTCCTTGGTCATGTTGCCCTTGTCGGCGTATTTGATGTTGCCAAGCGCTTCCATGATCATCGCGGCATCCATGATGCCGATCGACGGGATGTTGAGGATCGAGGTCTTGCCCTTGAACTTCGGATCCATGATATCGGCCCAGCTGCCGATCTCTCGGCCGACGAGGTCGGGACGGATGCCGAGCGTGTCGGCATTGTAGATCGTCGGCATCATGGTGAAGAGTTCGGTCTCGCCCTTGGCAAACGTCTTGGCGTCCGCGCTCTCGACATAGCCGACGGTGTGCGGCGCGGTACCCTGCGCAATCACGCTATCCGGCTTCAGCTTGCCGTTCTTGAAGAGCGGAACGACCTTGTCGTAATACTTCAGCTTCTTCACATCCATCGGCTGGATGACGCCGGTCGGATAGACCTTCTTCAGGATCCAGTATTCGATGTCGGCGATATCGTAGCTATCGGGCTGCGTGACGGCGCGCTGGGCGGCGGCGTCGGAATCGGTCGCCGTCATCTCGAGCGTGATGCCGAGGTCCTTCTTGCACTGCTCGGCAATGGCGTTGATGTTGGAAACGCCGGTGCCGAACTGGCGAAGCGTGATGTTCGACTGCGCCCAGATGGTCGGGAAACCGGTGATGAGCCCGGAGCCTGCGGCCGCACCAAGGGCGGCAGCACCCGTCTTCAGCAGGCCGCGGCGCGACACACCCTTGTCGAGCAGACCCTTCTTGGTGGTTTTCGTTGTATCAGTCATGTCAGTTCCCTCTGGTTTTTGTGGTAATTGAGATTCATGCCGAAACGCGGCCAAGGAGAACGGCGTCCTCCAGAGCCCAACTCAGGGACACCGCATCGCCGACCGATGCGGGGTTGGCGAAATAATCGCCGTCGGACGCAATGACGGTGAAGTCATCGCTGCCCGCGCCGACCACGGTGATCTTCACCGAGGCGCCGCGATACTCGATGTTGGAGATGATGCCATTGAAGCCGAGCGTCTTGTCGGTGGCGCTGGCGAGGCGAACCCGGTCGGTGCGGATGCCGATATCGATGACCTCGCCGACCTCCCTGCCCGCGCCGCGCACCGTAAAGCTCTGCCCCTCCGGAACCTCGAGCGTGATCACGCCGTCCTTGGCGGATGTCACGCGGCCCGTCAGCACGTTGTGATCGCCCATGAAGCGGGCCACGAAGGCGGTGGCCGGCTCCTCGAACACCTTGCGCGGCGTCGCCGCCTGCTCGATCTTGCCGTCGTTCATGATGACGATGATATCGGCGAGCGCCATCGCCTCTTCCTGGCTGTGCGTCACATGCACGAAGGTGATCCCCAGCGTCTTCTGCAGCTTCTTGAGCTCCGCACGCATGCGGATCTTGAGAAACGGATCGAGCGCCGACAGCGGCTCGTCGAGCAGCAGCGCTTCCGGATCGGTGATCAGCGCGCGGGCAAGCGCCACGCGCTGCTGCTGGCCGCCGGAAAGCTGCGCCGGACGCCTGTTGGCATAGGCCTCCATCTGCATCAGCTTCAGCATCTCCAGCGCCTTGGCGCGACGCTCCTCCTTCTCCACGCCCTTCATCTTCAGGCTGAAGGCAACGTTGTCGATCAGGTCGAGATGCGGGAAGAGCGCATAGGACTGGAACATCATCGCCGTGCCGCGCTTGGCCGGCGGAAAATCGGTGACGACCGTGTTGCCGAGGCGGATATCGCCCGACGAAATGCTCTCGTGCCCGGCAATCATCCGAAGCGTCGACGTCTTGCCGCAGCCCGATGGCCCCAGGAAGCAGCAATAGGAACCAGCCGGTATCTTCAGGCTGATTGCGTGCACGGCGGTGGTCGCGCCATACACCTTCGAAACGGATGCTATATCGATCTCTGCCGCTTTCGACATCGTGTCTTCCCCTGTTCGAGGAGTACGATGCATTCGCCGTGCCAGTTTCTGCCGCAGTGCATCAAGTCATTACGAATATTGAATTTTCCTGGAAATATCCAAATGACTAAAATTCGACCATCGGATATGTCTGCACATGAAATAGGCTTTCGTCTGCAATTTGCGCAAATAATCGTATACAATTTGACCGCTGCATTGCTCGCAAATTCCGTTTAACTTTTCGGCTGAATATGGCTATCATCGGCCGATCACAGGACATCCCGCCTCATGAACTCCGCAGCCAATGCGCTTCTGACGACCGAAGAGCCCACCGAGACCGGCGCGCAGCAGATTCGCGACGCCATTCGCGACGCGATCGTCGAGCGCCGCCTGTCGCCGGGAACCAAGCTGTCGGAAAGCGATGTCGGAAATCTCTTCAATGTCAGCCGCACACTGGCGCGCGCGGCCCTGCAGGCCCTTTCCTATGAGGGGCTTGTCAGCGTCGAGAAGAACCGCGGCGCCTTCGTGGCCTACCCCTCGCCCGATGAAGCCCGCCAGATCTTCGCCGCACGCCGGCTGATCGAGCCCGGCATCCTGCGCGAGGCGGCGGCAAGGATCACGACATCAGAGATCCAGCACCTCAGACAACTGCTGCTGGAAGAAAGCCGCCTGATAAGCGAGCGCGGCCAGACGGCCCGGCGCGCAGAAATCAAGGCATCCGGCGATTTTCACCTGACGCTCGCCGCCATCTCCGGCAATACAATCATGCAGCGTTTCATGGAGGAACTCGTCGCACGCTCCTCGCTTGTCATCGCGCTCTACGGCCAGTCGACCATATCGAGCTGCGGCCACAACGAGCATGGTGATATCGTCTCGGCGATCGAAGCCAAGGATCTCGACCGCGCCTGTCATCTAATGCTGCATCACATCGCGCATATCGAAGCCGATCTCGATCTGCGTGAGCGCAAGGGACAGGGATTGAAGGAAGCGTTCGACCTCTAGGTCGCGTGTGGCGCATCAATGCAGCGCCAATAGCCCCAATTCTTCAGAGCTTGTAGGCGAGACGCGGCCGCCGAAGCGACCGCGGCATCGAAAAATCAACCGCGCGAGCGGCTTTCATCAGGAACGGCGGCAACGGCCACGATATCGGGCGTTCCCGTCACGTGCAGGCGCTTGCGCACCAGCACGCCCATGACGCGGGCGGCGGTCGAAAACGTCATCTGGTCCAGCGGGCCTTCGCCCTCCCAGGGTTTCGTCAGTCGCTCGGTAACGGCGCCGACGATATTCATCGGCACGATGTCGTCGCATTGGCGCATGGCCTCGAAGACGCTGCTGATCGGAACCACCCGGCCTTCGAACGTGACGATCGGTTCGGTCAGTTCCGCATCCCACTCTTCAAACGCATAAAGAGCGTCGCGAAAGAGCTCTTGAAGGGTGAACGGGGCGTGCCCATTGTGAAGTGGCGGCAAGGCATTCGACATGTCTGTCTCCTCTTTGCAGGGATAAAGCCAATTCCTCCTCATCGGTCCGCACTAACGCCGAAAGCAGAACTCAAGTTCCCGGCCGGACCGAATAACACGATCGATGTTATAGTGTAATATACGCGTGATAAAGCGCTTTTCTGCCGCAGCCTGGCCACAGCTGTGTTCACAAAAAGATAAGCCGTTGATATCCAAGCGAATATCAACGGCAATCTTTTGGTAACTTAGATTAACGAAGGGGCCGATCGCGCTACTGGGTGATCGCGAATGTAACGTTGACCTGGATATTGTAGCTGCTCTCGCCGCCCTGGATCGGCACGGCTGAATCGGCCTCCGACTTCATCATCGCCGCCCGCATGACCGGCATCGGCTGCGGCCGCGGACCGTTTTCGTTGATCTCGATGACATTGCCGAGCTTGACGCCCGCGGCGGACGCAAGCGTCTTGGCCCGCGAGATGGCATCAGCCACCGCGTTCTTGCGCGCCTCTTCGACCGCGCTGTCGGGCTTGTCGTTGGTGAACTGGATATCGCCGCCCTGATTGACGCCGAGCGTCACCGACTGATCGATGATCCCGCCGAGCTTTGAAAGATCCCGCACCCGGACCGTCAGCGCGTTGGAAACCTGGTAGCCGATGAGCTCCGGCGGCAGCTGCTGCCCGTCGGTCCCCTGCGGGTAGCGATATTGCGGCTGCACGGAAAAGCCCGACGTCTGTAGATCGCGCTCGGCGATACCGGCTTTCTTCAGCACCGCGAGCACATCGCTCATCGCCTTGTTGTTATTGTCGAGCGCCTCGCGCGCGGTCTTCTCCTGCTTGACGACGGAGAAGGTCAAGACCGCCATATCCGGCGCCATCGTCGCCCGCCCCTCGCCGATCACGGTAATGACCGCCTGGCGCGGCGCATCGGCCGCGAATGCCGGCAGAGAGGCCGCGGCAAGCACCGGCAGGCTGAGAAAGAGACCGGCGGCAAAGCTCTTGGTGTTCAGCAATGGCATTGTTTCACTCCCCGATTGTGACTTACCGATCCCTCTTGCCGTTTGATTGTGAAGCTATTGCGGCAATGACTTGTGACCGCTCCTAAATTGCGTTAGACGCAACGAGCACCGGCGAACCATTGCGCCGCTGCCAGGCGCCGCAAAGGCCGCCAGGGCCTGTAGCTCAATGGTTAGAGCCGGCGGCTCATAACCGCTTGGTTGGGGGTTCGAGTCCCTCCGGGCCCACCATTTACTCACTGAAGTATCTGTTTTTTTATTTTCAACCCCAATCCACGGTGTGGCTGGACGTCCTTGTCAGAATCTCGGCCTTCAATTCCGGAAATAATCAAGCAACTACAGTTACCGCCAAGGCAGTCTTGAAGGCGATTTGAGGGGCGTTTGCGTCGTGGCAACCGCAGGGGCCTCACCGGTTCGGCTTTTCGCCAGCGGAAGCAAAAATAATGGCTTGCTCCCTGATGTTTGTCATTGCCTCGACTGCGATCTTCTCGATCTCAGAGCGCCCCTCGGACGTCTCCTTCATATGCGGAAGGTTGCGATAGAGCGCGTCTCTGATTGCGGCCAAGACCTTGTTTTCGTGCATGCGAGTCCTCCTCTTAGTGGTGGTCAGTTGGCACCTTGCTGACGATTAACATTTGAAGGTACCGAGTGAGGCAAACGAAGACGTCCCTCTCTCGCACTCACCCTACACGCCCCCCACAGCCTCGGCCACCGCAATCTCCGCCATCTTCAGCGCCGCGTCACGGCTCTTCGCCGCCGCGATGAAGCGGCCGTTGTGGCAGAAGCTGGCGCCTTCAACGCCGGAGGCGGCTTCGAGGTCGCCGTTGGTGAGGCCTGCCCAGGCGGCCGGCAGGTCGGCGCGCAGCGCGAAGCCTTCTTCCTCGCGGCGAATGCCGGTCACGCACCAGTCCTTGTCGCGCGGGTGGACGACGAAGAGCAGGTGGTCGGCGCCGGCCTTGATGATGGCGGGGCGGAAAGGCATGCCCATCGGCAGTTCCAGCACGCGGTTCTCGCCGGCAGCCACGATCGCCTTGTGGACCAGCGCCTCGGCCCTGCGCTTCGCGGCACTTTTGCCGATCCGCGCCTCGACGAAGCTGCGGGCAATCGCGAGTGCGGCATGAAAGGCGCGGTCGTCGGCGCCGGGATCGGTCTCGTCGAAGACGGGCTTCAGCGTTTCCAGAAGTGCCGGCAGCGTCAGCCCGGAAAGCGGGCCGGAGGGGCTGAGCGCACCATTGTCGGTGAGATCGATCGGCAGCACGAAGCTCCCGTCGAATGAGGCGTGGATGTCCTCGATGTCAGCCTCTGGAACACCCGATGCAGCGAGATAGTCGCGCCCGAAATGCTTCCAGATCAGGCCGAACGAGCTGTAGGGCTGGCCGTCGTCACGCAGCGGCGCGCCGCGCTGATGATGGTCGAAGATACCAGCGTCCGCGTCATAGGCGCCGCCGACATCATAGATGATCCGGTCGGGACCGGGCGTGATCCATTCCGGCGCACGGCTGCGCATGATGCGCGCGTCCGGAAAAAGCCGGGTCAAAACGACGGTGGAAAGCAGTTCGTCGGCATGGAAGCCACCGGAATGCGTGACGAGAAATTCAGGAATCATGTGGCGGCGCCCTCTTGTCTGCGGATCATCCGCACATTCAGGCACCAGATAGCTGTTGGCGCAAATCACCTCAACCCGCAGACGCAGCATTTTCTCCCACTGATGCTGCACCGCATCATCCAATTGGGTGTATTGTCAGCAGCCGCCGACTATGTGCTTGAACATATTTGAAGGTTAACGTTTGCTTTCATACGAAGTATCTGAATATGACAAACCCGTGAATTTTACGCTTGCCATCGGGAAAAAGCCGCGCAACTATTCGTGTCGGGAGCATGATAGTGACGGGAACCACACATGCCAAAGACTGGAATAATAGCAGTATCCGGGACATCCATGTCCCGTCAGTGCATTTTCACAGCCGATGACGGCGGCGGAAAAATCCGCGGCTGTCCACGCTTTCTCGGGATGATTTTTGGGAAGCCGAGCGTCCGTCTCGCCGACACGTCGAGCGGAAGATGGGCCTCCATCGAACTCGGCAAGGTCGATAAACGCGGCAACGCGACGTTTCGCTGGATCTGAGAGTTCGAGACGCGCTTTCAGCTGATCCGCTGACCTCCATATGATGCTCGACGCCCTTGGGAGATGCGGCGCCGAGCACCAATCGAGGGAACAAAATCTGCATTCCGACCGTTGAAGCTGGATCGCCGCATTGCGGCTTGGAGGGGCGCGTAGGCGCCGGCATCGGATGGCGCGTCAGACCTATTGGAAGGGTTATCTCAAGCTGTCGCTCGTGACCGCGTCGGTATCGCTGACGCCGGCGACCACTGACAGTAACCAGCTGCGGTTTCATGTGCTGAACCGCAAGACCAGAAATCGCGTCGAAAGCCGCTACGTCGACAGCGTCACCCACAAGCCGATCTCGGACAAGGATCAGGTCAAGGGCTATCCGCGCGGCGAAGACGATTACGTGATCCTCGAGGATGACGAGATCAGCGAGGTCGGGCTGGAGAGCACGCGCACCATCGACATATCGAGCTTCGTGCCGCGCGGCTCGATCGATTGGATCTGGTACGACAAGCCGCACTTCCTGGCGCCGGAAGACAAGGTCGGCGTCGAGGCCTTCTGCGTCATCCGCGAGGCGATGAAGGCAAACGATGTCGTGGGCATCGCACGCCTCGTGCTTTACCGCCGCGAACGCGCCGTGCTGCTCGAGCCGCAGGGCAAGGGCATCGTGCTCTGGACGCTGCATTTCGGCGACGAGGTGCGCGAGCCGGCCGGAACGGTCGATCTTACCGCCAAGACGGATCAGAAGGTGCTGGCGCTGATGAGCAAGCTGGTGAAGGACCGCACAGAGGAGTGGAAGCCCTCGATGGTGACCGATCCCGTGCAGAAGCGCATAAGGGCGATGATCCGCGCCAAGCAGAAGAGCCTTCCAAAACCTGTGGCGGCATCGAAGCGCACGCCGGTCAAATCCACCGGCAACGTCGTCAACATCATGGACGCGCTGAAGAAGAGCATCGCCAAGGATGGCGGACGGCCGAAGCACTAGCCCGGCGCGAACGTCGGCATCTCCTCACTTGCGCTTTTCAAGCGGCGCGGCGGCCTTGAAGAAATCCGCCCAGGGATCGCTTGCCAGCGAATTCATCCGCGACGGCGTGTTGTCGACCGTGAAATAGGCGGCGCCGATCTCCTCCGTCAGCTCGCTCCAATCGAGCGGCATCGATACGGCAGCGCCCGGCCGCGCGCGGGTCGAATAGGCGGCGACGGCGGTGTTGCCGCGGCCGTTGCGGAGATAATCAATGAAGATCTTGCCGTTGCGCTTCGCCTTGGTGGCGGTCGCCAGATATTTGTCCGGCTGGTCTTTCGTCATCGCGTCCGCCAGCGCCTTCGCGAAGGCCTTGACCTGCACCCACCCGGCCTTCGGCTTCAGCGGCGTCACCACATGGAGACCCTTGCCGCCGGAAGTCTTGACGAAGGCCGCCAGCCCCGCCGCCTCGAGCCGCTGTTTAAGCTCTTCAGCCGCCGCGATCACCTCGGCCCAGGCGACATCATCGGCCGGATCAAGATCCATGGTGATCATGTCGGGCTTCTCAAAGCTCGCGGTCGTCGCACCCCAGGGGTGGATCTCCAGCACCGCCGATTGCACGAGTGCGACAAGCCCGTCGAAATCAGCGATACGCAGCAGCTTTTCACCACCCCTGTCCTTCGGGTCCGCGATCTCCTCGATATGGGCGTTCATCCCCTTCCAGGCATGCTTCTGGAAGAAGCGCTGATGCCCGGCAATACCATCAGGGCAGCGCAGCAGCGCCAGCGGGCGGTTGATCACGAACGGCTCCATGAAGCGCCAGACCTGCGCGTAATAATCCGAAAGTCCCTGCTTGGTGACACCCTCGTCCGGCCAGTAGATGCGATCGGGATGGGTGAGCGTGACGCTCGATTGCGGCGCCGGCTCGGCCTTGCTTTTCTCGGTCTCGCGCATCACATCCCCCGCCGCCTTGTCCTCGCGCAGCCCGCGAAATGCCGCATGCCGCAGATTGCCGTCCGCCGACCATGCCTGAAACTCCACATCGGCCACAAGCTTCGGCTTGACGTGGACAAGCCCGCGCCTCGCCTCGGCCGAAAGCGCATCGTGGAAAGCTGTTTTCGTCTGCCGGTCCTCGGAAAGACGATCGTGCAGCATCTTGGCCGCCGCGACCGAAAATCCGGTGCCGACCCGCCCGACATAGTGCAGCTTGCCGCCCTTGTAATAGCCCATGGCCAGTGACCCGATGGCGTTCTTCGTCGCCGTCGACGGCACGAAGCCGCCGATCACGAACTCCTGCCGCTTCGAGCATTTGGACTTGATCCACTCGCCGGTGCGCCCCGAGCTATGGGTGCTGTCGCCGCGCTTGGAAATCACGCCCTCCAGCCCCAGCCCGCAGGCGTGGTCGAGCACCAAAGACCCCTTCTCCGTGAAATGGCTGCTGTAGCGCAGCGTCGGATCATCGGGAGCCAGAAGCGTTTCCAGCAAGGCCTTACGCGAGAGCAACGACACCTCGCGCATGTCATGCCCATCGAGATGCAGAAGGTCGAAGGCGTAGAACACGAAGCGATCCTTGCGGCCCTCGCTGAGATCGCTCTGCAGCGCGGAGAAATCCGAAGCGCCATTGTCACGCTCGACCACCACTTCACCGTCGATCAAAGCGGATTGCACCGGTAGCTCCGAGAATGCCCTCGCAAGCGTCTCCCCAAACCGCTCCGTCCAGTCCAGGCCCGTGCGGGTCAGCATCGTCACCTTGCCGCGGTCAATCCTGATCTGCAGCCGATAGCCGTCGAACTTGATCTCGTGCACCCACTCCTCGCCGGCAGGCGGCTTCGGCTTCAGCTTGGCAAGCGCCGGCTCGATGAAATCAGGCAGATCAGCCTTGACCGCTCCATCCGGCCATTGGCGCGAAGCTGCCTTGGCCTTCGCGGCCTTCGGTCGGGGAACGGACGCCTTGCTGCCATTCGCGCTCCCCGCCCCCTTCGGGCGTGAGTGCCACGCGGCATCCGGATTCTTGGCCACCTCTTCGATCTTCCGGCCGGTCTTTGCCGATTCGGGCCGCAGCTTCAGGATATTGCCCTTGGCGCGCGCCTCCTCGTCCTCGGCCTTGATCAGCAGCCAGTTCTCCCTGGTTTCGCCGGGCTTGCCGTGCATCCGCACCAGATGCCAGCGACCCTTCAGCTTGTCGCCATCGAGGTCGAACTCCATGTGGCCCTTCTTGTAGGCCTTGTGCATGTCGCCATGCGGCGCCCATGTGCCGCGATCCCAGACGATGACGGTGCCGCCGCCATACTCTCCCTTTGGAATGATGCCCTCGAAGTCGCCATAGTCGAGCGGGTGGTCTTCCACATGCACCGCCAGACGCTTGTCGTCGGGGTTGAGGCTCGGCCCGCGCGTCACCGCCCAGCTCTTCAGCACCCCGTCCATTTCCAGCCGGAAGTCGTAATGCAGCCGTGTCGCGTCGTGCTTCTGGATCACGAAGCTCAGCGCATTGCTGTCGCGCGCCGCACTGGCATGTTTTCCGCCGCGCGGCTCCGGCGTCCGCTTGAAGTCGCGCTTGGCGTGATAGGTTTCGAGCGCCATGGTCAGCTCGCCTTCTTCGAGCCGCCGTTACCGCGCGCGGCGCTCTTGGCAGCGGTCTTGCCCGCCGCTTTCCCGCTCGTCTTGCCGCTCATCTTCGCGCTCTCGCGCAGCGCCTCCATCAGGTCGATCACCTTGCCCTTCGGCTCGGCCTTGCGCTTGGGCAGCGCCCTGCCCTCGATCTTTGCCTGCACCAGTTCGGCAAGAGCTGCCTCATAGCGATCCTCGTAATCCCGAGGATTGAAGCTGCCCTTTTTGGTACCGATGATATGGCCGGCGAGCTCGATCATTTCCTTGTCGAACTTGATGTCGGGAATATCCTTGAACACCGTCTCGGCGTTGCGCACCTCGTAGTCGTAGTTCAGCGTGGTCGCGACGATGCAGTCGTCCTGCGGCCGGATCAGTACCGTCCGCGTCTTGCGAAACAGCACGGCCTCCCCGAGTGCGGCAACCTTCTGGTCGCGCATCGCCCGCGCGATCAGCGCCAGCGCCTCCTCATCGTCCTCGTTGACGGGCGCCAGGTAATAGGGCCGGTCGAAATAGAGCTTGTTGATCTCGTCGTAGGGAACGAAGCCTTGCACCGTCAGAAGCTTGTCGCTCTCGGGCGCGAATGCGGCGAGCTCCTCACCCTCGATCATGACGTAGTCGCCGCTATCCAGGCGGTAGCCCTTCACCTGGTCGTCGCGCTCCACCGGCTTTCCCGTCTCGCTATCAACGAACTGGCGCTCGACGCGATGGCCGGTCTTGCGATTGATGATGTTGAAGGAGATGCGGTCGGCAACCGATACAGCGGTGTAGAGCCCCACCGCGCAGACGAGATCGCCCACCTTCAGATGCCCCTTCCAGCTTGCCCGCGCGGCCATGTCTATTCTCCCCGCCCCTTGTTGCGCCGCCGCTGATCCAGCGCCACGATCTTTTCCACTGAAGCGATGTCGTCGCTGGTGACGACGGGAACCGGATCGCCAGCGATCGCCTCCAGCACCTCGCTCGACAGCGCGCCGTGGCGGATCACCCACTCCAGCGTCTCGCGGGTCTCGCGCTCGGCCTTCAGCTGCGCGTAGAGCGCGATGATCAGCCTGTCGCGCGCGTCGAAATGGCTGCGTTTCTGCTCGGTCTTGCGGACATGCGTCATCGAAACCTGCCTCCCTTGCCGATTGGAGCAGAAACAGCGCAGCGGCAGGAAAGTTCCGCACATCCGTCAATGGCCAACTGTCGCAAATCTGAGACAGGTGCGATCCGCGCCGTGAAATCCAAGCAACCGCTCACATTGCCGCGAGTTGCCAAGAACATTAGTTTTCGTCACACTCCTGTCGATGATCTGTGGTGGTAGGAGCTGCAGCTCTTTGATGGGAGGAACCCCGATGCACGAACACTCTGCCCATGCGGAGCATGTCTATACGTGCACGCAGCGCGATTCAGCCGCGGCAAGTTCTTCGGTGGTCGCCTCGTGGCGCCGTTGCATCGCCATGCACCAGCTGGCGCCGGAAGAGCGGCGCACCCCGCTCCGCCTCATGGACCAGGAGTTCAAGCGGGCCCGCGAACAATCCGAGCAACTGATCGCCAACGCCACCGACGAGCTCGACCGGCTGTTCACGACCGCTGGAAAAGCCGGCTGCTGCCTGCTTTTGACAGACCGCGACGGCATCGCACTCGAGCGCCGCGGCGCGATCGGTGACGACAAGGAGTTTCACGATCTCGGCCTCTGGACCGGCTCGGTCTGGACGGAAGCCAGTATCGGCACCAACGGAATCGGCACGGCGCTGGCAGACGAGCGCTCGGTCTCGATCTTCCGCGACCAGCACTTCTTCTGCTCCAACATCAAGCTCAGCTGCACGACCTCGCCGATCCGCGATCATCGCGGGCAACTCGCGGCAGCACTCGACATCTCCACCTGCCGCGACGACGTCAACGAGATGACGCTCGGCATCCTCGCGCAGATGGTGCGCGACGCCGCCATGCGCATCGAGATCAACCTCTTCCGCAGCGCCTATGCCGGCGCCCGCTTCGTGATGGTGCCCGCAGGCGCCAACCCGGCGGCCGCCCTCCTCGCCGTCGATCGCCACGATCTCGTGCTCGGCGCCACCCGCGCCGCGCGCCTGGCGCTGAAGCTCGACGACCGCAGCATCGCCGCCGGCATTCCTGCCGCCGATGCCCTGCATGAGACCCGCATGTCCGACGACGAGGACCTCATCGAGGCCGAACGCGCGGCATTGCTGAGGGCGCTGACCCGCTCCAGCGGCAACGTCTCGCAGGCGGCGATCGCGCTCGGCATGAGCCGCGCCACGCTGCATCGCAAGATGAAGAAGCTCAATCTGCATTGACCCTGTTGTAGCCGGCACTGATGTAGCAGCGATGCGACACTGTGCGCTGCGGTATTGCTCGGTGCCGCTGTATCTCGACACAAAAGACGCGCAGATTTCCTCCCACGGGTTCACGTCCGAACCTGGCTCATCTCAAGGGAGGATGACATGCTGCATCAGAAAATCGTCGAGTCGCCATTCAAGCTGAAATACGGGAACTATATCGGCGGCGAATGGCGCGAGCCGATCGAAGGCAAGTATTTCGACAACATCACCCCGGTCACCGGCGGCAAGCTCTGCGAAATTCCCCGCTCCAGCGAAAAGGACATCAACGCAGCGCTCGATGCCGCCCATGCCGCCAAGGACAAGTGGGCCCGCACCTCGGTCACCGAGCGCGCCAATATCCTGATGAAGATCGCCCAGCGGATGGAGGACAAGCTGGAAGTTCTGGCGCAGGCCGAGACCTGGGACAACGGCAAGCCGATCCGCGAAACCATGGCCGCCGACATTCCGCTCGCCATCGACCACTTCCGTTACTTCGCCTCCTGCGTGCGCGCCCAGGAAGGCTCGATCGGCGAGATCGACAACGACACTGTCGCCTATCACTTCCATGAACCGCTCGGCGTCGTCGGCCAGATCATTCCCTGGAACTTCCCGATCCTGATGGCTGCCTGGAAGCTGGCGCCCGCGCTTGCCGCCGGCAACTGCGTCGTCATCAAGCCAGCTGAACAGACCCCTGCCTCGCTGCTCGTCTGGGCCGAAATCATCGGCGACCTGCTACCACCAGGCGTTCTCAACATCGTCAACGGTTTCGGCCTCGAAGCCGGCAAGCCGCTGGCATCCAGCCCACGCATCGCCAAGATCGCCTTTACCGGCGAAACCACGACGGGCCGGCTGATCATGCAATATGCCAGCCAGAACCTGATCCCTGTCACGCTGGAACTCGGCGGCAAGTCACCCAACATCTTCTTCGCCGACGTGGCCGACGAGGACGACGACTTCTTCGACAAGGCGCTGGAAGGCTTTGCGATGTTCGCGCTGAACCAGGGCGAGGTCTGCACATGCCCGAGCCGCGCGCTGGTGCATGAAAAGATCTACGACCGCTTCATGGAACGCGCCGTCAAGCGCGTCGAAGCCATCGTGCAGGGCAACCCGCTCGATAGTGCCACGATGATCGGCGCCCAGGCCTCCAACGAGCAGATGGAGAAGATCCTCGCCTATCTCGACATCGGCAAGCAGGAAGGCGCAAAAGTGCTTACCGGCGGCTCGCGCAACGACCTCGGCGGCGAACTGGCAAGCGGCTACTACATCAAGCCGACGATCTTTGCCGGCCACAACAAGATGCGCGTGTTCCAGGAAGAGATCTTTGGCCCGGTCGTGTCGGTCACCACCTTCAAGGACGAAGCCGAAGCGCTGTCGATCGCCAACGACACGCTCTATGGCCTCGGCGCCGGTGTCTGGACCCGCAACGGCAACCGCGCCTATCGCTTCGGCCGTGAAATCCAGGCCGGCCGCGTCTGGACCAATTGCTACCACGCCTACCCGGCCCACGCGGCCTTCGGCGGCTACAAGCAATCCGGCATCGGCCGCGAGACCCACAAGATGATGCTCGACCACTATCAGCAGACCAAGAACATGCTGGTCAGCTACAGCGAAAAGAAGCTCGGTTTCTTCTGAGCCTTTTCGACAGCAGGGAGGGCATCCGCAACACCCCTCCCAAACCCCTCCCTGACAAGGGAGGGGATTTTCGTTTGAGGGAACGATATGATGTGGGAGCGGGACCATTTGGGAGGAAACAATGGACACCACAGTCAACGGAGAACCCCGCGTTCTCGCAACTGACGCCGCCGTCGCCTTGATCGACGAAATCAGGCGTGATTATCCCGATATCCTCTTCCATCAGTCCGGCGGCTGCTGCGACGGCTCTTCGCCCATGTGCTACCCGGCCGATGATTTCATCGTTGGTGACCATGACGTGAAGCTTGGCGAAATATCGGGCGCCCCGGTCTACATCAGCGCCAGCCAGTTCGAAGCCTGGAAGCACACGCAGCTGATCATCGACGTCGTTGCCGGTCGCGGCGGAATGTTCTCGCTGGACAATGGCCGGGAAAAGCGCTTCCTCACCCGCTCTCGCATGTTTGGCGGCGGTGAGGCCTGCGCGATCCCGGGCGCGCAGCAAGCAATCTAGTGCTTGCGCACCTTGCCCGTCGGAATGGCGGATGAAGTGACCGAAACCGGATCGCTTGCCGGAAAGCTGTCCTCCAGCCCCTGCGCAAGCTGATCCTCCATTTCGTCCACATCGCCGGCCGCCCGGGCGCTTGGCTGCGCCGCGCCTGTTTCCACGCTCGAAAGCGCGGCGGTCTCGTCGAACGACGCCAACTCGCCCATGACGGCCTTGGCCCGATCGATCGCATTGTTCGACGTCAGCGTCCGATCCATGTCCTTGCGCAACAGCACGGACACGACCTCGCCGCCCTTGCCGACGAACTCGACAGTAAATCCTCGTCTACCGCCCTGCTCTGGAATGACCTGCGTGCCGATGACCTGCATGAACTGTCTCCTTTGCACATCTGAGGAAACAACGGCGGCCATCCGACAAAGTTCCGCTAACGGCCAGCGCCATCGCGCGGCCAAAAAAAAGCCACCGCTCGTGACGGTGGCCGTAGTCATGAAGGTCTTCAAAACCTCCAGAGGGGAACAGTTGCGTCATCGACCAGCGGGCCGGCCGACTGCATAAGCAACTATAGGTAATATTAGTCCCCTATCGTAAAAATTCAATCAATTGGCAGCTGAATTTATCGAGGGACGTAAATCAAATTTCCAGATCCGCCCGGAAACGGGGGATAATTTACCACTTTCAGGTTGCAATCCAGAAAACAGGCGCTCAGCAACTGCCTCGCCCGTCAAAATCAGCGCTGCACCGGCGCCGTTGATTCGCGCAGGATGAGCTCGACCGGCCACAATTCGTGGATCTCGAGCGGCGACCGGCCGGACACCAGTTGCAGCACCAGATCCGCGCACCGCGTGCCCGCCGCGCGCATCGATGAGCGTGTCGCAGAGAGCGAGGGCGCCATGTTGTCGGCGGTCAGATAGGGAAACACATCGTCATGGGCAATGACGGAAACCTCACGACCGACCTGCAACCCGAGCGAGCGAACCGCACGATAGACACCAAGCGCCGTCATCATCGAGCCGGCGACGATCGCGGTCGGCGGATTGGACTGTTCAAGCAGCGAGCGGGCAAAGCGGAAGCCGAGCTCGTCGGTGAAATTGCCGCTGGCGATCAACTGGGGATCGAGTTCGATACCCCGGCTCTGCAGCGCCTCGCGGTAGCCCTTGTCACGATGTAGCGCATAGGTCGCGCCCGGTCGGCCATTGATCATGGCGATCCTAGTGTGGCCGAGATCGATGAGATGCGACGTGGCGCGACGCACCGCACCCTCGTTGTCGATGTCGAGCCACGCATGCGGCACGTCGATATCCGAGCGGCCGTGGACCAGAAACGGCATGCCGAGCTTGTGGAGCAGTGCGATACGCTCGTCGTTCGGCCGCGGCGAATGCACGATGATCGCATCGACCCGCTGGCTTTCCACCAGACGCCGGTAGAGCTGCATCTCGTCGTTATGATCGGGATCGGCCATCGGAATGACGAGAATGTCGGTGTCCTCGGTCAACAGCCTCTCGGCCATTCCCGCCATGAACTCGGCGAAGTGAAACTCGCCCGCCCGCCCCATCACCACGCCGATTGCGCCGGCACGCCCGGTCTTCAATCTCACGGCATTGACGTTCGGCCGGTAGCCCAGCCGAACGGCCTCCTCCGCCACGCGCGCGCGGGTCACTTCGCTCACCTCGGGATAGCCGCTCAGCGCGCGGCTGACCGTCGTCGGCGACAATCCGAGCTGTTTTGCGAACTCTCTAAGCTTCATGCACCGACACGTCTTTCATCGCCCGCTATTGGACCCCTAACACACCCTATAAGCCAATCCGTCGATATTTGGCACAAAAACCGCACATCAGCCAAACCGATTTCAATGTTCAATCACAATCGACACACAGCGCCCGACGTTCTCCACATCCACGCATTGCCGCATTCCATTGTTTTTAAGTGGAAAATCGCCAATTTCGGCAGGTCAAAGCCGCCACCAAACTACCCGCTTGACTTGATATCGCGCTTCTGACAATTTTTTCCAACCAAATCGTTTTCAAATTTGAGGACGCAATGGTTCTTTTTGGGAGGAAGATCATGAAGTTTCGTTTCACGACGGCCGTTATCGCGGCCGCGCTCATCGGCGTGGCCATGCCGTCCTACGCCGCCAACATCAGCATCTCTGCAAGCTCCACCGGTAAAAACCTCGACCTGTTCCGCAAGCAGCTCGACGCCTTCGAAAAGGCGACCGGCAACAAGGTCAGCATCGTCACCATGCCGTCCTCGTCGACCGAGCAATTCTCGCAGTACCGCCTGTGGCTCGCCGCCGGCAACAAGGACGTCGACGTCTACCAGACCGACGTGATCTGGGCGCCGCAGCTGGCCGACCAGTTCCTCGATCTGAAGGATGCCGCCAAGGACGTCGTGGGCGATTTCTTCCCCTCGATCATCCAGTCGCAGACGGTCAACGGCCGCCTCGTGGCCATGCCGCTCTACACCGACGCGCCCGCCCTCTTCTACCGCAAGGACCTGCTCGACAAATACGGCAAGCAGCCGCCGAAGACCTGGGACGAGATGGCGGCGACCGCCAAGGAGATCCAGGACAAGGAACGCGCAGCCGGCCAGAAGGACCTCTGGGGCTATGTCTTCCAGGGCAACGCCTATGAAGGACTGACTTGCAACGCGCTGGAATGGATCAAGTCCTCCGGCGGCGGCCAGATCATCGAAACCGATGGCACCATCTCGATCAACAACGAGAAGGCCGCGGCCGCCATCGAGCGCGCCAAGGGCTGGGTCGGCACGATCTCTCCGGGCGGCGTGCTCGCCTACCAGGAAGAAGAATCGCGCGGCGTCTGGCAGACCGGCAACGCCGTCTTCATGCGCAACTGGCCTTACGCCTATGCGCTCGGCAACGGCCCCGACAGCGCCGTGAAGGGCAAGTTCGACGTCACCACGCTGCCGGCAGCGGCCGATGGCGACAAGCCGTCCTCGACGCTCGGCGGCTGGAACCTCGCCGTCTCCAAATATTCGCAGAACCCCGAGGTCGCGATCGAACTCGTGAAGTTCCTGACGTCCAAGGAAAGCCAGAAGCAGCGCGCCATCGAGCTCTCCAACCTGCCGACGCTGTCCGCTCTCTACGACGACAAAGATGTGGCTGCAGCAGCCCCCTTCATGCCGAACTGGAAGCCGATCTTCGAAAACGCCGTGCCGCGCCCCTCGGCCTCGGCCAAGGTCAAGTACAACGAGGTCTCCGCCAAGTTCTGGACCGCCGTCCACAACACGCTGTCGGGCAATGGCACGGCCGCTGAAAACCTCGAGCTTCTCGAAGCCGACCTGACGTCGCTCAAGGGCGACAACTGGTAATCCATCGATGCGCCGGCGGCGGGCTATCCGCTGCCGGCGCTCCGAAGGACGCCACCGTCAATCGTCTCAGGAAGCGGGTATCCCATGAGTGAAGTTGCAGTTTCTGAAGGCCTGAAAGCGCAGACGCGCGCCCGGGCCACCTCGTCGGACCTGAAGGCCGACCGCGTCCGCTCCGCCTGGATGTTCCTGGCGCCGACGCTGTTCATCCTCGCCGTCGTCGCCGGCTGGCCGCTGTTCCGCACCATCTATTTCAGCTTCACCAACGCCTCGCTCACCAGTCTCGGCGACGCCAAGTTCGTCGGCTTCGACAATTACCTCACCTGGATCACGCTGAAGAGCGGCCGCACTGTCTACAAGGGCCTGCTCGCCGATCCAGCCTGGTGGAATGCGGTGTGGAACACCGCCAAGTTCACGCTGCTCTCGGTCACCATCGAGACCGCGCTCGGCCTCATCGTCGCCCTCGTGCTGAACGCCCAGTTCGTCGGCCGCGGCATCGTGCGCGCCGCAATCCTCATCCCCTGGGCGATCCCGACCATCGTCTCGGCCAAGATGTGGGCCTGGATGCTCAACGACCAGTTCGGCATCCTGAACGACCTCTTCATGGCGCTCGGCCTGATCAGCCAGAAGATCGCCTGGACCGCCAATCCTGAAACCGCGATGATCGCCGTTCTGATCGTCGACGTCTGGAAGACCACGCCCTTCATGGCGCTCCTCATCCTTGCCGGCCTGCAGATGGTGCCCGGCGATATCTACGAGGCCGCCAAGATCGACGGCATCAATCCGGTCAAGGTCTTCTGGCGCCTGACGCTGCCGCTGATCCGCCCGGCAATCATGGTCGCCGTCATCTTCCGCATGCTCGACGCGATGCGCATCTTCGACCTGATCTACGTGCTGACGCCGAACAACGCGCAGACCAAGACCATGTCGGTCATGGCGAGAGAGAACCTCTTCGACTTCGACAAGTTCGCCTATGGCGCGACCGCCTCGACGGTTCTCTTCCTGCTCATTGCCACCGTCACCGTGCTCTACATGTGGCTCGGCCGCGTCAACCTCGGCGGGAGTGAACGCTGATGCTTCTCACAGCCACCAAGAACACCCTCTTCTATCTCCTCGTCGGCGTCATAGTCATCATCGCGGTCTTCCCCTTCTACTATGCGATCCTGACCAGCTTCAAATCCGGCACGGCGCTGTTCGCAATCGAATACTGGCCGACCTCGATCTCGTTCGCGAACTACGCCAACGTGCTGACCACGGGCAGCTTCATCCACAGCCTCGGCAATTCGCTGCTGGTCGCCGTCTGCGTCGTCGCCGCCTCGTTGCTGCTCGCCGTCACCGCATCCTATGCGCTGGCCCGCGTGCATTTCCGCGGCCGCGCGCTTCTGATGCTGACAATCCTCTCGGTCTCGATGTTCCCGCAGATCGCGGTGCTGGCCGGCCTGTTCGAATTGATCCGCTGGATCGGCATCTTCAACACGCCGTTCGCGCTGATCTTCTCCTACATGATCTTCACCCTGCCCTTCACGGTATGGGTTCTGACCACCTTCATGCGCGATCTGCCCATCGAAATCGAGGAAGCGGCGATCGTCGACGGCGCCTCTCCGTGGGTGATCATTACGCAGGTTTTCATGCCGCTGATGTGGCCGGCTTTGGTCACGACCGGGCTGCTCGCATTCATTACGGCCTGGAACGAATTCCTTTTCGCCCTAACCTTTACGTCTTCGGACGCGCAGCGAACCGTGCCGGTCGCCATCGCCCTCCTGTCGGGCGGGAGCCAGTTCGAGATTCCGTGGGGCAACATCATGGCGGCATCCGTCATCGTCACGGTCCCTGTCGTTGTCCTGGTGCTCATATTCCAGCGCCGGATCATTTCCGGCCTCACCGCCGGCGGCGTCAAAGGTTGAAGAAAGCACGATATGGCACAGATTAGACTCGACAATATCAGAAAGAGCTTCGGCGCTCTCGAAGTCATCAAGGGCGTCACCATGGATATCCGCAAGGGTGAATTCATGGTCTTCGTCGGCCCGTCCGGCTGCGGCAAGTCCACGCTTCTGCGATTGATCTCCGGCCTGGAGGATATCTCCGAGGGCACGCTCTCCTTCGATAGCCAGGCGGTAAACCAGCTCTCGCCCTCCAAGCGCGGCATCGCCATGGTCTTCCAATCCTACGCGCTCTATCCACACATGACCGTCTTCGACAACATGGCCTTCGGCATGAAACTGTCGGGCCGCACGAAGGAAGAATGCAAGGCCCGCGTCGAACAGGCAGCCGGCATGCTGCAGCTCTCGCCCTATCTGGAGCGCCTGCCGCGCCAGCTCTCCGGTGGCCAGCGCCAGCGCGTCGCGATCGGCCGCGCCATCGTCCGCGATCCGAAGGTCTTCCTTTTCGACGAGCCGCTGTCGAACCTCGACGCCGCACTGCGCGTCGCCACACGGCTTGAGATCGCCAAGCTTCACCGCAGCATGCACGACACGACGATGATCTACGTCACCCACGACCAGGTCGAGGCGATGACGCTCGCCGACCGCATCTGCGTGCTGCGTGATGGCGTCGTCGAGCAGATCGGCACGCCGCTTGAGCTCTACGAAACCCCGAATTCCGTCTTCGTCGCCGGCTTCATCGGCTCGCCGAAGATGAATTTCCTCACCGGCGAATTCTCCGCACCCTACAACGCCCACACCATCGGCGTGCGCGCCGAACACATCGAGATCACCAACCACGAGCCCGCCTGGAAGGGCACGGTGATCCACTCCGAAATCCTCGGTTCCGACAGCTTCGTCTATCTCGACATCGGCACGCCGGAACCGCTGGTCGTTCGCGAAACCGGCGTTTCGCGACACCAGCCCGGCGACAATCTCGGCGTTTCGCCTGTCGCCGGCGCCATCCACCGTTTCGATCCATCCGGACGCGCGCTCGAAAGGATCCCCCTGAAGGGCGCCGCCTGAAACCAACCCAAACAACCGGATCCCGGCCGCTTCCCAACGGTTTCGATCCACCACGCGCATGAAGGAGCATGACCTTGGCTATTCGCACCATCGTATGGGGTGAAAACATCCATGAAAACACCAACGAGATCGTCCGCGGCATCTATCCCGACGGCATGCACACGACGATCGCCAACGCGCTGAACACCGATCCCGCGATCAGCGCCACCACGGCGACGCTGCAGGAGCCGGAACACGGCCTCACCGAAGCCCGGCTCGCCGAGACAGACGTTCTGACCTGGTGGGGCCACAAGGATCACGGCGCCGTCTCCGACGTCGTCGTCGAGCGCGTGGCCAAGCGCGTATGGGAAGGCATGGGCCTGCTCGTCCTGCATTCCGGCCACTTCTCGAAGATCTTCAAGCGCCTGATGGGCACGCCCTGCGCGCTGAAGTGGCGCGAGGCCGGCGAGCGCGAGCGCCTTTGGACGATCAACCAGCGCCACCCGATCGCTGCCGGCATCGGCGAGAACTTCGTGCTGGAGAATGAAGAGATGTACGGCGAGCAGTTCTCCGTTCCGGAGCCGCTCGAAACGGTGTTCATCTCCTGGTTCCAGGGCGGCGAAGTCTTCCGCTCCGGCCTCACCTGGCGCCGCGGCGCCGGCAACATCTTCTACTTCCGCCCGGGCCACGAGACCTATCCGACCTACCACGACGCCAACGTCCAGAAGGTGCTGATCAATGGCGTCAAATGGGCCTATAATCCTGAAGGCGACCTGAAGAGCATCACCGATGCCCCGAATGTCCCGGTCGAGAAGGCGCTGGAGCCGATCACGGAACGCGGCCCGAGACTGCACCAGGCCGGCGAAGCCGGTTACCGCTGAGGAGAACAGCAATGCGTCTACTCGTTCTTGGCACGGGCGTCATGGCCAAAAACCAGGTCGCCAATTTTCTCGCCATCGATGGCGTCGAGGTTGTCGGCGCGGTCGATACCGATCTCGCACGGCTGACCGAATTCGCCGATCACTTCCACATCGAAAAGCGCTTCCGCACGTTGGAAGAAGCAATCGAATGGGGCGAATTCGACAGCGCCACCAACGTCACGCCTGATCGCATCCACTACGCGACCAGCCTGGCGCTGATCGCGGCCGGCAAGCACGTCTTCTGCGAAAAGCCGCTGGCCGAGCATTACGACCACGCCCTGGAGATGACGGAAGCGGCGGAAGCCGCCGGCGTCATCAACATGGTCAACCTGACATACCGCAACGTCGCGCCCCTGCAGCGCGCCCGCGAGATGGTCTTGGCCGGCGAGCTCGGCACCATCAGGCACGTCGAAGCCTCCTACCTCCAGAGCTGGCTCGTTTCCCGCGCCTGGGGCGACTGGCGCACGGAATCGCGCTGGCTGTGGCGCCTGTCCACCGGACATGGCTCCAACGGCGTGCTCGGCGATGTCGGCATCCACATCCTCGACTTCGCGGCCTATGGTGCGGCGACCGATATCGACCACGTCTTCGCCCGCCTGAAGACCTTCAACAAGGCGCCGGGCGGCCAGATCGGCGAGTATCTGCTGGATGCCAACGACAGCTTCACCATGTCGGTGGATTTCACCAACGGCGCGCTCGGCGTCATCCACGCCACGCGCTGGGCGACCGGCCACCTCAACGAGCTGAAGCTGCGCATCTACGGCGAAAAGGGCAGCCTCGAGGTCACCCATCGCCCTGATGGCTCGGACCTGCGCGGCTGCTTCGGCGACGATATCGAAAGCGCCACCTGGCGCGACATCGAGGTGCCGCCGGTGCTGACCAACTACCAGCGCTTCGCCGAAGCCGTGCGCACTGGCAAACAGGACGACCCCACCTTCCGCCACGCCGCCAACCTGCAGAAGGTCATCGACCTCGCGATCGTCTCCGAACGCGAACGCCGCGAGCTCAACCTCCTGGCAGCGCAGGAACAGGACAGCGCCCCCGACAAGCGCATCCCGCCGCTGACCGTGGTGGTGTAAGGGTGGATTGAGGATGCAGGGCCCGCGAAAGCGGGCCTTGCCGCGGCGTCTCTAGCAGAGAAACGAAGCCCTCGCGGCACTCACCGCCTCTAGGGCGTCCGGATGTGGACGCCCCTTTCGTATCGCTTCGGATGCTTTGAGGATTTCCGCAGTGCCAGCCGCGGCTAGGACTTGCTGACGGCTTCTATCGCATCCGCCAATGTGGTGGTCGGATTGCTTTTGCAGTACGTCGCGACCTTTTCGGCATTGGCGTGCGCCTTTTCGCCATCGATCATTGGGTTGCCCGCCTTGCCGTGAACATAGCCGTTCACCCACATGGCGACGCCGATGGTCTTGGCGGCGGGCATGGCGCCAACTTGCTTACACGTTAACTTCGACATATCCGCTTCCGCGGCGAACGCATGACTTCCCAAACTGATACTTGCGACTGCGAGTGCGATTGAAAGACAGAATTTCATCATCGTTCACTCCCTAGAAACCGCTCCGTTTCGGAGCTTGAGGTTGTCATCAGTATCCGCTTCAAAACCGCCAGCCCCGGGCAGGGATTGGCAGCCTCGAAGACGCCAAAATATAGCATTTCGACTATGAATTGTCCCGGAGTTTCGAACGCCCGATATCTCCGATTGCATGTTCAGCATGCAGGATCAGCGCTGGGTGTCCGGACGTCCCGCTCACGCGCTGCGTCGCGGTTCCCACTGGGCATTCTCCATCCGGATTCTGGCTTCATCCGGCAGAGGTTTCGAGCCGCCCAGGCCCTGGGCGTCGGCAACGCGGGCGAGCGCCAGATCCTCCGGAAAACGATACAGCTCAGCCAGTTGCTGATCGAGCAGCACCAACTCGGCTTCGAGCGCCGGCCTGCGGCACGCCGGCAGGACCTGCAGGCCGGATTCCAGAACCGCCCGCAGGCGTCGGGCGATCTGGAAGTTTCCAGCGCCGTAGAGGCGGATTTCACTGAAGGTCAGCTTGACGAAATCATCCCAATCAGGCGTCCGACAAAGCACCCGCAACTCTCCGGATTGATCCAGCGTTGCTTCCTCGCGAAGGCTCCGCTTTCCGACGAAACAAAGAAGGCGCTGCAACTGATCGATCGCGAGCACCGCTGTGGTTGGATCATTGATCGCTTTCGACAGCGCCTTGATCGCGATGTCGACGATAATCCTGAAAGCGAAGGTGGCATCCTCTTCCAGGGTTCGCTCCGGACCGAAGGCAATCATCGTCCTCAGCAGCGTCTCGTCGGGAAGCGTGGCGCCATACAACCGGAAGAGCGGTTCGCCGGATGCCACGAAGTCGCCAATCCTCGGCACCAGTTCCACGACCGAATGGGTCTTCTGCGCCATTTTCAGGAGCGCGCTCTTGTTTACAGCGACGATGATGGCGGGCCGCCCCTGATAGCGGATGACTTTATCCGGCTGCCCGTTCGGCAAGGAGGGCGCTGGCATGAGGTCGACCTCGTCTCCAACCGTGGTCGGAAAAACGTCTTCGATAACATCGCGACCCAACTGACTGACACGCAGGACGATACTGACGGGCCGCAGCAGCCGAGCCGCGTAGTCGATCAGATAGAGGAAGGCGATGATGGACAAGAAGCCAAAGACCCCCGCGATGCCGACAACGGCATGATGGACATCTGTCTCGAGCCGGGCCAGCGATCCGGTTGCAAACAGCAGGGTGAATATGAACAGTCCAACTGTAAATCGGATGGCGTTGTCGCGCAGCAATGTCGTTGCGATGATCCGGGGCGTCAACTGCCCGCCCGCGATCTGAATTGCAACAAGAAGCGAGCCGAAGGTGAAGACGACGAAGGTCAGCGTCATCGTGATGATTGTCTCGAGCAAGCGCTGGGAGCCTGCAACACCCCATGGGGGCCATGGCTCTATCTGCACCAACCATGGCTCGAGCAGATAGACGAGCCGAATTGCACCGATATAGATGAGCAAGGCAAAGAACGGAACCAGCCACAAGGACGACCTCATGTAGCTCTTCAAGCTATACAGTCGGTTCCAGGCCATTTCCGTCCCCCGGCCTTCGTTTCGGCCCTAAATCGTGTGTCTCCAAAGCTGCACGAAGGATGACCCTGCCGCTGAATGGACGCGCTGGCGCTGGCCATGACAAGATCGAAATCATCGCAATCATACAGGAGGCAACCGAGCCTGTAATGTATGTTACGGTATGAGACACCGCCGTGAAGGCTTTGCCGTAGCGGGGAACCGAAAATCCGCGATGGAGCCTACCCCCTACCCGTGTCACGGCCGCCTCGGGAACAGAAGCGATCGGCCTTGTTTTACAAGCTGGGCCCGTCGGACCATCCCGAAAGCCGGCACACCAAGCATCGCCAAGCCCAAGTCCTGAACTAAATTGTCCGCATCCCCAACGCGGAGGATCAAACGTGGCGATCTACGACGAACAGACCGACGACGAAAAGGCACGCTGGTATTCCAACGGCGCACGGTTTTATGTCGAAGGGCGACCACGCTATCCTCCCGCCCTGATAGCCGCGTCGGCAGCGGCGGCGGGATGGCGACAAGACAGTCGTGTCCTCGAAATCGGCAGCGGCCCCGGCACGGCCACGCAGGACTTCGCCGCCTTGGGCGGCCGATTTACCTGTGTCGAACCGAACGCCGACTTCCTAGCCATCGCCCGAGACGTTCTGGCCCATTTCCCGGATATCAGCTTCCAGACGAGCACGCTGGAACAGGCCGATCTCGCCGGTCCATTCGATATCGTTCTCGCGGCATCCTCGTTTCACTGGATCGATCAGAAGCGCGGTGTCCAGCGCATCGGGCAATTGATCGCGCCGGACGGATTTGTCGTGCTGCTGTGGAACAAAGAACCCCAGCCGGTGGCGCAGCAGACCAAGGCCGTGGACGAGGCATTCCAGCGCTCGGGCTACCCGCAGCCGATCGAGCGGCAATCCCGCGACGAGGTCGCCCAGGTGTTCTGGGGACTTTCCAAGCCGCTACAGACGGCATCTTTCACCGAAAAACTCTTCTGCCATGTCGAGGTCGCCGAGGACTACAGCGTCGAGCGCTTCGTCGCCCTTCATCGCAGCCTCTCACCCTTTCTGGCTTTGGCTCCAGAAAAGCACACAGCCGTAGCTCAGGCGCTGATCGAAAACCTCAGCGCCTTGGTCGGCCCGACGATCCGGACAACACGCATATCCGCAGCCCACATCTTCCAGCGATCGGACCGAAGCTAGACAAACGTGCCCGATAACCGGTCAAATCTATGCGGTCCGCGACCGATAGAGATCATGCTCGTCTCAGCCAGCGTCAGCCGCCGACGGCATCGCTCACGCATTTCTTGGTGTAGGCGGTCTTTGCGGCACCAGCCAGCGCCTTGCCGTTCTTGTCCTTGGCGGACATGTCGCAAGCGGCGGCTGCATCCTTCTGGCATTTGTTCATCGACGACGTCAGCGCAGCACCTGCCAGTGGTTTGCCGTTCTTGTCGACTGCCTTGGAGGCGCATGTGTCGGCGGCATGCGCCGTCGCAGCCGACAGGATCAAGGCTGCTGCAATGAGAACCGTTTTCATCGTCTATTCCTCCCACAATTTGCCGTTATCGGCATCGAAAACGCTACCTGATGTTGAGCCATCAGGAGCAGCTATCTAGCGGAATCTTATAGGCTATTTTGGGGCACTTGCACAATGAGGATCACGCCGGCGGCACTCCGCGCTAGCCGTCCGCCTCATCCGTCTTCGGCGCGGCGCTGAAGAGGTTTTTCAAGGCGCTGGTCTTGGTCTTCTGCGCCTTACTGAGCTTCAGCGCGCGGTTGGCGGCCTTGGCTTGCTCCAGCATCATCTCGATCTGGATCTGCTGGATTTCGGTGAGCCGCTCCCACTGCCGGTTCAGCAGGTGATCGACCTTTTCGTGCAGGTGGCGGATTTCCAGTTCGGCCTTGAGGTTGACCTTGTAGTCGTTGAGCGCGCGCAGCCGATCCTTCGATTCCTGGCGCCGCTGGCTCATCATGATGATCGGCGCCTGCAGGGCGGCGATGGTCGAGAGGATGAGGTTGAGCAGGATGAAGGGGTAAGCGTCGAAGGCTTGCCGCTCGCCCATCAGAAGATTGATGCCCATCCAGACGGCCAGGAAAAGACAGAAAGAGATGATGAAGGTCCAGCTGCCGCCGAAGGTGGCGACGACATCGGCCACGCGGTCGCCGATCGAGCGATGCTCCTCGTAATCCTCTTCGATGTTTTCGGCCAGCGTATCGTGGCTCCTGAGGCTCTCGACGACCTCGTCCTCGAGGTTGGAGAGCTCGCCGCGTTCGTCGCGCAACAATTCGGCGATATACTGGCCGCGATAATCGTCGACCACCTTGCGATTGATATAATCGTCCGAGTGCAGTCCCGGATGCTTCTGCCGCATGAACTCGGCCAGCGCAGGGCGCAGGTCGTCGAAGTGGATGGCGTCCTTCTTCTTCAACGCCGCGCCGGTGATCGCATCGACGAGGCGCACGGACTTCGCCTTGGCGCGCTCCAGACTGTCGCTGTAGTCCTTCATCTCGACGGTGGCGGTCTCGCCGTGCCCGGCATCGAAATCCACGATCCCACCCGCGAACTCAAGCGACTTCTCTTCTGCCATCCCGACGATCCTCTGTGCCGATTTCTGCGCTCTAAACATCAAATCGAACAGGATTGTGACATTGCTTGGCGATCCCGGCGAGGCCATTTGTTGGGGCGGTGTTAATGACTGATTGCACGCCCTCCCGATAACGTGATCGACTGCTCCGCCAAGTCGATGGCCCGGATTAACGGCATCAAAAGCTTTCCGCCCTAGCCTAGAGCCATGACTTCGAGTGGATTTCGAAATAGCCTCCCGGCGGCCCTTTTGTTCCTGGTGATGCTGCTGCAATTCAGCGCCGCATCGGCTGCCCCGGCGGATTCTTTCGAGACACGCAGTTCCTGCTGGGCATCCGCCAACCTGTCGGAAGACGTGGTCGCGGTCGCCAGGAACCAGGATCGATGGTCCTGCGGCGACCAAGCCCGCTCCATCGATGCCGAGCGCGTGCTACTGCGCTTCGACATTAACGCAGGTGAACCCCTTCCGCACTATCTGCTCTCCAGGCGCGCGGCACTTCAGGCGGTGCATCTCATTGCCATTGATCGCGATGGCGCGATCCGCCAGGAGACCATTCCCGCCGCAGCACTCCAAAGCTCCATGGCCGGCGGCTACTTCAAGGCGCCCCTGCCCGACGTGACGAGCGAGACCCGGCAGGTCATCGCCGCGATCGACCTCCCAAGCCATCGGATGACGCTGGAGCGCGCCTATCTGGCGCCAACGGACGCAGCCGGCGGCATCGGCGACATGCGCTTGATGCTTGTTCTGGCGGGCCTTGCCGGCATGCTCGTCATGCCGCTGATCTTCAATGCGGCCTTCTACCGGGCGCTGCGAGAACCCTTCGTTCTCTGGCACTCGGCGCTGACATTCTCGCTGCTGATGACCATTCTGGTGACATCTGGCCTTGCGGTCATGCTCTTTGATCCGCCGGCGATGACCTTGAGCTGGATGACGACGGTGATCTTCGGCATGACCATCGCGTCGGGAGCGATGTTCACCTATAGCTTCGTCGAGCCTGGCCTCATGCATCCGCTCCTGCGCCGCGTGCTTCCCTATTGCGCGGCGTGGGCGATAGCGCTGAGCATCTTTCACGCCGCCTTCCCCTTCGTTGCCCGCCCCATCCAGTCGAGCGCCTATACGGCCGCCTTCGCGCCGGTGCTTGCCATCTTCATCCTGTCGATGATCGATGCGCTGCGCCGCGGAAGCCGCGCCGCCCGGTTCCAGGCGATCGGCTACGCGCCCATGGTCGTGGTCGGCCTGATCCGTCTGGTGACGGGTATCGTTCCCTGGCTGCACAGCACCGACGCCACGCTGCTCTTCTATATCGGCTGCATGTGCGAGGTCGTGTTCACGACGCTTGGCGTGGCCGAGCGCTTCGTCACCATGAAACGCGAACGCGACGGTGCCCGCAACGACGCCGAGTTGCTCGAACGTCTGTCCGAAACCGACCCGCTGACCGGATTGCTGAACCGGCGTGCGATCGAACAACAATTCGAGCAGCTCCGAGCCAAAGGCTTCGTGGCCCTTGCCGTTATCGACATCGATCATTTCAAGGCGATCAACGACATCAACGGCCACAGCGTCGGCGACGAGGTGCTGAAGGCCGTCGCCAAGGCGCTCCAGCCCGGCCCGATCGTTCGCGCCTACCGCCTCGGCGGCGAGGAATTCGTGCTTCTCCTGCGCGGCGACGACGCCGACACCCAGGCCGAACTCCGCCGCCAGGCAATCCCCGCCATCGTCGCCCGGACGGTACCGGGCCTCAAACGCCCAGTGACGGCAAGCATGGGCGTGACTGGCATCATCGGCGATGAGGATTTCGCAACGCTCTATGAACGGGCCGACAAGCTGCTCTACGAAGCCAAGAGCGCGGGGCGCAATCGAACACGCGGCGCGATCAACAACACGCCAGCGCTGCGAGACTTTCCGGATGATCGGGCGATGATCGCCTAGATCGACGCGCCCTTTGTGTCAGGTCACGAACGGCATGATATCCACGCCGTCTCCGGGAAAGACGGTGATATGGGGATGATCGAGGAAAAGCCGTGCCGCGGCCTCGGCATTCTCCGCCTCGACCACCAGATAGCCGCAGAGCGCATTGGAAGCCTCCGCAACCCCTTCCTTGTTGACCCGCGTCGTCTTCCCCACCATGCCGCCGCGATCGAGAATGGCCGCAGCATTCCGCTCCTCCCAGGCCATCCACAGCGGCACACCTTTGGCATCGATGGCGTCTTGTTCGGATTTGGGAAGACGCCGGAAAGCGTCGAAGTCCTCGTGTTTCATGGTGTAGACGGCAAGAAATCGGGGCATGGGGGACCTCTGTGATGACGCGTCGTGTGCTGGAATATAGCATACGGTTGTCAGGTGCCTAAAGAGAGGTTCTGCCGTGGGATACCCCCCTCTGCCCTGCCGGGCATCTCCCCCACAGGTGGGGAGATCGACCCGTGGCCTGCTCCACAATCAAACAACGAGCCTTGAGCGAGCGGCTGCCCCCAGCCAATCTCCCCACTTGTGGGGGAGATGCCCGGCAGGGCAGAGGGGGGGTAACGCAAGGCACCGCGTTCAATCCCCAGCGCACCACCCAACATCACACCAGCCACCAACCCCGCCGCACCCCAAACAACCCTAGCGCAACCGCTCCACCAACCGCCCGATCGACACCGCATCCGCATTGGCGAACGCCAACCGCAAATACCGCTCCTGCCCCACCCCGAAATAGCTCCCCGGCAGGCAAACCACGCCCGCCTCCTTGGCCAGCCGCTCGGCAACCTCGGATGAACTCAAATCAGCAAACGGATGGCAAATAAAGGCGAAGTACGCGCCAAGCGCGCCGATCTCCCAGCCAGGCAGTTCCGCCATCACCGCCCGCAGCGCATCGGCCCGCCGGGTGATCTCCAGCCGGTTCGCGGCCCGCCAGTCGGCCAGGACGGGCATCGCCTCGGCAACCGCCACCTGCGCAGCCCTCGGCGCGCAGATCTGCATGTTGTCCATCACCTTGACGATCTCGGCGATGACACGTTCCCCGGCGGTGATCGCGCCCAGCCGGTGGCCGGGAATGCAGAAGGATTTGGAGAAACTGTAGAGCAGGATCAGCGTCTCCTCCCAGCCGGGGATCGCAAGCAGCGGATGCGGGGCGCCATAGTTCTCCGGCAGGAAATCGCGATAGGTCTCGTCAACGATCAGCCACGCCCCATGGCTGCGGCAGAGGTCAAACAGCGCGCGCAACAGCTCCGGCGGATAGATCGCTCCCGTCGGGTTGTTCGGCGTGACGATCGCCAGCACCTTAGCGCCCGAGGCGAGCGCCTTCTCCGCCGAGGTGATATCGGGCAGGAAGCCGTTATCGGCGTCGCATTCGACCAGCACCCTGTTGATGCCAAGCATCGACAGCGTCGTTTCCTGGTTGAAGTAGAAGGGATTGGTCAGCGCCACGCTGTCGCCTGCCCCGGCAAGCGTGATGGCCGCCGCCATGAAGGCCTGGTTGCAGCCGGCGGTGATCTGGACGTTATCGGCAGCGACCGGCGCGCCGTAGACCTCGGACATCTGCCGGGCATAGACCTCGCGCAGCACGCTCTCGCCCTCGATCGGTCCGTAGCCTGTTGTGGCGGGCGACGCCGCCGCCTCACCCAGCAGCCGCAGCATCTCGGGATGCGCGGGATATCCCGGCACCGCCTGCGAGAGATCGACCAGCGGCCCCTTGGCGCCCTTGTACTCGCGCGCCCAGGCAAGCACCGATGGGATGGGCGGCGGAGACAGGCGGGAGACGAGGAGATTGGCTTCAGCGGCGGGCATGGAGGCTCTCAAATCAATGATGGAAACCATCACTCCTGCACAAAACACCCCGCCTCGGCAACACGCATTCGAAGCGCGCGCGGTGAACGCCGTCAGGCGCCGCAGCAGGCCTTGAGCTTGGAGAGCTTGGGCACTTCGATATGCCTGTTGGCAACGATGGAAATGACGCCTTCGCTCTTCAGCTTCGACATCTGCCGCGACACGGTCTCGATCGTCAGCCCGAGAAAATCGGCGATATCGGCGCGCGAGAGCGGCAGGTCGAAGCGACGGCTATCGCCCTTCGCTTCGGGATCGAGATGCGTCGCGATCAGAAACAGGAAGCTCGCGACCTTCTCCGCCGCCGTCTTGCGCCCCAGCGTCACCATCCAGTCGCGCGCTTCGTCGAGCTCGCGCATCGTCTGGTCCATCAACCTTTCGGCGAGCGCCGGCGTGCTCTTGACCAGCCGCTCCATGGCGGCCTTCGGAACCCGGCAGAGATGCACGTCCGACGCAGCCTCCGCCGAGACGCCGTTTTCATTGGCATGCAACCGGCCGAGGAAATCCGGGGCGAACTGCAGGCCGACGATCTGCTGGCGTCCGTCTTCGAGCGTCTTCGTCAGTTTCACCACACCACTGATGACGGTGGCGTAGGATTCGACGGGCATCTTTTCGCCGGCCAGTTCCTCGCCGGCATCATGCGTGACCAGCCGCGTATGGGCCGACAGCAACAGCAGTTCGTCAGACGTCAGCGCCCCGCACATCCCCTTGTGGCGGACCTCGCAACTGACGCAACGTACTGGAATATTAGAATTATGTATATCTTTTCGCATACACCCGGCTCCGCCTGAAGCATAGCCAAGCTCATCTTCGGAGAACAGCGTTTTCTTGATCGAGATCAAGGCAGTCATCGAAAACCCCCATTATTTCGGTCCTTGAAAGGACACGCTCATGAACGCCGATCTCATCGCCCGCTATTCCGCCCCCGTCCCCCGCTACACCAGCTACCCGACCGCGCCGCACTTCCACGAGGGCGTCGGCGAGATGGATTACCGGCAGTGGCTCGAAGCAAATTCACAAGGCGCACTATCGCTATACGTGCATATTCCGTTCTGCGACCGGCTCTGTTTCTACTGCGGTTGCCATACCAAGCAGGTGCGCCGCTACGACCCCATCGCGACCTACCTGGAAGCCTTGAATAGCGAGATCGCGCTCGTTGCAACATATCTCCCGCTACGGCGAAAGGTCGCAGCCATCCATTTCGGCGGCGGTTCGCCGACGATCGTCAGCCCCGCCGACCTCATGCGCCTGCGCGCCACGCTCGACGCCAATTTCGACATCGGCCCCAATTGCGAGATCAGCGTCGAGATCGACCCGACGCATGTCGATGCAGAGAAGCTGAAGGCATGGCGCGACTTCGGCATGACGCGGGCAAGCGTCGGCGTGCAGGATTTCGAGCCGATCGTCCAGACCGCGATCAACCGGCCGCAGAGCTTCGAGCAGACGGCCTTGGTCGTGAAGACGTTGCGCGAACTCGGCATCGGCTCGATCAATCTCGACATCGTCTACGGCCTGCCGCATCAGGATCGCGAGATGCTGCTGCGCACGATCGACCTGTCGCTGTCGATGCAGCCCGATCGCATCGCCATGTTCGGCTACGCGCACGTCCCCTGGGTCAAGAAGCACCAGTCGGTGATCGATACCGCGACCCTTGCCGGTCCCGCCGACCGTTTCGCGATGGCCGCGGCCGGCGCTAGCGCCATCCTTGCGGCAGGCTATGACGCCGTCGGCATCGACCACTTCGCGAAGCCCGATGACAGCATGGCCCGCCAGCTGCGCGATGGCGCACTCCGGCGCAACTTCCAGGGCTACACGACCGATGGCGCCGATACGCTGATCGGCCTTGGCGCCTCCTCGATCGGCAAGCTTCAGCAAGGCTATGTCCAGAACATCGTCGCGACGGGACAATATTGCCGGGCGATCTCGGAAGGCCGCCTTCCCGTTGCCCGGGGTTTCGCGCTCTCGGATGCCGACCGCGCCAGCGCGCAGGCGATCGAGGAGCTGATGTGCCAGTACGCCTTCTCGGTCACCGAGCTGCGCGCCCGCTTCGGCAAGGCCGCCGACGATGCCTGCAACGACGCCCTGCATGCAAGCTTCAACGAGGATGGCTTCGTTTCCTTCGACGGCGACAGGTTCGTGATCACCGATCAAGGCCGCCCCTTCGTGCGCACCATCGCCGCCAAGTTCGATCGCTACCTCGCTGAGGGCAAGGCCAAACATTCCTCGGCGATTTGATTTGAATCAATAAACCCGGACGAAAAGCTGACTATCGTCAAGTCCGGCGCCAATTGCCGCAGCCCCGGCTTGCCGATTGTCAGCCACGCATTGCCAGTTATAGTGATTTCAGAAATTTCTGAAATCACAGTCATAACGGAAACCAGATGATGAACCTTGCGCCGCTCGTCCAATCCTTCGTCCTGCACTTCGGTGAAATGGGCTCGCGCTGGGGCATCAACAGGACGGTGAGCCAGATTTACGCGCTGCTCTACGTCTCCCCGCAGCCGCTCTGCGCCGAGGAGATCGCCGACGCGCTCGGCATTTCGCGCTCGAACGTCTCGATGAGCCTGCGCGAGCTGCAGACCTGGAACCTCGTGCTGCTCAGGCACCGGCCGGACGACCGCCGTGACTTCTTCACCACGCCTGACGATGTCTGGCTGATCCTTCGCACGCTCGCCGAAGAGCGCAAGAAGCGCGAAGTCGATCCGACGCTCTCGGTGTTGCGCGAAATCCTGATGCAGCGGCCGGCAAGCGAAGCCGAGCGCCATGCGCAGGAACGCATGAGTGAAATGCATGCGCTGATTGAACAGCTGACACATTGGTATGACGATGTGAAACAACTTGAAACAGAAAGGCTTGCAACGCTACTCTCGCTAGGCGCGAAAGTGACGAAGCTGCTTGAGGCCAAGGACCGGGTCATCTCGCTCGGCCGTGGCCGCCGTCCCAATCCTGCGAACAAGAGTTAGCGCCATGACCAGTGCCTTTCTCGATGCCAAGCAAGATAAGGCCCGCGACGGACAGCGCAAGCGCGCCCGCCAGCCGTCTGGCCTGCGGAACGCGGCACTGGTCCAGACGCTCGCCGCCCTCCTCTGGATTCCGCAGGCAGGTCTCCTCTCAATCGCTATCGGCCGCATCGCCGATGGCGGCGGGTTAGAGGCCGCCATCTGGCCGGCGATCATCATCGCCTTGCTCGGTGTCTTAAAAAGCTGTCTCGAAGCAGCAGGAGGCCGCCTCGCCTTCCGTGCCGCCCGCTCCGAACTCACCCTGAGGCGCGCCCGCGCCGTCGAGGCCCTTGCGCGCCGTTCGCCGGTCGACAGCACCCGCCACACATCGGGCGAGGCCGCCAGCATCGTCGGCGAACAGGCCGAGCTCATCGTCCCCTATCTCGCACGTTTCCAGCCGGCCCGCTTCAAGGCCAGCGCCGTGCCCCTGGTCATCCTCGCCTGCGTCTTTCCGATCTCGTGGATCGCGGCGCTCGTGCTGCTCTTCGCCATGCCCCTCATCCCCGTCTTCATGGCGCTGATCGGCTGGCGCGCGCAGGCGGCCAGCGAGAAGCAGTTGGCCGCGACCGGCGGCCTCAACGGCTTCCTGCTCGATCGCCTGCGTGGCCTTGCCACCATCCGCGCGCTTGATGCCGTCGATGCCACGGCAACGCGCCTTCGCGCCGATGCCGAGGACCTGAAGACCCGCACCATGGCCGTGCTGCGCATCGCCTTCCTGTCGTCGGCTGCTCTCGAGCTCTTCGCCGCGCTCGGAGTCGCCATGGTCGCCGTCTATGTCGGCTTCTCGCTGCTCGGCGAGATCCGCTTCGGCGCCTGGACTGGCGGACTGAACCTCACATCGGGCCTCTTCGTGCTGCTGCTCGCACCCGCCTTCTTCGAGCCGCTGCGCGAACTCTCGGCCGTCTGGCACGACCGCGCCTCGGGCGAAGCGGCGATGAAGGCACTCGATGCGCTCAGCGAAGACGGCATGCTGCTGCCGCAGGGAGAGGCCGCTCAAGGCCCCCTTGGCGCGGATATCCGCTTCCACACCGCCACCTTCCGCTATCCCGGCAGCGATACTTCAGCCATCGAGGACTTCGATCTCCATATCCGCGCCGGCGAACATGTCGCCCTGCTGGGCCCAAGCGGCTCGGGCAAGTCGACCCTGCTGGCACTCGCCGCCGGCCTTGCACCCTGTGAAAGCGGCCACGTCGAGATCGGCGGGCAACCGGCCGGTCAATCGTCACGGACATGGATCGCCTGGATCGGCCAGAAGCCGCATATCTTCGCCGGCAGCATCACCCGCAACGTCACGCTCGGCCGGCCGCAGGTCTCCACTCAACAGGCCGCCGCCGCACTCGAAGCCGCCCGGCTCGGACGACTCGCAAGCGCCTACCGCAACCGTCCTCTCGGCGATGGCGGAGCTGGCCTGTCGGGTGGCGAGGCGCTGCGGCTTGCCATCGCCCGCGCCGCCGTGGACCCCGAGACGCTGATCGTCCTCGCCGACGAACCGACCGCCCATCTCGACAGCGAAACGGCCGACGACATCACCGAGAGCCTGCTTGCGCTTGCCAAGGGCAAGACCTTGCTCGTCGCCACCCACGATCCCCGCCTCGCCGCCCGCATGGGCAGAACGATTCATCTCAATCCGGAACCCGCACGGGAGGCCGCCGAATGAGTGCGTCGCTGACCGATCTCAAGCCTATCCTCAAGCTCTTCGTCAGGGAGAAGAAGCGCGGCCTGCTGCTGGGCGCCGTCATGTCGGCCGCGACGGCTGGCGCCGGCATCGCGCTACTTGGCCTCTCCGGCTGGTTCATCACCGCAACGGCGATCGCCGGCGCCTCAGTGGCAACCGCCATCACCTTCGATGTCTTCGCCCCCTCGGCCGGCATCCGCCTGCTGGCGATCGGCCGCACCGCCTCGCGCTATGGCGAGCGGCTGACGACGCATGACGCAACGCTCGCCGTGCTAGCCGCGCTGCGCGAACGCCTGTTTCGTGGCTGGGCGCAGGCCGGTGCTGCCCGTGATCTCGCAAGACGCCCTGCCCGCCTGCTGTTTCGCCTGACCGGCGACATCGATGCGCTCGATTCTCTCTATCTCCGCGTGCTGGTACCCGCAGGCGTCGCAATCCTCGCCGCCATCGCCACAGGCATCGCGCTCGGCCTGATGCATCCCCTGTTCGGCCTCTCGGCGGCACTGCTCCTCCTCGTCGCCGGCCTTGGCATCCCACTCTGCGCCGGCCACCTCGCCGCCGCCCATGCACGGCGCCGCGCCTATGGCATCGAGGCGCTGCGCGCCCGCACCATCGACCTCATCGCCGGCCAGTCGGACCTCTTGATGGCCGGAAGGATCGAAGCGCAGACGGCAGCCATAGCAGCCGCCGACCGCTATTCTGAAGATGCCGATAACAGGCTGAACCGCATCGAGAGCACAGTGACCTTAGGCTTCGGCATCGCCTCGACGGTCCTGCTCACCGGCGCCCTGTTGGCCGTCGCGGCCCTCGCCGGCGCCGGCACCATCACCGCGCCGGTTGCCGCCCTCGGCATCCTGATCGCCTTTGCCGCCGTCGAGCCCTTCGGCGCGCTGCGTCGCGGTGCGCTGGAACTCGGACGCACACTTCTGGCGGCAAAGCGCATCGGCCCTCGCCTGGCAGACGACACAGCCACACGCCAGCACGACGCACCCGCAGCCGGACTGGCGGTCCAACTCGCCGGCGTCAGCGCCGCCTATGATGCAGCCGCAACCCCAGTTCTGGCCGATATCAATCTCGCACTAAAACCGGGCGAAAAGCTCGCGCTCATCGGCGCCAGCGGCGCCGGCAAGTCGACACTGCTGGCCCTGCTGGCCGGCGAGATCGAACCGCTCAAGGGCAAGGTCACCAACGAGACGGCAACCCTTCTGACCCAGCGCACCGAACTCTTCAAGGACACGGTCGCCGGCAATCTGCGTCTGGCCTGTCCCAACGCGACCGAAAGCGACCTCAAGTCCGCACTCGCTGCCGCCGGCTTGCTCGCCGATATCGCCGCCCTGCCCGAAGCCCTCGAGGCCCGCCTTGGCGAAGGCGGCATGGGTCTCTCGGGCGGCCAGTCGCGGCGCCTGGCACTCGCGCGCCTCTTCCTGCGCGACACGCCGCTCTGGCTGCTCGACGAGCCGACCGAGGGCCTCGACCGCGCCACAGCACTCGATGTCATGGCCCGCCTGTCCGAGAAGGCGAACGGCCGCTCGCTTGTTATCGCCACCCATATCCGCCGTGAGGCGGAGATCGCTGATGTGATCGCCACGCTCGATGGCGGCCGCATCGCCAGCATTTCGCGCCGCGGAGAGACGGCGTTCGAAGAAGCTCTGAATCGGCTGAGACCGGACTGAGCGCGTGCATGACCGCCAGGCAATCCGGCCCGGCGGAAAATCTTCGTACCCCCATGGGGCGTGGGAGAAAGACTATGGAACTAGACATTGTCGACTTATCGCGTTTTCAATTCGCGCTGACAGCGCTCTATCACTTCCTGTTCGTACCGCTGACGCTCGGCCTCGCCGTGCTGCTCGCCATCATGGAGACCGTCTACGTCATGACCGGCCGCCAGATCTGGCGGCAGATGACGAAGTTCTGGGGCGTGCTCTTCGGCATCAACTTCGCCATCGGCGTCGCCACCGGCATCGTCATGGAATTCCAGTTCGGCATGAACTGGAGCTACTACAGCTACTATGTCGGCGACATCTTCGGCGCGCCCTTGGCGATCGAAGGTCTGATGGCCTTCTTCCTCGAAGCCACCTTCGTCGGCCTGTTCTTTTTCGGCTGGGACAAGCTCTCCAAGGTCGGTCACCTCGTGGCGACATGGTGCGTGGCGCTCGGCTCGAACTTCTCGGCACTCTGGATTCTCGTTGCCAACGGCTGGATGCAGAACCCTGTGGGATCGGCGCTCAACCCGCAGACCATGCGCATGGAAGTGACCAGCTTCTTCGACGTCGTCTTCAACCCGGTCGCCCAGGCGAAATTCGTCCACACCGTATCGGCCGGCTACGTCTGTGCCTCCATCTTCGTGCTCGGCGTCTCGGCCTGGTACCTGCTGAAGGGCCGGCACATCGAGATCGCCAAGCGCTCGATGACGGTCGCCGCCTCCTTCGGCCTGGCGTCCGCGCTCTCGGTTGTCGTGCTGGGTGACGAAAGCGGCTATCTCGCAACCGAAAACCAGAAGATGAAGCTCGCCGCCATCGAAGCCATGTGGGAAACGGAGCCGGCACCGGCCCCCTTCACCGCCATCGGCTTCCCGGATCAACAGGCACGCGAGACCCACTTCGCCGTCCATATCCCCTGGGTCATGGGCCTGATCGGCACCCGCTCGCTGGATACCGTCATCCCCGGGATCAACGAGCTCGAGGAACACGCAAAGACCCGCATCCGCGAAGGCATCAAGGCCTATGACGCGCTGATGCAGATCCGCGCCGCCGGCTCGCCTGAAAAGATCACGGCGGAAACCAAGAGCGCGTTTGAGGATCTTGGCCACCAGCTCGGCTATGCTCTTCTCCTGAAACGCTATGTCGATGATCCCCGCACCGCCACCGATCAGCAGATCGACCAGGCCGCCCGAGACACCATCCCGCATGTGCCGACCCTCTTCTGGTCGTTCCGCATCATGGTCGGGCTCGGCGTATTCTTCATCGTGCTGACGGCGACTTTCTTCTGGCTCTCGGCCCGCCGCCGTCTCGACGCCCATCCCTGGCTGCTGCGCGTTGCAGTCTTGGCGATCCCGCTGCCGTTCATCGCCATCGAGTTCGGTTGGGTGGTTGCCGAGGTCGGGCGCCAGCCCTGGATCATCGAAGGCGTGCTGCCGACGGCCGCCGCCGTCTCCAGCCTCGGCGCCAGCACCGTGCTTCTTACCATTCTCGGCTTCGCGGCGCTCTACACGGTGCTGATCATCATCGAGATGACGCTGATGGTGAAGGCCATCAAGAAGGGCCCGGAACCGGACACCGAGCCGGAAGCCGAGCTGATTTCCGAAACCCTCGTTCCTGCCGCGGAGTGATTGATCATGATCCTGCACGAACTCATCGACTATGAAACCCTGCGCCTCATCTGGTGGCTGCTTCTCGGCGTCCTCCTCATCGGCTTCGCTGTCACCGATGGTTTCGACCTCGGCGTCGGCATGTTGCTCCCCTTCGTCGCCAGGACGGATACGGAGCGGCGCGTCGCCATCAACACGATCGGCCCGGTCTGGGAAGGAAACCAGGTCTGGCTGATCCTCGGCGGTGGCGCCGTCTTCGCCGCCTGGCCGCCGCTCTATGCGGTCTCCTTCTCCGGCTTCTATCTGGCGATGTTCGCGATCCTGCTGGCGCTCATCCTGCGGCCGGTCGCCTTCAAATACCGCTCGAAGCGTGAGAGCGCCCGCTGGCGCGGCAATTGGGATCTCGCGCTCTTCATCGGCGGCTTCGTTCCGTCGCTGATCTTCGGCGTCGCCGTCGGCAACGTGCTGCAGGGCGTACCCTTCCGCTTCGATCCGGCCGACATGCGCATCTTCTACGAAGGCACCTTCATCGGCCTGCTCAACCCCTATGCCCTGCTCTGCGGTCTGCTCTCCGTCGCCATGCTCGCCATGCACGGCGCCGCCTGGCTGGTGTTGAAGTCGAGCGGACCGGTGGCGGAGCGCGCTCGTGGCTATGGCAGCATCGCCGCCATCCTCGTCATCGTGCTCTTCGCGCTCGGCGGCGTCTTCCTGGCGCTGGGTGTCAACGGCTACACGATCTCGAGCGCCATCGTCACAGACGGCCCATCGAACCCGCTTCTGAAGACGGCAGCCCATGAGGGCTCTTGGCTCGCCAATTACGGCACCTATCCCTGGATGATGATCGCCCCGGTCGCCGGCTTCGCCGGTGCCGTCGCCACCCTGATCGCCATACGCGCCAGGCTGGAGATTGGCACGCTGCTCTTCAGCAAGCTGTCGATCTTCGGCATCATCTCGACCGTCGGCGTCTCGATGTTCCCTTTCATCCTGCCCTCCTCGCTCGATCCGAAGTCGAGCCTGACGGTCTGGGATGCATCCTCGAGCCACCTGACGCTGTTCATCATGCTCGTCGTCACTTTGATCTTCCTGCCGATCATCCTCGCCTACACGGCCTGGGTCTACAAAGTGCTCTGGGGCAAGGTCGACGAGAAGCAGATCACCGACAAAAGCGGTCACGCATACTGAAGGAGAAATAGGATGTGGTATTTCGCATGGATCCTTGGCCTGCCGCTCGCGGCCGCCTTCGCCGTCCTCAACGCCATGTGGTACGAGTTGATCGACGATGAGGCCAAAAAGAAGAAGTCCTGAGTGACAGGACAAACAAAAGAGGCTGCGCTCGATCCGGGCGCAGCCTCTTCTCGTTCATTGAGTGGAATTAACGTCAATAGCTGGCCGAAACGAAGATGTCGGCCAGCGCCTCGATCCCCGCCTGATCGTCCGCATCGAAGCGCGAAGGGATCGGGCTGTCGAGATCGATGACGCCGAGGATCTCGCCATTGTGGCTGAACGGCACGACCAGCTCCGAGCGCGAGGCAGCGTCGCAGGCGATATGGCCGGGAAAGGCGTGCACGTCCTCGACGAGTATCGACTGGCCCTTTGCGACCGCCGTCCCACAAACCCCGCGCCCGACTGCGATCCGCACGCAGGCGGTGCGCCCCTGGAACGGCCCGAGCACCAACTCATCCCTAGACTTCAGGAAATAGAAACCGGCCCAGTTGAGATCGGGCATCATCTCGAACATCAGCGCCGAGGTATTGGCCGCGTTGGCGATCACATCGCGCTCGCCGTGAAGCAGCCCGGTCAGCTGCTGCGCGAGCTCGCGATAGAATGCCTTCTTGTCGGCCTGATCGATCTTCGCCGTTTGAAACATGTCGATTCACCTTCCAGCCGATGCTTGCATGCGTTGGGGCCTGATATAGCGATCCCGATAGCGCTTGCCAATTCGCAGCCGTGTAGCCTTGCCCGGCAATCACCGCGCGAATTCACGCCGGCTCCTTTTAAATTCACAGGGGATTGAAGGAAGCGATCTTGTCCGGCGGCGATCGGGCCATATGTCCATAATATGTCGGTCGGATATCCGACGCTGGCGGCCGCCGGCGGCATCCGATCGACGAATACAGACGCGAAAAGGCCGTGCTTGCGCACGTCTGCCTGCCATCGAACCCGCAAGGCGATGGCATCGCGCGACCGTCGGCGCAGTTATTGGCCGGCAACGATAGAACCATCCATTTTCAGTTCGAGGTAAAGGCAATGACACCGGAAGACAGACAGGCAGTTTTCAGCCACCGCGAGATTGCCGCAGTCATAAAGGGAATAACGCTCGACGATGGCACCGATGCGCCGATCACAGGCAAGTCGTTGGGCGAGGCCATCCTCTTCGTATCGGAGGAAGCGTCCACCAACGCATCGAGCGCGCATGTGATCTACGGCGCCAACGAATCGCTGAGCTACACCGATTGCCTCAGCATCTACCGCGACTATGGGCCGGCGCTCCGACGCGGCTCCAACTGAGGATATAGCCAATGATACGTGGTGGCGGATCGCCGCCACGCAAGGCACAGCGTGGCGCGGCTATCACACCCTTCGCTTTAAGATAGGCGCAGCCTTCTCCTCAATTGTGCAGGGCAGCATTCTCAATTATACCTCCTGTTGTCGGCAACGATGCCCCGGCGCCCGAAGCTCTCTTCAAATTGAAACTGCTCCCATGACTGCTCCCCATTCGCCCGCGCGCGGCGTTCTCATCGCGTTTGCCGCCTATGCCGTGTTCGCGTTCAGCGACGCTTCGATCAAGATCCTCCACGGCAGCATCCCATCCTACGAGATCGCCTTCATCGGTGCCCTGTTCGGTACCGCCGCCCTGCCCTTCATCAAGGCCAAGGACGATTCTTGGCTGGATGTCGTCCGCACCACGAACCGCACATTGTGGCTGCTGCGCTTCATCTGCGGCGCGATCGGCGCGATTGCCTCGATCATCACCTTCACGCTGCTTCCCATGGCGGAAGCCTTCTGCCTGCTCTTCCTGCTGCCCTCCTTCGTGACGATCTTGTCCGTCATCTTCCTCAAGGAAGATGTGCGCTGGCAGCGCTGGGCCGCCGTTATCGTCGGCTTCCTCGGCGTTCTGGTGGTGCTGCGCCCCGGCTTCCGCGAGCTCTCCGTCGGCCACCTCGCGGCCGCCATCGGTGGCCTGACGGCGGCGATCTCGATCGTTGTCCTTAGAAAGATGGGCCCGGCCGAAAAGCGCCTGTCGCTCTACGGCGCCGCCCTGCTCGGCACCATCATCGTCAGCGGCATCCTGATGGCCTCGCAATTCGTCATGCCGACACCGCGACAGTGGCTGTTCATCGCAAGCTACGGCCTGCTCGGCGCCGCCGGCAACGTCCTCTTGATGACCGCCGCGCGCATTGCGCCCGCCAACCTCGTGGCGCCGCCGCAATACAGCCAGATGCTCTGGGCGATCGCCTTCGGCTATCTGATCTTCGATGACGCGATCGACCTGCCGATGGCGGGTGGCATCTTGCTGATCATCTGCTCCGGCCTGCTGACGCTGGCGCGCGAACGCAAGCGCGGCACGCCGCTGCCGACATCCGTCGTCTCCTCCGACAGCCAGGCGCCGCTTGCCACCTCGGCCGCCGGCGAAAGCGCGAACACGCCGAAGGCCTGACAGGCATCGGCGGCAGCCGAAACATCACCCCAAAACGAAAACCACCCCTGTCCGCGTCTCCACGCAGGCAGGGGTGGTTTCATTTCAAACTATCGGAACCGGCCTGTCAGCGCAGAACCGGGCAACCGCGAACGTTACCGAAGGTGATCTCGTCAGGTCCGCGACGCGTGAAGCCCTGCACGATCACCCGGCGCGGCGTGATATCGACCACGCGGGCACGGCGGAAACCGTAGTCCATCGCCTTGTCCTCAGCCAGACGCGGATCGCAACCGCGCGGCCGGCCGCCATAATACGGTGGCGGCGGTGGGCGGCCATAAACCGGCGGCGGTGGCGGACGGCCATAGCCTGGAGGCGGTGGTGGGCGTCCGTAGCCCGGAGGCGGTGGTGGACGACCATCGTCTATATAGATGTCCACCTGAGCGGAGGCCGGAACCGTAGCGCCGGCAAGCGTGCCGACGCCCAGTACTAGGGCAATCCCCGCCTTGGTCAGAAACTGCATCATCGAAATCTCCATATCACGCGGTTGCGACCGCGCTCCTTTTTCGATTCTCTCGGCCGGTCAGAAGAGCGGCCCTCCCGGATAAACGCATTGTTATGCGATTCGCACAAAGCAGCCTGAAAATGGCGCGGCCAAGGCGATGCAGTTCCTATTGTGGCTAGCTCCGACTAGCGGCGGATCAGCGACGAATCTCGGGGCAACCGCGAACATTCGCGAAGAACATCCGGTCCCAATGGCCGCGATAGCCACGGCCGGAAACGACGACGCGGCGCGGCGTGATATCGGTGACGCGCGCATTGCGCAGACCGGCATAACGCGCCTTCTCGACAGCCCGGATCGGTGAGCATGCGCGCGGCGGAGCTGGGCGGTGATACTGAATCTCGACGACCGATGCACGCTCGGGGCTGGCGGCTGACGCAACCGAGAACGTCGCGGGAATGGACGCAATTGCAAGGATGGCGGCGAACGAAGCTTTGGCGATAAAATGGGTCATGTTCATGCTTTCATTTGTTATCGATGGTCTCCCTTGCGGGATTGGACAAACGATAAACGCCTGAAAATGAACGATGTTCGAACCGGCCGTTCACATTTGGTTCAGTTGCTAAGATGCAGCACGACCTCGCGCCGGTGCGGACTTTCGCGGTGTTCGAACAGATAGATCCCCTGCCAGGTGCCCAGCACGAGCCGCCCGTCCATCACGGGAATCCCGATCGAAACCTGCGTCAGAGCCGCCTTGATATGGGCGGGCATGTCATCCGGTCCCTCCATCGTGTGCACGATCCAGCGCATCGAAGGATCGGACGATGGCGGCACGAGACGGCGAAAGAAACCGTTGAGATCGGTGCGCACATCCGGATCCGCATTCTCCTGGATTAGCAGGGAGCAGGATGTGTGCCGCACGAAAACGGTAAGCAGCCCGGATTCGATATTCGCGGCGCGCACGAAGGCCGAGACCTGATCGGTAAACTCATAAAGGCCCTGCCCGCGCGTCTGCAGGCTTAGAATCTTCTGTGGCATGGCAGCACCTCCGGACGATGAAACTCCGCCCAGAGGTCGCGCGCACCCGCCGTCATGTCAATGCCGGTGATCGGCGAAACATCAAAGCCAAAGCAGCGGAACGAAGCCGCCATAGATCATCCGCTTGGCATCGAAGATATCAAGGCATTCAGTGACCTGCAGTTCAGGATCGGCCATGACCTTGGCATTGATCTCATCGCGCTGTTCGCGCGTTTCATAGGTGATCCAAGAAAACACCACGACCTCGTCATCGGTCGCCTGAACCGCACGCGGAAATGACGTCAGCTCGCCATAGGGCACGTCGTCCGCGACGCATTCGACATAATCCTTGGCGCCATATGATTTCCAGATCGCGCCGGCCTTGGCCGAGAGCGCCTTGTAGGCCTCGATATTCTTCTTTGGCACGGCAACGATAAAACCGTCGACATAGGACATGCTCTCTCTCCCTTGAACGTTGGCATCGCTTCAAGGACGAACGAGACGCACCCGAACCGACACCTCTTTCAAAATAGGCGCCATACGCGTTGGGCAAGATATGGACGCGAGGAGCAGAATCGACTCATGCCGCGCCCGCACGGTCGCCCTCGATGGCCGCGTTGAAGGTGCGGAAGCGTTCGACAAGGAAATCGACGAGCGTGCGCACCGCCGTCGGCAGGCCCCGCGATGCCGTGAACACCAGATAGATGGTCGCCTGCGACATCTGATAGTCAGGCAACAGGCGGACCAGCGTTCCGTGCCGCAGTCCCTCTGCGCAAACGATGTCGGGAAGCAGCCCGACGCCCACACCCGCATGAATGGCTTCCAGAACGGCGGGCACGCTGCGACAGCTCATGCGCGGTCGATGCTCATGCCTGTGCAGTGCACCATCGGGGCCGGTGAAGTCCCACACATCGACCTCGCGCCACTCGGCCATGCCGCTGGTGAAAGAAACAGTCGGCACGCCATCAAGCGATTCGATACCCTCCCCCTTTGGCATCTGCGCCGCCATCTCCTTGTTGGCGACAAGGATGAGATCGACCTTGCTCAGAACCCGCATCGTCAGCTCGGCATCGGTTTCTTCGGTCAATTGCGCCCGGATTGCGAGATCGAGTCGGTCATTGATGATGTCGACTCGCTGGTCGGTCGCGAGAATCTGCAGCTGGATCTTCGGGTGAAGCAGCAGGAATTCGGGGAAGATTGCACCAAGCGACCCTTCGAGCAGGCCCGTGGGAACGCTGAGTCTGATCGTGCCCTGCGGTTCACCATTCACATCGGCAACGGCTTTCGTGGCACGTTCCGCTTCACGGAGCATGTTCTCACAGTAAATATATAGTGATTGACCAATCTCGGTTACACGGAACCTGTGCACCGTTCTTTCGATCAATCGGACCCCCAGCCGATCTTCGAGCGCATTGATGTGCCGGCTGAGTTTTGACTTCGGCAAGCCAAGTACGCGCCCCGCGGCGGAGAAGCCACCGTAGCGTACAACCGCTGCAAAATAAGCAAAATCGTTCATGTCCGGGAAAATATTGTCAGCCGCCGGCATTAGTTATTCCTTTTGCAACGGGATGCTAAAATGCCTCCCTGGGCGAGTCGCTTACGCCGCTTAGCTCAAGATGCCAACTGCCGCCTGAAAACCTTTCGTTCCAAATTTGGAACATAGCGTTCCAATCGCCCCTCTTCATTTTGCTGCGGCGCGACATTATCTCGCCGACATTGGCGTCAATGTGTTTGCATGGCGGCATTACTGTGCTCTCGCGAGCAACCGAAATGGCTTTGATATTATGTTGCTCCGCAGCTGCCGGGGCATTGCGTCTATTTGTCTAACTATTTGATATTGTGGCATATTCGCCACATTTCATGCCTAAGAAGTTTCACAAACAACGATTTCGGCACTATCTGAATTGATAGAATTACTGAGGGATGAGAGAAGAGTGTCAGCGGTTCGCTGATCCGCGTGCCGAAAGGCTGTTACCGGAACGGTTGCCTATCACCTCCCAGTGTGTGGCGACGGTCTCTTCTAAAAGGAAATGGATTTCAAATGAACATTCGGATGGTTATGCTGACGTCCGCAGCAGCTCTCGCTGCCGCCGCGTCCCCCGTCTTCGCTGCCGACGCTATCGTAGCAGCTGAGCCTGAAGCAGTAGAATACGTTCGCGTCTGCGACGCTTACGGCACCGGCTACTTCTACATCCCGGGCACCGAAACCTGCCTCAAGGTCGGCGGTTACCTGCGTTTTGAAGTATACGGCGGCCCGAACCAGAAGGGTACCTCGGACTGGAACGCTCGTACGCGCGCTCAGGTTCAGTTCACCGCCAAGAGCGACACGGAATACGGTCCTCTGACCGGCGTTATCGTTCTCCGTAACAACGGCGACAACTCCTCGACGACGTCCACGCTCGACTCGGCTTACATCGACATCGCTGGCATCCGCGCCGGTCTGTTCTACAGCTGGTGGGATGACGATTTGAGCGGCGAGCCGGACGTTCTGTCCAGCTACCAGACCCTGCACAACTCCATTCGTTACCAGTACGAATCCGGCGACTTCTACGCTGGTATTTCGGTTGACGAACTGGAAGACGGCGCTGGCGCAGAGCGCGGCACCAACTCCGGCAACGCTGTTGGTATCGCTGCTGCAATCGGCGGCAAGGCTGGCGTAGTATCCTACCAGCTCATCGGCGGTTACGACACGGACACCGAAGACGGCGCGATCCGTGGCATGCTCTTCGCTGACATCGGACCTGGCACGCTCGGCCTGGCCGCTGCCTACGCAACCGGCATCAACAGCTACTACGACGAATCCGAGTGGACCGTTGCTGCTGAATACGCAGCTAAGGTTACCGACAAGTGGACCATCACACCGATGGCTCAGTACTTCGGCAACTACGGCCACAATGCAACGGACACCGACTTCTCGTCTAACGACGCTTGGAAGGTCGGCGTAACTGTTGACTACCAGATCGTAGACAACCTCTACGCCAAGGCTACCGTCGACTACACCGACGTTGACCACGAAGACAGCGTAACCAAGGGCTTCTTCCGCCTGCAGCGCGCTTTCTAATTTGACTATCGGCGCCCCGGTCTAGGCCGGGGCACCTTTCACAAGTTTGCCTTTTCTGATCCGATTGACCTCCGATCAGTTACGGGGATTGGTCCGGTTTCCCTGCCGGACCGATCCTTGATTTTTCAGAGACAGGTTTGCAGCGACCGATCGCCGAACCCACGTCTCCCTAAGCCGTCGGCGTCTCGCCTCCCCTATATCGTCAGCTCCTCGATGGAATCGACACGATCAGGGTAGAAGGCGACATAGCCTTTGATCTCGCTGGCGGCATCCGAGGGATCTTCATAGCTCCAGATCGCATTCTCAGAACGCTCGCCATCCAACGCGATGCCGTAATACGACGCCTCGCCCTTGTAGGGGCAAAAGCTCTTGTGCGTGCTGTGGGTCAGCAACGGCATATCCACGTCACCGCGAGGGATATAAGAGACAGCTGGATAGCTCGCCTCTTTCAACGTCAACGCCTTGCGGCTATCGGCGATCACGCGGCCGTTCCATGTCACCACCACGCGCTTCGGATTGGGCGTAATCGTGATCGGATGATCCGGACCGGGGATCTTCCTCGGCTGGGCGGACATTGGCGGCTCCCTGAATGCTCATGACATCCATATGGGGAGCGCCGCGCTCATTTGCAGGCAAGACGGCATAACGTTGCGGTGATCGAAACGCGCTTGCGGCGTGATCAGCCTGAATCAATCACTCAGAAGAACTCGTCAAGCATCTGATACCGCAGCATTTTATCAGCATCCAACGACACGATGCCGTAGTGCCGACAAAACGGCTCAACGAACGCCTCGCCGAAATTCGCAGCGATGCTGCGGCAGGCGAGCGCGATATCCTGATAGCGATCCGCGACGCCGAGACGTCCGCAATCGATATAGCCAGCGAAGGCATCACCTGATGCCACGAAGTTCGGCAGGCAGGCGTCGCCATGGGTGACGACCAGATCCTCCTCGCCGACATGCATCTGGCAAAGCTCTGAATAAAGATCGGCGGCGCTGCGCCCAAGCCGCGTCTCGTCGAAATCCTCTTCATCGACTAGGCCGGCCCGCATGCGCTGCTCAGCAACGGCAAGCCGCTTCGACCAACGGTGATCAAAGGGGCACGAGACAATGTCGAGAGAGTGAAGCGCACGCAACGCCGCAGCCAGCATGATCACCCGCGCCTCAGCATCAACAGCCGAATCCGACGCAAGATCGCGGCCCGGCAGGGCGCTCATCAGCAGCCAATCACAACCATCGTCCGTGGTGGAAGCGACAATATCGGGACATGGAAGCCCTTGGCCGGACAACCACCGCAAACGCGCCGCCTCATCCGCCAACTCGCCATAGGCGCTCTGCGCCTCGCGCTTGAGATAGAGCGCAGGCGCACCTGCGCACTCCAGCCGAAACACTTCGGAGGGAGACCGGCCCACAGGATCGCGATCCCAGGAATAGCCTGCAATGAAGCTGCGCAATGCAACGGGATGAGCCAAGCAAGGCCTCAGGCAGTTGTGCTCGCCTCGATCGAGGCTGCGGCGATCAGTGCAATGTTTCGGGCTGCATTTCGCCGTGGAGGATGGAAAGCGCGTCTTCGAGCGCCGATACCAGCATGTCGGTCAACTCGTCGCCACGGCTTTCGATGATCGCCACCTTGGTGGCTTCGTCCTGCTGTTCGAAAAAGCGCTCGATTTCGTTCCACATGTCATTGTCCCCTCTTGTGCCGCTAACATCCGGCGATGGGACAAAGCTAGGCGGTCATGCTTGTGTCGGACTGGAGCGGAAAACGATTAACGATTCCGTTTCACTTCGACACACCCAACTTAGCGCATTTCGAAAACGCTTCCAGACCGTTCAGCAAAACTTCTGTTATTTCCCTAACATCCTGCCTCATCACTTTGTGCAATCACCGACGTCATCCACGCGGAGAATGCCGCCATCGCGGGCGTCACGGGGCGTGAGTGCAGCCGCGTCAGCCAATAGCTCCCCATCGATACCGTGATCGCGAATGGCTGCGCCACCAGTCCCGACGTCAGCTGGCGCTCGAACATCTTCGGCGGCGCAAGCCCGACGCCGATCCCCTGCTGCATCGCCTCCATCATCGCCAGCGAGGTGTCGAAGACGATGCTCTTCTGCATCAGCCCCGGATGCGAAACGCCGGCAGCCTCGAACCACCGCGTCCACTCGTCCGGCCGATAAGAGCGCAGGAGCGTCTGACCCATGAGATCCTCCGGACGCTTCAGCCCTTCCGCGAGATCGGGCCGACAGAGAACAGACAGCGGCGCCTCGAAGAGCCGCGTCGCCTCCGTCGCATGCCATGCCCCGCCGCCGAAGCGGATGGCGAGGTCGAGCCCCTCAGCCGCGAGGTCCACCCGGTTGTTGTTGGTGGAAAGCCTGAGGTCGACATAGGGATAGCGCTCCTGAAACGACGGCAAGCGCGGCAGCAGCCAGCCGACGGCGAAGGTTCCGACCGCGCCGACCGTCAGCACTTCGCGCACATGCCCGTCGCGAAGCCGCTCGACAGCATCAGCCATGCGATCGAAGCTGTCGCGCAGCACCGGCAGCAGGCTGTCACCCTCGGCCGTGATCATCAGCCCGCGCGGCAACCGCCGAAACAGCGTCACCCCGAGTTGCGCCTCGAGAGCGATCACCTGGTGGCTGACGGCCGCCTGCGTGACGTTGAGCTCGATCGCCGCCTTGGTGAAGCTCAGATGCCGCGCAGACGCTTCGAAAGCCCGGAAGGCGTTCAGCGGAAGATATGGCCGAACCATGATGAAGCCCCAATTTTTCTAATGGCTTCATCTAGTATTGGTCCTTTGTCGTTGGGTCAAACGACTGGTAGCTATCCCGAGAAAGCCACCAAGAAAGGGCCATTCCATGCATCTCCGCTCCACCCTGCTTGCCGCCGCAGCGCTCGCCACGATGGGCACGACCGCGCAAGCCAAGACTATTTGTACTGTCGTGGCCGACGCCAAGACCGGACAGACGATTGTCCAAGAGGGCGATTGCGAAGGCCGCGTCACGCCGGCCTCGACCTTCAAGGTGGCGCTGAGCGTCATCGGCTATGACAGCGGCTTCCTGAAGGACGAACACACCCCGACCCTGAACTTCCGCAAGGGCGATTCCGATTGGGGCGGCGAGAACTGGAAGAAGCCGACGGATGCCGTCCGCTGGTTAAAGTACTCGGTCGTCTGGTTCTCCCAGCGCATCACCCACGCGCTCGGTGAAAACACGTTGCACGACTACGCGACGAAGCTGGACTACGGCAATGCCGACTTCTCCGGCGACAAGGGCAAGAACAATGGCCTCGACCGGGCATGGATCGCCTCGTCGCTGAAGATATCGCCGCTGGAACAGGTGGCGTTCCTGCGCAAGCTCGTGAACCGCCAGCTTCCCGTCACCGCCCACGCGACCGACATGACGCTGAAGGTCGTCGAGAAGACCGAGCTGCCGGATGGCTGGTCGGTGCAGGGCAAGACCGGCATGGCCTATCCGAGATTGCCAGACTACACATTCGACGAGGAGCATCCCTGGGGCTGGTTCGTCGGCTGGGCGACGAAGGGTGACCGGACCGTGGTCTTCGCCCGCCTGATCCAGGACGACAAGAAGACCGAGGGTACGGCAGGCGTTCGCGCCCGCGACGCCCTCTTCGCCGAACTGCCGTCGCTGATTGCGGGCAGCAGCAAATAGGTCTGGATCAAGGCTCGCGGGTGCCACAACAGCGCCCGCATCCGCCCTTCAGAAATCGGGGAACCCGCGGCTGCGCCACTGCGACTTCGGGATAGCGGCGCCCACGTCATAGGCGAACGACAGCACCTTGGTTCCGTCGGTATCGACCTCGCAGCGGAAGCTCATATCGTACCAGCGCGCACTGGCACGGAAGGCGCCGCGTTTGATCTCCAGCACATTGCCCTGCTGCAGGCGATAGGATGGCAAGAGCTCCGGCCGGAACCCCTGCGGCGAGTGCCTGAGCTGCTCGCGCAGTTCCGTCGTGCAGAGTTCGGCAACGCGCATACCGCGCGGCATGCCGTCGATCGCCGTCCGCGCCACGTCACCGCCCGTGTCGTTCTGCGAATAGAGCTTCTTCACCTTGGTCAGCGGATCGGCCGTGGGAGCGGCACTGGCGGCGGGATCCGCCTTGGCGATCTCCTTCGGCTTGGCCTGCGTAATTTCGGTCGTCACCACACCGGTCGCCTCTGCGGCCGGCCCGTTGTTTTCCTGATGCGCATCGGCGACATCAACCTGCGGCAGGTTGATATCGTCAGGCATCGGCTTGGCCGGCGGTTTGTCGTCGGCATTGGGCTTCCCAGCCGATGCGGGGTCATCCGTCGGCTTTTCCGCATCGGGTGCGCCTGCGGGCTTCCCCGCCTCGGTGGAAGCATCGCCATCCTCGGCCTTCCTCGGGCCGCTCGCCTTGTCGCCAAACTCGAAGACGGGGCGCAGCGGCTGGATCGGCTGCGGCTTGCCGTCAGGTCCCTTCGGCTGTTGGTCGGCCTTTGCCTGTTCGGCAGGATCAGGCTTCGGCGGTTCCTCGGCCTTCTTCTCCTCAGCTTTCTTTTCCTCGGGCGGCTTTTCTTCCGGAGGCTTTTCAGGCGGCGGCGGCTCGGGCGGTTTTTCTTCAGGCGGTTTGGGCGCTTCCGGCGGCTTCTCCTCCGGCGGCTTTGGTGGCGGCGGTGGTGGTTCGGCCTTGGCCTCTTCCTGCTTGGGCTCCGGTGGCTTTTGCTCGGCTTTCTTTTCTTCCGGCTTCTGTTCGTCGGCGGGCTTTTCGGCCGCAGCCGGCTGCTCGGGTTTCTTCTCCTCGGGCTTCGGCTCTTCCGGCACCTTCAGCGCAGCCTGCTCCTCCGGCTTCTTCTCTTCGGGCTTTTTCTCTTCCGGCGGCGGCACCATCTCGACATTGACCGTCTCCTCCTGAGGAGGCGGCGTCGGCTGCGGCAGCTTGATCAGGAAGCCGGCGACGACGACAATATGAAGCAGCACTGAGGCGATGACGCCCCAGCCGAACAACCCCAATTGCTTTTCCGTTGCCTTGGCCATACCCACGCAATGCTGAACGACAAGTTGTCGATGTGGCCTTTTAAGAAGGCATCATCAAGCCTTAAAGGCAAAAAACACGCACACCTGACAAGGGCGTGAACGCCAAGGCGGATAATCCCCAGCCAGACACCGTCAGAAACGAGAAAAGCCGGACCAACGGCCCGGCTTTTCCAATGACATATGTCCGCGACTTAGCTGTCGAGGAACGAGCGGAGCTTACGCGAGCGGCTCGGGTGCTTCAGCTTGCGCAGCGCCTTCGCTTCGATCTGACGGATACGTTCGCGGGTAACCGAGAACTGCTGGCCGACTTCTTCGAGCGTATGGTCGGTGTTCATGCCGATGCCGAAACGCATGCGCAGCACGCGCTCTTCGCGCGGCGTGAGCGATGCCAGAACACGCGTCGTCGTTTCGCGCAGGTTCGCCTGAATGGCCGCGTCGATCGGCAGAAGCGCGTTCTTGTCCTCGATGAAATCGCCGAGGTGCGAATCTTCTTCGTCACCGACAGGCGTTTCGAGCGAAATCGGCTCCTTGGCGATCTTCAGGACCTTACGAACCTTTTCGAGCGGCATGGCGAGCTTCTCGGCCAGTTCTTCCGGCGTCGGCTCGCGGCCGATCTCGTGCAGCATCTGGCGCGAGGTACGAACGATCTTGTTGATCGTTTCGATCATGTGCACAGGAATACGGATCGTACGAGCCTGGTCGGCGATCGAACGGGTGATCGCCTGACGGATCCACCATGTCGCATAGGTCGAGAACTTGTAACCGCGACGGTATTCGAACTTGTCGACCGCCTTCATCAGGCCGATGTTGCCTTCCTGAATGAGGTCGAGGAACTGCAGGCCGCGGTTCGTGTACTTCTTGGCGATGGAGATGACGAGGCGAAGGTTCGCTTCGACCATTTCCTTCTTGGCGATACGCGCTTCGCGCTCGCCCTTCTGCACCATCGACACGATGCGGCGGAATTCGGCGATCGAGATGCCGGTTTCCGTTGCAAGGTTCTGAATCTCCTGGCGGATGTCGCGGATCGTCGTGTTTTCGCCCTTGGCGAATTCCTTCCAGCCGCGTGCGGCCAGATTGGCGATCGACTTCATCCAGTTCGGATCGAGCTCAGCGCCCTGATACTGTTCCAGGAACGAGTCGCGCTTGACGCCGTAGGATTCGGCCAGACGCAGCAGACGGCCTTCGTTCTGCATCAGTCGCTTGGAGATGTCGTAGAGCTGCTCGACAAGGGCGTCGACGCGGTTCTGGTTCAGCGACAGAGACTTCACCGCCTTGATGAGCTCATCCTTGAGCTCCTTGTAGCGGCGCTCCTGGGCGGAAGACAGCGTGCCAGTCGCAGCGAGACGCTGCTCGACCTGCTGGTCCTGCAGCTTGCGCAGCTTCTTGTAGGTCTCGGCGATGATGTCGAGCGTTTCCATGACCTGCGGACGCAGTTCCGCTTCCATGGCGGCCAGCGACAGGTTGGATTCGTCCTCGTCTTCTTCTTCCTCTTCCGGAGGCAGGCCCTCGCCGCCGACATTGGTGATGTCGTCGTCGCCCGAACGGGTGCGGCGGGTCTTTTCCTTCTCTTCGGCGGCCTTGCGGTCGGCCTCGATCTTCTCGGGGCTCTGGAACTGCGGAGCAGCCTTCGCCTCGGGACCGGAATAGGTCGTTTCGAGATCGATGATCTCGCGCAGCAGTGTCGTGCCTTCGTTGAGTTCGTCGCGCCAGATGATGATCGCCTGGAAGGTCAGCGGGCTCTCACAGAGACCACCGATCATCGTTTCGCGGCCGGCCTCGATGCGCTTTGCAATGGCGATTTCGCCTTCGCGCGACAGAAGCTCCACCGAGCCCATTTCGCGCAGATACATGCGCACGGGGTCGTCGGTGCGGTCGGTCGGCTCTTTCTTCTTGGCGGTCGCAAGTGCGGTACCGCCGGAGGGAGCAAGCTCGCCGCCTTCGCTTTCGTCGTCCGAACCGGAATCGTCGTCGCCGCCGTCGTTGCCGCCAGCTTCCTCGGCTTCTTCATCCTCGATGACGTTGATGCCCATATCCGACAGCATCGACATCGTGTCTTCGATCTGTTCGGATGTCACTTCCTCGGACGGGAGAACGGCATTGAGCTCGTCCATCGTCACATAGCCGCGCTTCTTGGCGGCCTTGATCATTTTCTTGACCGCGTCATCGGAAAGATCGAGAAGAGGGCCGTCGGTACCGCCGTCGCGTTCGACTTCCGCTTCTTCGTTCTCTTTGACCTTCGTTGCCATGTATATCGTCGCCTTCCTGACGCTATTCAAACTCGCTGCGGTAAAACGGCCCTATCAAAGCCGGCGCGCCGCAAACGGCCGTCTCGAATCACCTGATCCCAGATAACGGGATGACATTTAATGCCTGATTAACCACGATTGCCGGCGCCGGACGACAGAGTTCATATGTCACCAAATGTCCGGCCATGGTTGTGCGATCTGCCCTTGACCCAGTTCACCGCTATTCAAGTCGAACGGTGATTCCCACAATTTTAGTTCTCGTCAAGCTTTTCCAGCAAAAAAGCGCGAGAAAACTTGGAAAAGGCCTTATCCACAGGCCACAAGCCGCCGAAGCGGTTGCCAAGCATAGATAGGATGTCACCACGGGAAGACAAGAGCGCGTGGCATTCTTCTGAAACGAACAGTTGTCGCAGATACCTCACACACCTCCCCGGCGCGACCTGCGGTCACGCCGAGGCTCCAGCCAACCGACAGACTAATGCGACTTGCCATCCCAAGGCTGGATCTCGATCGTCGCAAGATCGACAGCGGGCACACAGCGCAGATTGATGCAGGCCATCTCCGTGCCATCCGGCATCTTGCCCTCGCTGAATGGGCCGACGCCGCAATTGCTGCAGAAATGATGCTGGATCACATGGGTGTTGAATGTGTAGGTCGATAGTGCCTCGCGCGGCGTCTTCAGGCTGAACTTGTCGCGCGGCACGAAAGCGAGCAGCCCACCGCGGCGCCGGCAGAGCGAACAGTTGCAGTCGATGGCCGATGTAAAGTCACCCTCGACGTCGAATGCGATCTGGCCGCAGTGGCAGCTTCCTTCATAGTTCATGTCGTTTTCCTCCCATTACCAGTCCATCACCACCTTGCCGGAGTTGCCCGACCGCATCGCCTCGAAGCCCTCGCGGAAATCGTCGATGATGATGCGGTGGGTAATCACAGGAGCAAGGTCCAGCCCGCCCTGCACAAAGGCGATCATCTTGTACCAGGTCTCGAACATCTCGCGGCCATAGATGCCCTTCAGATTGAGCATCTTGAAGATCACCTTGTTCCAGTCGATCTCGAAACCAGCGGGCGCGATGCCGAGAATGGCGATCTTGCCGCCATTGTTCATCTTGTCGATCATGTCGCGAAAGGCAGGGGCCGCACCCGACATTTCCAGCCCGACATCGAAGCCCTCGGTCATGCCTATCGAGGTCATCACGTCGGAGAGGTTCTCCTTCGACGCATCGACGACATGGTCGATGCCGAGTTTGCGGGCGAGATCGAGCCGGTGCGGATTGATATCGGTGATCACGACCTTGCGCGCCCCCGACCGCTTGGCGACCAGCGCCCCCATGATGCCGATCGGACCCGCGCCGGTGACCAGCACGTCCTCACCCACGAGATCGAAAGAGAGTGCCGTATGCACGGCGTTACCAAACGGATCGAAGATCGCCGCGATCTCATCCGGAATATCATCAGGGATCGGCACGACATTGGCTTCCGGGATGCAGACGAACTCGCCGAAGGAACCCGGCCGATTGACGCCGACCCCTTGCGTATTGCGGCAGAGATGCCCGCGCCCGGCGCGACAGTTGCGGCATTTGCCGCAGACGATATGCCCCTCGCCAGACACCCGCTCGCCGACATGATACTTGGTGACCGCCGAGCCCACCTCGGCGATCACGCCGCAGAACTCGTGCCCCACCACCATCGGCACCGGAATGGTCTTCTGCGCCCACTGGTCCCAGTTCCAGATATGCACGTCGGTGCCGCAGATCGCCGACTTCTTGACCTTGATCAGCACATCGTTCGGCCCGACCTCGGGCACCGGCACCTGCTCCATCCACAGCCCGACCTCGGCCTTCGACTTCACCAGCGCCTTCATCATGTTCGACATTCAATTCCTCCCAATTGCCAATGCGTGTGCGCGGGCTTCTCAGCTAAATGACACCCAACTCCCGCCCAGCCTCGGCGAACGCCTCAATCGCCCGCTCGACATCCTCGACCGAATGCGCCGCCGACATCTGCGTACGAATACGCGCCTGTCCCTTCGGAACCACGGGGAAGGAGAAACCGATGACATAAACGCCCTTCTTCAGCATCAGCGCCGCCATATCCTGCGCCAGCTTCGCATCCCCCAGCATGACGGGAATGATCGGATGCCCCTCGCCGGCAAGCGTGAAGCCGAGCTTCGTCATCTCCGAACGAAACAGATCCGCATTGGCCGACAGCCGCGCCCGCAGCGCATCGCCATGATCGATCAGATCGAACACCTTCAACGACGCAGCAGCAATCACGGGCGCCAGCGTATTGGAAAACAGATAGGGCCGCGACCGCTGCCGCAGCCATTCCACCACCTCGGCCTTCGCCGACGTATAGCCGCCCGACGCGCCGCCCAACGCCTTGCCGAGCGTGCCGGTGATGATATCGACCCGCCCCTCGACGCCGCAATGCTCGGCCGACCCGCGCCCATGCTTGCCGACAAACCCGACAGCATGGCTGTCATCGACCATGACCATCGCGCCATACTTCTCGGCGAGATCGCACACACCCTTGAGATTGGCGATGATCCCGTCCATCGAAAACACGCCATCGGTGGCGATCAGCTTGAACCGGCTACCCTCGGCCTTCTTCAACTCCTCCTCGAGCGCCGCCATGTCGTTGTTGGCGTAGCGGAAACGCTTCGCCTTGGAGAGACGCACGCCGTCAATGATCGAGGCATGGTTCAGCGCATCCGAAATGATCGCATCCTCCTCGCCAAGCAGCGTCTCGAACAGGCCGCCATTGGCATCGAAGCAGGAGGAATAAAGGATCGTGTCTTCCATCCCGAGAAACGACGAAATCCTGGCCTCCAGCTGCTTGTGCTCCTCCTGCGTCCCGCAGATGAAACGCACGGACGCCATGCCATAACCATAGCGATCAAGCGCCTGCTTGCCGGCCTCGGCGAGTTCCGCGTTGTCGGCAAGGCCGAGATAATTGTTGGCGCAGAAATTCAGCACCCGCTCGCCGGATGAAATCGCGATCTCGCCCGCCTGTTTCGAGGTAATGACGCGCTCCGCCTTATAAAGCCCGGCCTCCTTCAGGCCGGCAAGCTCGGTGCGCAAATGGGAGAGGAACTGCGAGGTCATTGGTGGCCCTTCTCGTATTCATCCGGGTAAACGAAGCAACTGCTTTGTAAGCCATCATGAAGATAGCGCCAACCGTCGAATAGATGGTACACGATAGAGCTCGGACCAGTACCAACATCATTCGAACGCCGAAGCGTGTGTCGAAAAGTTCATTTGCTATTATAAAGCGAAATCCCTATCATCAGGGTCGTGGGCAAGCGTCGGAAAATCCCCAAGTTGCCGAAAGGTGGCAGCACTCTTCGCAGTGTGGGACAGGGGACCGGGGGCCCACATCTTATATTCGCCCGACAATCAATGCCTCGCTCGATCGATGAGCCAATCGACGAAACTCCGCTGTTCGGCATTTAACGGACATTTCGAGTACGGCGGGATGAGCGTGAAGCCGTAGTTCAGTGCATTTCCGTCTGATTTGAGAAGCCGTGAAGCAATCTCGCGGGCGTAGCGATCTTCGCAGCGCCCGTAACCATTCGGCTCAAGGGCTTTCCAGACCGCGCTGGTAAAGAGATCCGCCACCTGCAAGCCAGCCCTTACCTTATGGTTCTCCACGGCGATGTCTTCTGGATCCAATACCGACCAATCGATTGATCGAATAGGCTGCAGCTTCTCCCGACCGTCGCGAAGAAACCTCAGGTAATCTCGCATCTGCTCGTAATCGGTGCCCTTGCGTCGCGAAAACAACACGCGCAAATGAGCCTGTTCGCCGATGGCGGCGGCGCGCTTGCTGCAGGCGTCGGTAATTCTCTCAAGCAGGAGCCGCGTCAGATAGTTGTAGAGGTGCTGCTTCTTTTTGAAGACGTCGCGCTCACTTGCTTCCAGCAAGGTCTTCTTTGCGGATGAGACGATGCATGCGCCGATGGGTTTCTTTGCGATTGTAGCGCAGGCATGGACGCGCTGGTCATGCTTCAAATCGCGGAAATGCAAATCTCTGTTGTTCTTGTTCTTGAAGGCGCTCATGATTTCATCGCGCCAACTGACGATCAGCCGATTATTGTCCTCGCTCACAATGCAGGCGCCGATCGAAAACCATTGCGATTGAGCAGTCGGCTCATCGCTTCCCAATTTTCCGAAGCCTTCATCGCCGGCCTCGTCAACATAAGCAATAAATCGCTTCAAATCAGCCACCGCCTCGGCGCCGAGCAATCACCAAAAACAATATCTGAAGTTGTACAGATATCTATATTCGGCAGCAACGGTCAAAGCGATGCGATATCCCTCACCCGTCAAACCCCAAAATCACCTCGAGAAACGCATCCCCATACCGCTCCAGCTTCGACTGCCCGACGCCGGAAATGCCGAGCAGTTCCTTGTGCGTGCGCGGCCGCTCGGTGGCGAAGGCGATCAGCGTTGTGTCGGGGAAGACGACGTAGGGCGGGACGCTGAGCGAGCGGGCGATCGCGGTGCGCTCGGCGCGCAGCGCCTCGAACAGCGCGTCGTCGGAGCCCGAGAGAACCGAGCGACGTTCGGCTTGTGCCGCCCTTTTCGGCCGCCGTTCGGAGGCCGGGCGGTCCTTGCGGAAGCACACCTCGCGTTCTCGCTTGAACACGGCGCGCGCACCCTCCTCCAGCTTCAGCGCGCCGAAAGCCCCGTGGTCGACACGCACCAGCCCCATCGCCAAAAGCTGGCGGAACACGGATTGCCAGGTGCGCGCGGCGATATCCTTGCCGGCACCGAACACAGGCATTTCGGTGTGGCCGAAGCGCTCGGTCTTTTCGTTGACATTGCCGATGAGGACATCGACGACGTGCCCCGTGCCAAAACGCTCGCCCGTGCGGTAGATCGCCGCCAGCGCCTTGATCGCGGCATCTGTCCCATCCCAGGTCTCCACCGGCTTCAGGCAGGTGTCGCAGCCGCCGCAATTGCCGGCATGGCTTTCGCCGAAATGCGACAGGATCGCCTGCCGCCGGCACGACGCCGTCTCGCAGATGGCAAGCAGCGCGTTGAGCTTGGAGCGTTCCACGCGCTTGATCTCGTCGGCGGCACCACCTTCATCGATCATCCGCCCGCGCTGGATCACGTCAGCCATGCCATAGGCCATCCACACCTCGGAGGGCAGCCCGTCGCGCCCGGCGCGGCCGGTCTCCTGGTAGTAAGCCTCGACGGAACCCGGCAGATCGAGATGCGCGACATAGCGCACGTTCGGCTTGTCGATCCCCATGCCGAAGGCGACGGTGGCGACGAGGCAGAGATCCTCTTCCTTGAGGAAGGCATCCTGGTTGGCGTCGCGCACGGCGCGGTCCATGCCGGCGTGATAGGCAAGCGCCCGGATACCCTGGCCGTTCAGCCACTCGGCCGTATCCTCGACCTTGGCGCGCGACAGGCAATAGACGATGCCGCTATTGCCCTTGTGGCCGGCCAGGAACCGCAGAAGCTGCTGGCGCGGCTGGTCGCGCTCGACGATTTCGTAGCTGATATTCGGCCGGTCGAAGCTGGTGGTGAAGATCTTCGCGCCATTGAGCCCAAGGCGCGCCGCGATATCGTCGCGTGTATGCGGATCGGCCGTCGCCGTCAGCGCGATACGGGGAACACCGGGATAAAGCTCGCCGAGCTTGCCGAGCTCGCGATATTCCGGCCGGAAGTCGTGGCCCCATTGGGATACGCAGTGCGCTTCATCGATGGCGAAGAGCGCGATCCTGGCATTGCCGATGATATCGCGAAACCCCTCCATCAGGATGCGTTCCGGCGTCACGTAAAGCAGATCGAGATTTCCCGACGAGATCGCCCGGCGAACCTCGACATATTCCTCGCGCGTCAGCGACGAGTTGAGCGCGGCCGCCCGAATACCGAGCTGCTTCATCGCCTCCACCTGGTCGCGCATCAGCGCGATCAGCGGCGAAACGACGATGCCGACGCCATCGCGGCAGAGCGCCGGGATCTGGAAGCAGAGCGATTTGCCCGCTCCCGTCGGAAACAACACCAGCGCATCGCCGCCATCGACCAGATGCTCGACGACCGCCTGCTGCTTGCCGCGAAAGGCCGGGTAGCCATAGACGTGGTTGAGAATGCCGAGCGGCGTGCGCTCGGCGCCAAACAGCGCGTCGCCCGCCGAAAACCGTGTATCCGCCGCGTCCATCAATGGCTCGCAGCCCCTTTGACGCGACCCGAGAGCACGCCGAAGCCATCGATGATCGCTTCCTGGTTCTCAAGCCGCAGGCCCTCGAAATGAACCTCCTGCAGCGCCCGCATCAGCTGATCGATCACCTCTTCGTTGCCGCTTTCGGTGGCTTCGGCGATCTCTTTTTCCAGCTCGATCTTCTGCCAGCGCAGCGCCTTGGAGCGCTTGTGGAAGGCGAGCGCCTGGCGATAGCCCTCGCGCGCATCCTCCATCGCCGCCTGCTCGGTGGCGATCCATAGCCGCGCATTGCGGATCTGCTGCTCCAGCATCTGGATCAGCCCGCCAAAACCCTGCTCTTCCAGGCGCTCGATCAGATAATCGCGCGTCAGATGCGGACCGGCGACAGCCGCCGCGGCCCCGAGCATGCCCGACCAGAGCCGCTGCAGCTCTCGGCTGTCGTAATCGATCGAGGCGATCTCGTCATACTCGTCCTGCATCAGCGCCGGGTGGTTGACGACGGTGAGCGCCAAGACGCTCTCGCGCAGCGCCGGCGTTTCCTGGTGCCCACGTACCAGCCCGGAGCGGGCCAGCCGATCCGAAATACCGCCGCCGGAAACTCGGGCACCGCGCGGGCCATCGTTGCCGCGTCCGCGACCCTGCCCACCTCCACGCTCAAAACCGCCACGCTCGAAACCGCCGCGATCGAAATTGCGCCGCTCGCCGCCGTCGCGGTTCTGGAACTGCGGCCGGAAGAAGCCGTTCAGCCGGTCGCGCATGTCCTGCTGGTAGTGCCGGCGCACGTCTTCGTCGGCAATCACGGCCACCAGCTGCCTCAGCCGCGCCTCGAGCTCGGCCTTGGCTTCCGGCGTCTCGAACGAGCCGGTCTTCAATTCGCGGCCCCAGATCATCTCGGCCAGCGGCTTGGCTTGGCTCATCACCTTGTCGAACGGCGCCCGCCCCTCGTTGCGCACGAGATCGTCGGGGTCCTTGCCATCAGGCAGCAGCGCGAAACGCACGGTCCGGCCAGGCTTGATATGCGGCAGTGCCAGATCGGCCGCGCGGTTGGCGGCGCGAATGCCCGCGCCGTCGCCGTCGAAGCAGAGCACCGGCTGCGGCGTCATCTTCCAGAGGAGCTCCAGCTGGTTTTCGGTGAGCGCCGTGCCGAGCGGGGCGACCGCGTTCTCAACACCCGCCTGATAGAGCGCGATCACGTCCATGTAGCCTTCGACGGCAATGATCGTGCCTTCGCCATTGGCCCCCTGTGTCGAGCGCCGCGCGCGGGCGAAATTGTAGAGCACGTTGCCCTTGTGAAAGAGCTCCGTCTCGTTGGAATTGAGATACTTTGCCGGTGCATCCGGCGACATGGCGCGGCCACCGAAGGCGATCACCTTCTCGCGCGACGACAAGATCGGGAACATGATGCGGTCGCGGAAGCGATCGTAGGAAACCGGGATCTCCGGCCCGTGCACGACAAGACCGCAGGCCTCGATCTGCTCCTTGGACGCCCCCTTGCCCGCCAGATGCTCCTTCAGCGCATTGCGGCTATCGGGGGCAAAGCCTAGACGGAAGGTTTCAATCGTCCGGCCGGTCAGCCCGCGATCGCGCAGGTAGGCGCGTGCGCGTGCGCCGTTCGCCGTCTGCAGCTGGTCCTGGAAGAACTGCGTCGCCATCTCCATCACGTCAAGAAGCGTCGTCCGCTCCTTCTCGCGCTTCTCCATGGCCGGATCGGCGACAGGCATCGCGACGCCGGCCATATCGGCGATCGTCTGCACCGCCTCGGGAAAGCTCAGGCCCTCGAGCTCGGTGAGGAAGCGGAAATGGTCGCCGGTCACGCCGCAGCCGAAGCAATGGTAGCGGCCCTTGCGGTCCTCGCAGTGGAAGCTCGGCGACTTCTCGCCGTGAAACGGGCAGCAGGCCCAGTAATCAGCGCGCGAGACGTTGGTCTTGCGCTTGTCCCAGCTCACACGGCGGCCGATCACGTCCGAAATCAGGACGCGGTCGCGTATCTCGTCGAGAAAGGAGTTTGAAAAGCGCATTTCTACCTCTTGGCTATCCTCCATATAAGCAAGTTCCCGGGCGCATGCCACGAACTTTGGCCGATAGCCACGCTATACACAGGTTGCTTCGACGACCGCCCGCCGGACACGCGGCTACTTCCTACTTTCAACAAAGCGTGACTGTCGAAGGCATTCACCACGCGCCAAGAGCCAGCTTTGCAGGACAAACGAGACCAGCCGCGATGCGGCAACCTCTCCCCTTATAAGTAAAACAATACCTTACGGCCGAGACTCGAATCCGATTGCGAGCCGGACACCATAACTGGTGTTCGCTTTAAGGCGGCGATTCCCGCCAATTATTATTTTTTTGTAATTTGAATCTCATGCCGCATCGCAATAACGTCAGTCTCAACAAAGCGATCCCCTCGCAAGGCACCATCCCTACCCCCGGCGCCGCCTTGCAAGGGTGCCTTTGCAAATACCCGCTGATGAGGACCCAGGCCCTGCGTCGTCAGCCGGAGCAAAGAGCAAGAAGGCAGGAACGCCCCCAGTTCCTGCCTTCTTTAATTTCTACCTGACGTTTCATATTTTACATCTAGACTGCCAATCACAGGCAGATTCCACCAGCAATTGATTGACAGTCGTTGGTCGCAAGTCCAATGAAGGCGGCAACTTCGGATGGTTGCCAAGCATGCCACATAAGGTTGAAGAATTTTTAGAGAGTGACGCATTTTTCGCGTTGGTTCTGGAATTCGCGCGCGAAATGCTCGCGATCTACCGCGAAAGCCCACGCATCGCGTCGATATTCGCCGCCCAGCAACGCTGGTTGATGGCGCAACTCGGATTCGCGCTTTATTTCGGCTATCCTGATGATCCCAAGGGCGGCCTCTACTCCGGCCGCTTCATTTCATTCGCGATAGAAAAGAAGATCGCCAGCCGCAACACGGCGGCCGCCTTCATGCAGGAAATGCTTGCCTATCGATTCCTCCGCCCGGTCGAAAGCCCGTCCGACAAGCGCACGCGCCTGCTGGAGCCGACCGAGACGGCGCTCGAGCATTTCCACAAATGGCTCGCCGCTCACCTGATGATCCTCGACAACCTCGATGGCGGCCATCGTCTCGAGGCGGCGATGAAGGATCCGATGGTTTTTGCCCGCATGCAGCCACTGATCGCCAAGGGCATCATCGACAGCGACGCGGTGCGCGATCCCGGCACCACCTACAATCTCTTCAACTGGGCGAACTCCGGCGGCCTCGTCATGGACTTGCTGATGACGCGCATAACCTCGTTCGACCAGTCGATGGAGCGCGTCGCGATCGGAAGGCTCTCGCTGAAGGAAATCCGCGACCAGTTCATGATCTCCAACACGCACCTGAAGCGACTGCTGTCGCAGGCAGCCGAGATGGGCAGCATCGGCTGGTCGGAGGCCTCGTTCAAGGGCGAGACCTGGATGTCGAAGAAGTTCGTGCGGGAATATTGGGGCTACCAGGCCGCGAAATTCGCCGTCATCGACGCGGCCGCGGCAAGCGTGCTCGGGCCCGCGGTCCCAAGGACCGCGCGCCTGGCTTGATCGATCAGTTCAGGAGTTCCTTGACGGCGCCCGAGGCCTTGGAGAAATCCATCTGGCCGGCATAGCGCTCTTTCAGCACCGCCATCACCTTGCCCATGTCCTTCGGACCGGCAGCACCCGTCTCGGCGATGATCGCCGCGATGTTGGCGCGCACATCCGAATCGGAAAGCTGCTTCGGCATGAAGTCCTGCACCACCTTGATTTCGGCGCGCTCCTTGGCCGCGAGCTCCGGGCGGGCGTTCTCGTCGTAGATCTTCGCCGATTCGTCACGCTGCTTCACCATTTTGGCCAGGATCTGCAGGATTTCGTCGTCGCTGGCCTCTTCCTTGCCGGCGCCGCGATTGGCGATATCACGGTCCTTGATCGCAGCCTGGATCAGGCGAACGGTCGAAAGACGCTCGGCATTCTTGGATTTCATCGCATCCTTGAGGGCGGCGGCGAGTTGATCGCGCAACATCATAAACACTCCTGTTTGAATGCCGCTTCATAAACCAGACGAATGCGTGGGATCAAATAAATTGCGAAACGCGCGACATAAAGCGGCAGAAAACCCTTAGAATCTGCGGTACAAAGATTGACCTCAGGAAATAGCGTGGCTATTTACCGCCACCTGCACCAAAATTCGTGATCAGGCCTGAGAGCGCGCGCCTTGCCGCGCGTACACGCTTGCGAACCAAAATGGCCGGCCAACGTTGCCCAAGGACGTCTGGCGGCCGGAAACGGGATGAAGATGACCGCGACAGCACCCTGGACAACCGAAAAGCCGACCGCCCTGCTCGTTCTGGCGGATGGCACAGTGATCGAAGGCAAGGGCATCGGCGCGACCGGCAAGGTCCAGGCCGAAGTGGTCTTCAACACCGCGCTAACAGGTTACGAAGAGATCATGACCGATCCCTCCTACCTCGGCCAGATCGTCACCTTCACCTTCCCGCATATCGGCAACATCGGCACCAATGAAGAAGATATCGAAGACCTGACGCCGGCGGCACGCCACGGCGCGGTCGGCGTCATCTTCAAGGCCGACATGACCGACCCGTCCAACTACCGCGCCGCCAAGCATCTCGACGCCTGGCTGAAAGCCCGCGGCGTCATCGGCCTTTGCGGCATCGATACCCGCGCGCTCACCGCCTGGATCCGCGAGAACGGCGCACCGAACGCCGTCATCGCCCACGACCCGAACGGCGTCTTCGACGTCGACACGCTGAAGGCCGAAGCCAAGGCCTGGAGCGGCCTCGAAGGCCTCGACCTCGCCAAGATCGCCTCCTCCGGCCAGTCCTCGCAGTGGTCGCAGACCCCGTGGGTCTGGAACGAAGGCTACGGCGAGCTGAAGGCCGAGGATGCCAAGTACCACGTCGTCTGCCTCGACTACGGCGTCAAGCGCAACATCCTGCGCCTGTTCGCCGGCCTCGATTGCAAGGTCACCGTCATGCCGGCGACGACGAGCGCCGAGGAAGTGCTCGCCATGCAGCCCGACGGCATCTTCCTGTCGAACGGCCCGGGCGACCCGGCCGCGACCGGCGAATACGCCGTTCCGGTCATCCAGTCGCTGATCAAGACGGATATCCCGCTCTTCGGCATCTGCCTCGGACACCAGATGCTGGGTCTGGCACTCGGCGCCAAGACCGAAAAGATGCACCAGGGCCACCACGGCGCCAACCATCCAGTCAAGGACCACACGACGGGCAAGGTCGAGATCGTCTCGATGAACCACGGCTTCGCGGTCGACACGAAGTCGTTGCCCGAAGGTGTTGAGGAGACTCACGTTTCGCTGTTCGACGGCACGAACTGCGGCCTGCGTGTTTCAGGCAAGCAGATCTTCTCCGTCCAGCACCACCCGGAAGCCTCCCCCGGCCCGCAGGACAGCCACTACCTCTTCCGCCGCTTCATCAACATGGTGCGCGAGAAGAAGGGCGAAGCGGCACTGGCCGAACGCTAGGCGGATAGACAGAGATTAGAGAGAGGGGCGCCGAAGACCACGGCGCCGCTCTTTTCATTTCAGGCCTTGGGCATGGTCTTGCGTCATTTGTTAATCGCAATTTAAGGCCGACATTTCATGATCCGCACCCAGGCGCGCGCAACGCCGGCCGAAGGTGCCATCAATGCAGGAAAAGAAGCACATAGCCAGTCTCGACGGCTTGCGCGGCATGGCCGCCGCGGCAGTGGTCTTCTCGCACCTCGATCTGATCTTCCCCTCGCTTGCGCCCTTCATGATAACGGGCGTCGGCGGCCGGGCAGTCGCCATCTTCTTCGCCCTCAGCGGCTTCCTGATGGCCTATCTCTATGGCGACCGGCCGATCAGCCGCAAGGCCGTGGCCGATTTCCTGGTCAGCCGCTTCTCTCGCATCTATCCGGTCTATCTGGTCGCCGTGCTTGTGGTCGCGGTTCTATCGAGCATTCCGGGCTTCGATTTCATCAACCCGATCCACGGCGGCAAGGAAATCCTGCGCCACATCCTGCTGCTGGGTTCTACCGGCGTCCTGTGGTCGGTCCCGCCGGAGATCCAGTTCTATCTGCTCTTTCCGGTGATCTGGCTCTTCTTCAGCGACACCAGGCGATACCAGGTGATCGGCGTCCTGCTTGCGGGCTTTCTCGCGCTCGACGCGCTCGCCGGCTTTCCAGGTCCCGGCATTCTCCTCATCTCCAAGCTCGCCTTCTTCCTCTTCGGCGCCGCCGTCGGCAGGCTTCAGCCGCTGCTGAGCGAGCGATTGCAGGGCACCGCGACGGGTGTGCTGGCGCTAACGCTACCCTTCTTCATCCTGATCTCGACCCACCTGTTTCCCAATGCCGACAACGCCTGGGGACTGGCACCCGCCTTCGCGGGCGCGCTCGCCGTTCTGCTGGTGGCGCGCGAGCATCGGCTGTCGGCAGCCGTATTCGCCGCCGCCCCGATGCGCTTTCTCGGCAAGATCAGCTTCTCGCTTTATCTCTTCCACGTGCCGGTGATGTTCTTGATCGGCAATGCCCTGTCCTCAGCCCTGCCGCTCTATATCGTCGTCCCGGCGGCACTCGCCGCCGCCCTGCTGATCGCCTGGATCAGCTACGAATGCATCGAGACCCCGGCCCGCCGGGCGCTGGTATCGCTCTGGCATCAACGCGGATCGAAGGTCTTCGCCAATCCGCAGCCGAATACCCGCAGTTGAGCTACCTCGCGAGTTTAAACCTCGCGCCGCATCAGGATGTAGAACCGCGCACAGAGCATCAGCGCGGCCGTGAACAATCCGATCAGGAAGCCGAGCCAGATGCCGATGCCGCCGAGCCCCAGCGGAAACGCCAGCGCCCAGGCCAGGAAGAAGCCGATCGGCCAATAGGCGATCAACGCCAGGATCATCGGCACGCGCGCATCCTTCAGCCCGCGCAGCAGGCCGTTGGCGATCGCCTGCAGACCGTCGACCAGCTGGAACAGCCCGGCGATCACGATCAGCGGTCCGGCATAGGCAAGCACCTGCGGCGCCTCGGCCGAGTGCGTGTCGAGAAACCAACCCGCGAAGAAACCGGGCATGATCGCAAACAGCAACCCGCCGACCGCCGAGATGACGCAGGCGAGCGCCGATACCGACACGGCCGCGCGCACCAGCGCCACGCGATCCCCCTGCCCATGCGCGACGCCAACCCTGACGGTCGCCGCCTGCGACAGGCCGAGCGGGATCATGAAGGCAATCGATGCCCACTGCAGCGCGATACCATGCGCGGCAAGCTCGATGGTGCCGATCCGGCCCATCAACAGTGATGCCATGGTGAACAGGCTGACTTCGGCAAGGATGGTCACGCTGATCGGCAACCCCAAACGCACGACCTCGAAGAAGGCCTTCCAGTCTGGCCGCCAGAAGCGAACCAGGATCTCGTAGCGCCGGGTCTCCGGCCGGCTCTGGACGTAAGCAAGGATGAAGAAGAAGCCCGCCGTCTGCACCAGCACCGAGACGATCGCCGCACCGCGCAAGCCCATGGCCGGCAGGCCGAAATGGCCGAGCACCAGCACATAAGCAAAGACCGCGTTCAGCACCAGCATGGCGATCGTTACGTTGAGAATCACCGCCGCCTTGCCGATGGCGCTGACAAGCGAACGCAGCACGTTGTAGAGCAGGCCCGGCAGCACCGCGAACTGGCCGATGACGATATAGCTATGCGCCAGCGCCGCCACCTCGGGCTTCTGCCCGGCGGCAAGCAAGATGTGCTCGGAATTGAAGAAGGCCGGCGACATCAGCACCCAGAAGGCGAGAACCACCCACAGGCCCATGCGCAGCGACCGGCGCACGCTAACGACGTCGCCACGGCCATAGGCCTGCGCCACCATCGGAATGACGGCGATCGAGAAGCCGGAGCCGAAAACCAGGATCGTGAACAGGAACTGGCCGGCCAGCACCATCGCCGCCAGATGCTCGGCGCCGAGCCGCCCGACGATCATCACGTCGGTGGTGTTGATACCGAGCTGAGCCAACTGCGCACCGATCAGCGGCACGCCGAGCGCCAGCGTCGCGCGGATATGCGCGCTCCAACGGTTATCGGTTGTCGGCGCCAGCTTTCGCGCGTCGATCGGCGTGTCCATGACGGTGTCCTGTGAGTTGGTGCAAATAGTCGCAAGGCGCGACAATATGACCAAGGCTCTAACGGAAATGCCGAGGAAGGGACACCGAAAAATATGCAGATGATGAAATATTCATCATCACATCATCAATTCTGATCGATCACTCGGCCGCTTGGCCGAGCGCCTTGTCTGTCTTGGAGACACGCACGCGCAAAAGAAACACCAAGGTGGCGATCAGGATGAAGAACGCCGCCATCAGGAACGGCGCGCCCGCGAAGGTGACCGGCGCATCCGGCTTGGTGAAATAGCCGAACATCTGCGTGAAGATCAGCGGACCGATGATCGTCGTGATGCTGGAAAGGCTGGTCAGCGCCCCCTGGAGCTCACCTTGCGCCGAGGGCGGCACCTTGCCGGCCGCAATGCTGCGAAGCGGCGGATCGGCGATGTTTTCCATCACGGTCAGAACGATGACCGCATAGACCACCCATCCCTCACAGGCAAAGGCATAGCCGGTGAGACCGACCACCGAGAAGCAGAGCCCGACCACCGCCGTCTTCCATTCGCCGAGAACGGGCACGATCCGGGGCAGCACCAGCGCCATGACGACGGCGGCCCCGATCCCGTAAATGCCGAGCGAAAGCCCGATCTCGCCCTCGCTCCAATTGTAGCGGTAGCTGGTGACGAACGACCAGACAGCAGGATAGACGGCATGCGCCAGCCAGAACAGGAACATGACGGCAGCAATTGAACCGATGCCGGAATAGTTTCGCATCTGCTTCAACGCGCCAAGAGGATTGGCCCGCTTCCACTCGAAACGGCGCCGGTTCTTGGCATCGAGCGTCTCCGGCAGCAGGAAGCAGGCCGCAACGAAATTGAGGAACGACACCGCCGCCGCGCCATAAAAAGGCACGCGCGGCCCGAACTCGCCGAGGAAGCCGCCGATGACGGGACCGACTGTAAAGCCGACGCCGAAGGCGATGCCGATGAGGCCGAAATTCTTGGCGCGGTTCTCTTCGTTGCTGATGTCGGCGATATAGGCCGAACAGGTCGCGAAGCTGCCACCGCTCAAGCCCGCCAGCATGCGCCCGATGAACAGCATCCAGAAGCTGGTCGCCACCGCGCAGATGAGATTGTCGATCGCGAAGGTCAGAACCGAGAGCAGCAGCACCGGCCGCCGCCCGAAGCGATCGCTCAGATTGCCGAGCAACGGCGCGAACAAAAACTGCATGCCGGCATAGACGACGAGCAGCCAGCCGCCATCGAGCGCCGCATCGCTGACGGAACCGCCGGTGAGTTGCTCCAGATAAACAGGAAGCACCGGCATGATGATCGCGATCCCGATCACGTCGAGAAAAAGGATCATGAAGACGAGGAACAGTCCACGGCGGACGAATTTTGGATCAAGCATGCTGCATCTCTAAATCAGTACGTGTTCCAGAGGACGATCTCGTCCGCCGCTATGCTACATAGCCGGGAGAATGGAAACAATACGTGAACATTTCAATTGTTTTGATAGGCTAAAGACTTATATTGATAGACAACAGGAACAAATAGTGGACTTCGGGACCTTCTATTACTCCGCCTTTATGAAGTCGATAAAGGCCCGCAGCGCCGCCGGCATGTGGCGACGGCTGGCGTAATAGAGAAGCGGTCCGGAAAACTCCGTCACCCACTCCTCCAAAATGAGCTCCAGCCGCCCGGCCTCAACCTCGGGCATGACCACCTCCTCGAAGGTGCGTATGATGCCGAGACCGGCAACCGCAGCTCCCACCTCGATCTCCAACGCATTGGCCGACACCTGCCCCGTCGGCGTGATCATCAGCGTTTCGCCGTCCCGATCGAACTCCCAAGGTGTCGCGCTCGTACCGCTCCGGAACCGGTGGATGATGCAATCGTGGTCGATGAGATCGCGCGGATGCTTCGGCACGCCGCGCCGTTTGAGATAATCGGGCGACGCCGCCGTCACATAGCGCTGCCGGCGCGGGCCGATCGGCACGGCGATCATGTCGCGCTCCAGCCGCTCGTCATAGCGAATGCCCGCATCATAGCCGGCGCCGAGCACGTCTATGAAACTGTCCTCGCCGATCACCTCGATCCGCACCTTCGGATAGGCCTTCAGAAATCGGTTGATGATATCGGACAGGAAGGAGCGCGCTGCGATGGTCGGCACGTTGAGCCTGAGCGTTCCGGATGGTCCCTCACGGAAGCTGTCGAGTTGCCCGAGCGCCGACGCGACCTCCCCCAACGCCGGCGCCAGCCGTTCGAGAAGCCGCTGTCCGGCCTCGGTCGGCGTCACGCTGCGCGTCGTCCGGTTGAGAAGCCGCACCCCCAGCCGCTCTTCCAGCCGCCGCAGCGAATCGCTGAGCGACGAGGCCGAAACGCCCCGCTTGCGCGCCACCGCGCGAAAGCTTCTCTCCGTCGCGATTGCCGTGAAGGCATCGAGGTCGCTGAGTGGAAGATCATCCATTGTGCATTTTCCCGCACGATCGGCTCAAATTGAGCCGAACTATCGCACAAGGATGCACAAGACGAAAGCCGGCGGACGCGGCGCCGGAGACAGGACCTGCAACCGTCAGACCGGACCGGAGAAGGTATCGCAGGCCTGCATCTGGCCGGTGTCGAAGCCGCGCTTGAACCATTTCACGCGCTGCGCCGAGGTGCCGTGGTTGAAGCTCTCGGGCACGACATAGCCCTGGCTGCGCTTCTGCAGCGTATCGTCGCCGATCTGCTGCGCAGCATTCAGCGCCTCCTCGAGATCGCCCGCTTCCAGGATGCCCTTCTGCTGGGTGAACTTGCCCCAGATACCGGCGAAACAATCGGCCTGCAGTTCGACGCGCACCGACATCTTGTTGGCATCAGCCTCGCTCATGCGCTGGCGCGCCTCGTTGAACTTGGGCAGGATGCCGAGCAGGTTCTGCACGTGATGGCCGACCTCGTGCGAGACGACATAGGCCTCCGCGAAATCGCCCGATGCACCGAACTTGCGGCTGAGCTCATTGAAGAAAGCCGTGTCGAGATAGACCTTGCGGTCCTGAGGGCAATAGAACGGTCCCGTCGCGGCGGATGCGAAGCCACAACCCGACTGCGTCTGGCCTGAGAACAGCACCAGCTTTGGATCTTCGTATTGGCGTCCCATCGATTGGAAGATGCCCTGCCACGTATCCTCTGTCTCGGCGAGCACCGTGCGCACGAAGGCGGTCATCTCGTCATTGGCGGGTGTCTGGCTGCCGCTGGACTGGCTCTGCTCATAGCCCGGCCCACTCGACATGCCGCCATCCATCACCTGCAGCAGGTCGATGCCCATGGCCTTGAAGATCAGATAGAGCACGACGAGGAAGATGATGGTGCCGATGCTGAGCCCGCCACCGCGCCGGCCCATACCGCCGCCGGACGGAAAGCTGAAGCCGCCCCCTCGTCCCAATCCACCCATGGAAGGATCACCGCGACGATCCTCGATATTGTCGGACTGACGCCGGCCTTTCCATTCCATGATGATCTCCCCGCAGAGACTGCTTTCTCTCTCATCCCTTATATATCCGGGAGAATGGGAAATTCCAGCCGATTTCAACCACGCGTATCCGCCCTTCGCGGCCACGACAGGCGCTTGACGCGCGCTTTACTTTCGCCCCTTCTGCACGAGGGAGATATCGGAGGAGAACTGGCATGAAGGCAGTGCGGCTGGAAGCAATCGGGAACGTCTCTTTCAGCGAGGTGGAAAAGCCACGGCCCGGCGCCGGCGAGCTGCTGGTCCGCGTCGAGGCCTGCGGCATCTGCGGTACCGACAGGCACCTGCTTCATGGGGAGTTTCCATCCCGCCCGCCGATCACGCTCGGCCATGAATTCACCGGCATCGTCGAGGAAACCGGCCCCGCCGTCAGCGGTTTTCGCGAGGGCATGCGCATCACCGGCGACCCGAACATCTCCTGCGGCCAATGCGACCAGTGCCAGCGCGGCCGCGTCAATCTTTGCCGCAACCTCCAGGCAATCGGCATCAGCCGCGACGGCGGCTTCGCGGAGTATGTGATCGTCCCGCAAAAGCAGGCCTTCGCCCTGCCCGATGATCTAGATCCCCTGCACGGCGCCTTCTGCGAACCACTCGCCTGCTGCCTGCACGGCGTCGACCTGGCCGAAATCAGGACCGGCTCATCTGTGGTCGTATTGGGCGGCGGCGTCATCGGGCTGCTGGTCGTGCAACTCGCACGCCTTGCCGGCGCTACCGACGTGGTGCTCGTCACCCGCAGCGCCGACAAGCGGCGGCTGGCCGAAAGCCTCGGCGCGACAATGACCGCGGACCCTGGTGATGGCGACATCATCAAACACATTACCGCGCCCAATGGTCTGCTGCCGGGCGGCGCGGATGTCGTCATCGAATGCGCCGGCGTCGCCGAGACCGTCGAGCAGGCCCCTGCCCTTGCCCGTCATGGTGGCACGGTCGTGATTCTCGGCGTCATGCCGCAGGGCGCGAAAGTGTCGATCGAGCCCTTCGACCTGCTGTTTCGCGAAATCAGGCTGATCGGCTCCTTCATCAACCCCTTCACCCACAGGCGCGCCGCAGATCTTGTGGCCTCGGGCGTTATCAAGGTGGAGCCCCTGATATCGCGCCGTATCGGGCTTGCCGAAGCTGTGGAAGCGATCAGCAATCCGGCCCGTCCAGGCGAGATTCGAGCGCTCGTTTTGCCAGGTCTTGGCTAGCCCCTTCCGATTCCTGTCGATTCCGAAAATTATGGGGTTCCGTTCACGAATACATTTGCCTATAAGCCGCTTCTAGCCTGAAAAGACCATCATATGCGCGACCCGGCCGGTGCCTCCCACCCTGGCCGGCTTTCTGCGCAGCTAGGAAACGGAAAAAAGCCCATGCCGAAGCGCCAAGACATCAAATCGATCCTCATCATCGGCGCAGGACCGATCGTCATTGGCCAGGCATGCGAGTTCGACTATTCCGGCACGCAGGCCTGCAAGGCGCTGAAGGAGGAAGGCTACCGCGTCATCCTCGTCAACTCCAATCCGGCCACGATCATGACCGACCCGGGCCTCGCCGACGCAACCTATGTCGAGCCGATCACCCCTGAAGTCGTCGCCAAGATCATCGCCAAGGAGCGCCCCGACGCGCTGCTGCCGACCATGGGCGGCCAGACCGCGCTCAACACCGCGCTCTCTCTTAAGCGCATGGGCGTTCTAGACCGCTACAATGTCGAGATGATCGGCGCCAAGCCGGCCGCCATCGACATGGCCGAAGACCGCGCCCTGTTCCGCGAAGCCATGGACCGCATCGGCCTCGAAACCCCGCGCTCAATGCTCGCGAACGCCACCGACATCAAGGATGCCGACCGCAAGACGCATGAAGCCGAGCGCAACAAGCTGAAGGAAAGCCTCTCCGGCGCTGAGCTCGACAAGGCGCTCGACGCGCTGGAAAACCAGTGGAACCTCGGCGAAACCGACCGCAAGCAGCGCTACATCAGCCACGCCATGGCGATTGCCGCCCAGGCGATCGATGTCGTGGGCCTGCCCGCCATCATCCGCCCCTCCTTCACCATGGGCGGCACCGGCGGCGGCATTGCCTATAACCGCTCGGAGTTCTTCGAAATCATCGGCGGCGGCCTCGATGCCTCCCCGACCACCGAAGTGCTGATCGAGGAATCGGTACTTGGCTGGAAGGAATATGAAATGGAGGTCGTCCGCGACAAGGCGGACAACTGCATCATCATCTGCTCGATCGAAAACATCGACCCGATGGGCGTCCACACGGGCGACTCGATCACTGTCGCGCCGGCCCTGACGCTGACCGACAAGGAATACCAGATGATGCGCAACGCCTCGATCGCGGTTCTGCGCGAGATCGGCGTTGAAACCGGCGGCTCGAACGTCCAGTTCGCCGTCAACCCGAAGGACGGCCGCCTCGTCGTCATCGAAATGAACCCGCGCGTCTCGCGCTCGTCGGCTCTTGCATCGAAGGCCACCGGCTTCCCGATCGCCAAGGTCGCCGCAAAGCTCGCCATCGGCTACACGCTCGACGAACTCGACAACGACATCACCGGCGGCGCAACGCCCGCCTCGTTCGAACCGTCGATCGACTACGTCGTCACCAAGATCCCGCGCTTCGCATTCGAGAAGTTCCCGGGCGCCTCGCCGGTTCTGACGACAGCCATGAAGTCGGTCGGTGAAGTCATGGCGATCGGCCGCACCTTCGCCGAATCGCTGCAGAAGGCGCTTCGCGGCCTCGAAACCGGTCTCACCGGCCTCGACGAAATCGAAATCCCCGGCGTCGAGGAAGGCGAAGGCAGCCAGAACGCCATCCGCGCCGCCATCGGCACGCCGACGCCGGATCGCCTGCGCATGGTCGCCCAGGCGCTGCGCATGGGCATGAGCCCCGAGGAAGTTCACGAAGGCTGCAAGATCGACCCGTGGTTCATCGCCCAGTTCAAGGCGATCATCGACATGGAAGCGCGTGTTCGCGAGCACGGCCTGCCGACCGATGCCGCAAACCTGCGCACGCTGAAGGCCATGGGCTTCTCCGACGCGCGCCTCGCAACCCTCTCCGGCAAGCGCCCGAAGGAAGTGGCCGAACTGCGTAATTCGCTGAATGTCCGCCCGGTCTTCAAGCGCATCGATACCTGCGCCGCCGAATTCGCCTCGCCGACCGCCTACATGTATTCGAGCTACGAGACGCCTTTCGTCGGCGCCGCCCGCTCTGAAGCCGAGATCTCCGACCGCAAGAAGGTCGTCATCCTCGGCGGTGGTCCGAACCGTATCGGCCAGGGCATCGAGTTCGACTATTGCTGCTGCCATGCCGCGTTCGCCCTGCGCGACGCCGGCTATGAAGCCATCATGATCAACTGCAACCCGGAAACGGTCTCGACCGACTACGACACCTCCGATCGCCTCTACTTCGAGCCGCTGACGGCCGAAGACGTGATCGAAATCCTGCGCGCCGAGCAGGAAAAGGGCGAAGTCGTCGGCGTCATCGTGCAGTTCGGCGGCCAGACCCCGCTGAAGCTCGCCGAAGCGCTTGAGAAGAACGGCATCCCGATCCTCGGCACCGCGCCTGACATGATCGACCTCGCCGAAGACCGCGACCGCTTCCAGAAGCTCCTGATCAAGCTCGACCTGACGCAGCCGAACAACGGCATCGCCTACTCGGTCGAGCAGGCCCGCCTGGTCGCGACCGAAATCGGCTTCCCGCTGGTCGTTCGCCCGTCCTACGTTCTGGGTGGCCGCGCCATGCAGATCATCCACAACGAGAGCATGCTGCAGACCTACCTGCTCGACACCGTTCCGGAACTCGTGCCTGAGGACATCAAGCAGCGCTACCCGAACGACAAGACCGGCCAGATCAACACCCTGCTCGGCAAGAACCCGCTGCTCTTCGACAGCTACCTGTCGAACGCCATCGAAGTCGACGTCGACTGCCTCTCCGACGGCAAGGACGCCTTCATCGCCGGCATCATGGAGCACATCGAGGAAGCCGGCATTCACTCCGGTGACTCGGCCTGCTCGCTGCCGCCACGTACGCTCTCGCCTGAGATGATCGACGAGCTCGAGCGCCAGGCGAAGTCGATGGCCAAGGCTCTCAACGTCGTCGGCCTGATGAACGTGCAGTTCGCCATCAAGGACGGCACCGTCTACGTGCTCGAAGTGAACCCGCGCGCCTCGCGTACCGTTCCCTTCGTAGCCAAGACGATCGGCGCGCCGATCGCCAAGATCGCCGCCCGTGCCATGGCCGGCGAAAAGCTCGATCCGCTGTTTGCCGCCTACGGCGAGAAGCCGGATCCGCGCAACCTGAAGCACATCGCCGTCAAGGAAGCCGTCTTCCCGTTCGCCCGCTTCCCCGGCGTCGACACGCTGCTCGGCCCGGAAATGCGCTCGACCGGCGAAGTCATCGGCCTCGACACCGATTTCGCGCTGGCCTTCGCCAAGTCGCAGCTCGGCGCCAGTGTCGAACTGCCGCGTGACGGAACGGTCTTCGTATCGGTACGCGACGACGACAAGCCGCGCGTCCTTCCCGCGATCCGCATGCTGGTCGAACAGGGCTTCAAGGTTCTGGCCACCGGCGGCACCGCCCGCTTCCTCGCCGAAAACGGCATCGAGGCCGTGAAGATCAACAAGGTGCTCGAAGGCCGTCCGCACATCGAGGACGCCATCCGCAACCGTCAGGTCCAGCTGGTCATCAACACGACCGATAGCAACAAGGCGATCTCCGACTCCAAGTCGCTGCGCCGCGCGACGCTGATGCAGAAGGTACCCTACTACACCACCATGGCCGGCGCCGAAGCAGCCGCCCAGGCGATCAAGGCGCTGAAGGCCGGCAACCTCGAGGTTCGCCCGCTGCAGAGCTACTTCGCCTAAGATATCAAAGCCGGCCGTGACCCTTCACGGCCGGCTTTTTCCGGCGTACGACAGCCACTGTCACAACACGCCGAAGTGTCGCAAAACGCGACAATCCACCTGAGATTTCAAACCCTTCGCGATCATGTTACGATATCCCCACACGTGAGGGGCATCGATGGGCAAGAATATCGTCATTCTGTTCGATGGCACGTCGAACGAAATCTCCGCCGACCGCACCAATATTCTGAGGCTGTTCGGCGTTCTCGACCGCAGTGACAGGCAGATCGTCTATTACGATCCCGGCGTCGGCACCTTCGGCGCCGCCAATGCCTGGTCCAACGCCTACCGCAAGACGGTCGAGCTCTGGGGCCTGGCAACAGGCTGGGGCCTCGACCAGAACGTCAAGGAAGCCTACCGCTTCCTCGTCGACAATTACGAGCCCGGCGAACCGGGGGACGATCAAGAGTATCGGGACCGCGACAACATCTACATCTTCGGTTTCAGCCGCGGCGCCTATACAGCGCGGGTGCTGGCGGGTTTCGTCCATTCGCTCGGACTGATGAGCAAGTACCACGTCAACCTGATCGACTACGCCTACAACACCTACAAGGGCATCTCCGAAAGCGAGCAGCAGCAGGGCGGAACGGATGCCGCCGATGTCGACTGGGATGCGCCCTCGGCCTTCAAGACCATGCGTCTCTACGAACGCACGCTGAAGACAGACCGCCCGTCGATCAAGCTGCTTGGCCTCTTCGACACCGTTTCCTCGGTCATCGTTTGGGGCAAATGGCGCCCGCAACTCCTGACGCTTCCTTTTACCGATCGTAATCCGAGCGTCGAAGTGGTCCGCCACGCGCTCGCCATCGATGAGCGGCGAACCATGTTCAATCCGCTGCCATGGCGACAGGGACAGGACTACTGGGGCGGCCCCTTCAAGCCGCCGGCCCCGCCCCCGCAGAATGTGAAGGAAGTCTGGTTCTCGGGCGTTCATGGCGATATCGGCGGCGGCTATCCGGAAGCGGAGAGTGCGGCGATCAAGATACCGCTCGCCTGGATGATAGCCGAGACCCGAAGCACCGGCCTCACCTATAACGAGGACGCGGTTAGCGAGCTCGTCCATGGCGACAATCCGACCAAGAGCTATGTCCGGCCGGCTCCAACAGCGCCGCTGCACGACTCCATGAACTGGGCGTGGAGATTGCTCGAATATGTGCCGAGGCGGGTGCCGATCACCTCCTGGCGCAAGCGCGGCGACACGACGCGCATCTACCTGCCGCTGGCCGACCGCCGCTTTATCCCCGACGGCGCCTCGCTGCACCAATCCGTCATCGACCGGCTGTCGTCGTCGACGGCACCGCCCTACGCCCCGCCTAACCTGCCGCTACGCTTCGAGACGGAGCCCTGGAGCAACGACGGCCCGCCACCATCAGAAGATTCGGCGATCTCGATGATCACTCCGGCCGCTTGAAATAGGCCTCGAGCCGGTAGCCGTCAGGATCGATGACGAAGGCGGCATAATAGAACTGGCTGTAATCCGGCCGCACGCCCGGCGCACCATTATCTGTTCCGCCATTGGCAAGCCCGGCCGCGTAAAATGCATCGACGGACTCTTCCGACGGCGCCACGAAGCAGAAATGCAGCCCGGATTCCATATCGGGCACCACAGGCCGCGCCACCTCGCCGACCCAGAGCCCCACCCGATCAGCGCCATAACCGCTGACATTGCCGAAATTCGTCAGCCGCTCATAGCCGAGCGGCGCCAGCGCCGCATCGTAAAACGTCTGCGACTTCTCAAGGCTCTTCACACCAATCGACACATGATCGAACATAAACGGTCTCCAGATTACTTTGCCGGCAACGCTACAACATTCGCGCCGAAGCGCCATGGCAATTCGCAAGGCCAGCGATCGTCAGGCCGCCATCCCGACCATCAGCTCCCGCACCCGCACCATATCCGCCCGAAAGAGCGCCATCTCCTCCGCCTTCAGCCGCTCGTCTGGAATGCGCAGCAGATAGGACGGGTGGACGGTGACGAACAGTGTTCGCTCCTTGCCCATCCTGATCGGCTGCCCCCTGATATCGGACAGCTTGTGCTTCGTATCCGTCAGCGCAGTCAGCGCGGTGGCGCCCATGGCGACGATCAGCTTCGGCTTGACGAGGTCGATCTCCAGGTTGAGCCACCAGCGGCAATGCGTGACCTCGCCCATGTTCGGCCGCTGGTGAATGCGGCGCTTGCCGCGCGGCTCGTATTTGAAGTGCTTCACCGCATTGGTCACATAGACCGACTGCCGGTCGATCCCCGCCTCGCCGGCCACCTGGTCGAACACCTTGCCCGCAGGCCCGACAAACGGCCGGCCGGCGAGATCTTCCTGATCTCCCGGCTGCTCGCCGACGAACATCACCTTCGCATCTTCAGGACCCTCGCCGAACACCGTCTGTGTCGCCTTCTCGTGCAGCGGACAGCGCGTGCAGACGGCCGCCTCCTCGCGCAGCGCCGCCAGCGTGCCCACCGGCGCCCTTGGTGCTGCGGGCACCCGGCGCGCGGCTTCCTGCAGCCGGTCGTGAAACGGCAGCGGCTCGCTCGCCTGGCGTTTGGCCATCTCCAGAACCTTGCTTTCCGCATCGGCGATCATGCCGGGAATGAGATCGGCCTCGGGCAGGTTCTTCCAGTATTTCTTCGGCATCTCCGCCTGCATCGCCTTCACCTTGAGACGGGCCGGATTGAAGATGTTGGCATAATAGGTCCGCCACAACTGGTCAGCCGGATCGGTGAGATCGGGCTTCTCGCAAGGGTCATGGCTGACAGTCAGCTTCTCGCCATCCCAGGCAGCCGACCCCTTCGGCGTCGCGATCACCCAGTCCATGTCGTTGAACCGCTTCTGGAAGAACGGCGCCTTGCGGGCGACGATGTGATGATCGGGTTCGAACCATGCGAGAAACTTCCGCCGCCCATTGAGCGAAATCCCCGAGCCCACCTCCTTGAAGCGCACGAAAGCGGTCATCTTGTGCGCGTCGCGGCGCACGCTCTTGTCCATGGCGCGGGCTCGCGCCACGTCCTCGTCCGAGGCGACGTCGAGCAAAGACCGATCGCTCTGCAGCCGCCAGAGCAGCCGGTAGAGCAGATAGAACCGCATCGGATCGCTATGGCAGATCACGGCTTCCGCAAGCCCGATAAAGGCGGGCGGCACCGTCAGCGGCTTGGAAGCATCGAGCGCCGGCAGCTTCGACGAGGCTTCAGGCGCAGCAAACAGATCCATCTCGCGATACCGCTCCCGCCACTCGATCTCCTCGGGCGCAACACCGGATGCCGCCAGCCGCCGCGCCGCGTCCCGCCACTCGGCCAATTCCCCCCGGCCCTCCAGCAACACGGTAATCATCACAGCAACGACAGTTGTTCCGGCTTCGGCTCGAACATCGCCCTAAGATCCGGCCGGTCGATCAGCCGGCGCGGCGACCAGCCTTCGGCCGAGATGAACGCCTGCACCTTCTTGATCGACACGCCGAGCCGCGTCAGATCCTCGATCCGGAGCTTTCTGAAACGACGCGCCGAGAGGATGGACTTCACCGTCTTCGTCCCCAGCCCTGGAACGCGGAGCAGGGTTTCACGCGGCGCCCTGTTGATATCGACCGGGAAGTCGTTCCGGTTGCCGAGTGCCCAAGCGAGTTTCGGGTCGAGATTGAGGTCGAGCATGCCACCCTCCTGCGAGGACGTGATCTCGTCGATCCCGAAACCATAGAAGCGATAAAGCCAATCCGCCTGATAGAGCCGGTGCTCGCGCATCAGCGGCGGCTTGATCAGCGGCAGGTTCTTCGACGAGTCGGGAATGGGGCTGAAGGCGGAGTAGTAGACGCGCCTCAGCCCGTAGCTCCCGTAAAGCTGCGCGCTGGTGCCGAGAATGGTCGCATCATTGGCGCCATCGGCGCCGACGATCATCTGCGTGCTCTGCCCGCCAGGCACGAAACGCTTGCGCCGCTTGGTCTGCAGCGTCGGCTCGGACGCGGCCTCGATCTTCAATCTCAAATCGCCCATCGAGCGACGAATGCTGGCCGGTTTCTTCTCCGGCGCCAGTTGCGCGATGCCGCGATCGGTCGGCAGCTCGATGTTAAGCGACAGACGGTCGGCATAGAGCCCGGCTTCCTCGATCAGATGCGGCGAGGCCTCGGGAATGGATTTCAGATGAATATAGCCGCGGAAATTATGGGTGGTGCGCAACTCCCGCACGATCCGCACCATCTCCTCCATCGTGTGGTCGGAGGAGCGGATGATGCCAGACGACAGGAACAGCCCCTCGATATAGTTGCGCCGATAAAACTCCAGCGTCAGCCAGATAACCTCCTCCGGCGTGAACCGCGCCCGCTCCACATTGCTGGACGAGCGATTGATGCAATAGGCGCAGTCGTAGATGCAGAAGTTGGTGAGCAGGATCTTCAGCAGCGAAATGCATCGTCCATCCGGCGCATAGGCATGGCAGATGCCGGCGCCTTCCGTCGAACCAAGCCCACCGCTCTTTCCGGAATCGCGCTTGGTCGTACCGCTGGAGGCGCAGGAGGCGTCATATTTGGCCGCGTCCGAGAGGATGGCCAACCGCTCTTCGAGTGACTTCTTCATGTCTATGTTCACTATATGTTCTGTCGCTAACAGTCAAGAAAAGCCGCTTCCGATTGATGTTTTTCAAGTTTGACGCGAAAAGCCATGAGGGGTTGCAAGTCGCTTCATCGAATTCTCTGGAAATCGACGGAGGCAATCTGCTATAAACGAAGCAGATAGAGTTTTTGCATGGTTCCGAAGTTCCCCTTCGGGACCTGTTTTCTTTTGTGTCTCTGCCTAGCCGACACAAAGACTGAAGGACAAGAAAATGGTTGATAAGGTACCGATGACGCAGGGTGGTTTCGTCAAGCTGCAGGAAGAGCTGCGCTGGCGTCAGCAGGAAGAACGCCCGCGAATCATCGAGGCGATTGCCGAGGCCCGCGCACACGGCGACCTCTCGGAAAACGCCGAGTACCATGCCGCCAAGGAAGCGCAGAGCCACAACGAAGGTCGCATCGGCGAGCTCGAGGATCTGACGGCCCGCGCCGAGGTTATCGACCTCTCCAAGATGTCCGGCAGCACGATCAAGTTCGGCGCCAAGGTGAAGCTCGTCGATGAGGACACCGAGGAAGAAAAGACCTACCAGATCGTCGGCGACCAGGAAGCCGACGTGAAGGCCGGCCGCATCTCCATCTCCTCCCCGATCGCCCGCGCGCTGATCGGCAAGGAAGTCGGCGATTCCATCGAAGTCAACGCGCCCGGCGGCTCCAAGGCTTACGAAGTTCTGGCCATCACCTGGGGCTGAGGACCTTGGCGGATCGCGGCCGATCGCACATCGTCGACATCGCTGACGTCGAAATCATAGCGCCGAACTTCAAGAAGCGTTTGTCAGGCGTCACCTCGACGATCATCCAGCTTGTCCCGGTCCAGCGGGCGCTCGGTCAGAAGATCGCGGCGCTCGGGCCGGGCCTGCCGGCATCGATCCCGCATATCCGCTTCCGCGATCTCTCAAATTTGTGGCGCGCACCTTCGACCCGGCCCTTCCGCGTTTGGCACGCCCGCCGCAATATCGAGATGCTCCCTGCCCTCATCATGCGCGACCTCCTCTGCATGAAGCTGAAGATCGTCTTCACCTCCGCATCGCAGCGCAAACACAGCGGCTGGACGAAGTTCCTTGTCTCGAAGATGGACGCGGTCATCGCGACCTCGGGCAAGACCGCGAACTATCTGGAAGTGCCCAGCACCGTCATCCTGCACGGCATCGACACCGCCCGCTTCTCGCCTCCATCCGACAAGGCGCAGGCCAAGCGCGAATGCGGCCTCGACCCGGACAAGAAGATCGCCGGCTGCTTCGGCCGCGTCCGCCACCAGAAGGGCACCGACCTCTTCGTCGATACCATGCTGCGGCTTCTCCCCGACCACCCGGAGTGGAGCGCCATCATCGCCGGCCGCGCCACGGCCCAGCATGTCGAGTTCGAGAACGGCCTGAAGGCCAAGGTCGCCGCCGCCGGCCTCTCAGACCGCATCCTTTTCGTCGGCGAACATACGAACATCAACGACTGGTTCCGCGCGCTCGATCTCTTCGTCGCGCCGCAGCGCTGGGAAGGTTTTGGCCTGACCCCGCTCGAAGCCATGGCCACAGGCGTCCCCGTCGTCGCAACCGACGTCGGCGCTTTTCCCGAAATCGTCACGACAGGCGATAACGGCGCAGGCCTGCTGATTGCGCGAGACGATCTCGATGCGATGGCAAACGCCGTTTCGGAACTCATGGCTGATGAAAGCCGCCTGGCACGGCTCGCCGCCAACGCCCAGACGCATGTCATGGAAAACTTCCGGATCGAAGGCGAGGCCACGAAGCTGAAGGCCGTCTACGACAGCCTCGGCTGAGACAACTCAGACTTCGGTCAATCCGAGTTTCTTGATCTGGCGGATCGTCAGCATGGTGCGCACCGTGTCGACATGCTCGTTGGCGGTCAGCACCTCGATGACGAAATCCTGGAACCGCGTCAGATTTTCGGCCACGCAATGCAGCAGGAAGTCGCTATCGCCCGAGACCATCCAGGCCTGGCGCACCAGCGGCCACTGCGTCGTCGCCGCGGCAAACGCCTTGAGATTGGCTTCCGACTGATGCTTGAGTCCAACCATGCAGAAGGCGACGAGATCGAAGCCCAGCTTCGGGCTATTCAGCATCGCGTGGTAGCCTTCGATAACGCCGGACTCTTCCAGCTTGCGCACACGCCGAAGACAGGGCGGCGCCGAGATGCCGACCCGGTCGGCGAGCTCGACGTTGGTCATGCGCCCATCCGCCTGCAGCTCACGCAAGATCTTGATATCGATGGCGTCCAGTTCAGCGCGAACCAAGCGAGTGCCTTTCTTTAAATTCGTGAATCCAGCTTCTATATAAAGCGGCACAATACGCAAGAATCTTTCCCTGAGATGACGGAATCTTGCACATCCACATCGAATGCCTTGTTGGTAACGCAAGGCTGCCCTTGAATAAAAGCATTGGTCGTTCATAAATAACGCATGGACGCGTGATGGCCGTATTCGCCTTATATCCAGCGCGTCCAGCCAGTTGAAAGGAAGTCTCATGTCCGCCCGCCACACCAAGGTGCTCATCATCGGATCCGGCCCCGCCGGCTATACCGCTGCCGTCTATGCGGCGCGCGCGATGCTGAAGCCGGTCCTGATCGCAGGGATGGAGCAAGGCGGACAGCTGATGATCACCACCGACGTCGAGAACTATCCGGGCTTCGCCGATCCGATCCAGGGCCCCTGGCTGATGGACCAGATGCTGCAGCAGGCCAAGCACGTCGGCGCCGAGATCGTCAACGACATCGTCACCGAAGTCGAAATGAACCAGCGCCCCTTCGTCGCCCGCACCGATAGCGGCCAGGTCTGGACCGCAGACACGCTGATCATCGCGACCGGCGCCAAGGCCAAGTGGCTCGGCATCGAGAGCGAGCAGACCTTCCAGGGCTTCGGCGTCTCCGCTTGCGCCACCTGCGACGGCTTCTTCTATCGCAACAAGGACGTGATCGTGGTCGGCGGCGGCAACTCGGCCGTCGAGGAAGCGCTGTATCTCTCGAACATCGCCAAGACCGTGACGGTCGTTCACCGCCGCGACAGTTTCCGCTCGGAAAAGATCCTGCAGGAACGCATCTTCGCCAAGGAGAACGTCAAGATCCTCTGGAACACCGAGATCGCCGAAATCACCGGCGCGTCGGCCAAGCCGCCGATGCCGCCATCCGTCTCTGGCGTTCGCCTGCGCGACACGCGCACCGGCACTGTTGCCGACCACACGATCGACGGCGTCTTCGTGGCCATCGGCCATGCGCCGGCAACCGAGCTCTTCAAGGGCAAGCTGAAGCTGAAGGACAACGGCTACCTCTGGACTGCGCCGGATTCGACCGCGACCTCGGTCGAGGGCGTATACGCGGCCGGCGACGTCACCGACGACACCTTCCGCCAGGCGATCACCGCCGCCGGCATGGGCTGCATGGCAGCGCTCGAGGCCGAACGTTATCTCACGGGCCACATGCCCGTCGCCGTAGCTGCGGAGTAATATCGGCATGAGGGGTGGTGGAATGCCGTTGGACTGGGACAAGCTGCGTATTTTCCACGCAGCTGCCGAAGCCGGTTCGTTTACGCACGCGGCCGACAAGCTGCATCTGTCCCAATCCGCGATCAGCCGTCAGGTGAGCGCGCTGGAGCAGGATGTAGGCACCAAGCTGTTCCACCGCCACGCCCGCGGCCTCATCCTAACGGAACAGGGCGAGCTGCTCTACCGTACCGCCCATGACGTGCTCCTGAAGCTCGAAACCGTGAAGATGCAACTGACCGAGACGACGGAAACGCCGTCGGGCAAGCTGCGCGTCACAACGACGGTCGGCCTCGGCCAGGGCTGGCTCACGGACAAGATCCAGGAGTTCATGCAGCTCTATCCGGATGTCCAGATCCAGCTCATCCTCGACAACGAGGAAGTGGATGTGAACATGCGCTACGCCGATTGCGCGATTCGTCTTCGCCAGCCGCAGCAATCCGATCTCATTCAGCGCAAGCTGTTCACCGTGCACATGCACGTCTACGCAGCCCCCTCCTACATCAACCGATATGGCGAGCCGCAGGCGGTCGAGGATCTCGACAACCACCGAATCATCACCTTCGGCGAACCGGCGCCGAACTATCTTCTCGACGTGAACTGGCTTGAAATCGCCGGCCGCTCGTCGGACAACAAGCGCATTCCGCACCTGCAGATCAACAGCCAGACCTCGATCAAGCGCGCCTGCCTGCTCGGCATGGGCGTCGCCTGCCTGCCCGACTATATCGTCGGCCGCGACCCGGGCCTGATTCAGCTGCCGATCAACGCCGACGTGCCGTCCTTCGACACCTATTTCTGCTATCCCGACGAAATGAAGAACGCCGCCAAGCTCAAGGCTTTCCGCGACTTCATCGTCAGCAAGGCCAGAAACTGGAGTTTCTAACTGTTTTTACGGCGAAATTCGCAGCCGTGCAGTTCACGCATGTCTGACATGCACAAAAATTGGTTGCCGGCTGCACATTAAAACACCATATCAACCTCAGCTGATGCACACGGTGGCTTTTCCTCCCAGTTCCACCGCATTAGCTGTTCCCCTCTGGAGGTTTAGACCTTCATACCTATAAAGGGCCCCGAGCTTTCGGTGGCCCTCTTTTTTTGCCTTGATTTGCCCTAATTTTCCGCATCGCAGCATAAAATGCTGCATTGCATAGCAGGCATGCGCAAACGGGCATTGAAATCTGCCCGCCAAAGCATCATATCGCACTCAGTTGATGCACATGGCGGTTCTCTCCCAGTGCCGCTGCATTAGCTGTTCCCCTCTGGAGGTTGAATAACCTTCACACCTTAAAGGGCCCCGTTCATTCGGTGGCCCTCTTTTTTTGCTTAAAATTTAACCACGGAAAAAATCGCACGCGCCGTTCGCGCATGTCTTGAACATCGAAAATCGTCGATCCATATATCGATCAGAAACGATTTATGGTTCGGCAAACGACGATGGACATTGACGAAATCCTGAAAGCGATATCCCATCCCAAGCGGATGGAGATTCTGAACTGGCTGAAGAATCCCGAAGAGCATTTCTCTTCGCAAGAGCATCCGCTCGAAATGGGTGTCTGCGCCAGCCAGTTCGAACGCTGTGGCCTCTCCCAATCGACCGTCTCCGCCCATCTGGGCACGCTCAGCCGCGCCAATCTCGTGACCACGCGCCGGGTCGGCCAGTGGATCTTCTACAAGCGCAACGAAGAAACCATCGCTGCCTTCCTCAAGCAACTGGCACAGGATCTCTAGACATGCCCCTCGCCCTCCTCGTCCTGGCGCTCAGCGCTTTTGCGATCGGCACGACCGAATTCGTCATCATGGGCCTGCTGCCCGAAGTCGCCACCGACCTTGCAGTGACGATCCCACAGGCCGGCTGGCTCGTTACCGGCTACGCGCTTGCCGTCGCCGTCGGCGCCCCTGTCATGGCGGTCTCCACCGCGCACCTGAAACGCCGCACGGCGCTGATCGCGCTCATGGCCTTCTTCATTGCCGGCAATCTGCTTTGCGCGCTGGCGCCGAGCTATTGGGTGCTGATGATCGCCCGTGTCGTCACCGCGCTCTGCCATGGCGCATTCTTCGGCATCGGCTCCGTCGTCGCCGCCAGCCTTGTGGCCCCGGATCGCCGCGCCCGAGCCGTAGCGCTGATGTTCACCGGCCTGACGCTCGCCAACGTGCTCGGCGTGCCGCTTGGCACCGCGATCGGCCAGGCATTCGGCTGGCGCTCGACATTCGCTGTCGTCACCGTCCTCGGCATCATCACCATCGCTGGCCTGATCGCCGTGCTCCCGAGGGACCGCCAAGAAGAACAGGGCAACATCTTCCGCGAGATCGCCGCCCTGAAGAACGGGCACCTCTGGCTGGCGCTGTCGACCACCGTTTTCTTTTCCGCCTCGATGTTCGCGCTCTTCACCTACATCGCGCCGCTGCTGCGTGATGTCACCGGCCTGTCGCCGCAGGGCGTCACCTGGACGCTGTTCCTGATCGGCCTCGGCCTAACCGTCGGCAATCTTCTTGGCGGCAAGCTCGCCGACTGGAAGCTTGGGCCGACGCTCGCCGGCGTCTTCGCGATGATCGCCGTCACCTCGGTCGCCTTCGGCTTCACCAGCCCCTATTTCATCGCCGCCGAAATCACCCTCTTCGTCTGGGCCGTGGCGACCTTCGCCGCCGTTCCCGCCCTGCAGGTCGGCGTCGTGCACTTCGGCAAGGATGCGCCCAATCTCGTCTCGACGATCAATATCGGCGCCTTCAACACCGGTAACGCGCTCGGCGCCTGGGCTGGCGGCATGGCCATCGAGCTCGGCTTCGACATGACCCGCGTGCCGCTCGTCGCGGCCTTCATGGCCCTGATCGGCCTCGTCGTCACGGCACTTACCTATCTCTCCGCCAAGGGCAAGGCAGCCATGCCTGCCCCGGCTGAATGATCCTTCCAACGCCCCCAAACCACTAGCACCACCGAAAGGACTTCCCATGAGCAAGCTCTTCGAACCGACGCAGGTTGGCGATATCGCTGTCAAGAACCGCATCGTCATGGCCCCGCTGACCCGCAACCGCTCGCCGGGCGCCGTGCCGAATGACCTCAACGTCGAATACTACACGCAGCGCGCCTCCGCCGGCCTGATCGTCACCGAAGCGACCGCGATCACCCACCAGGGCCAGGGCTATGCCGACGTCCCCGGCCTCTACAGCAAGGAAGCGCTGGATGGCTGGAAGCGCGTGACCGATGCCGTGCACGCCCATGGCGGCAAGATCGTCGTCCAGATGTGGCATGTCGGCCGTATCTCGCACACGACGCTGCAGCCGAACGGCGGCAAGCCCGTCTCCTCGAGCAACAAGACCGCTAAGTCGAAGACCTATCTCGTGAACGCCGACGGTACCGGCAGCTTCGCCGAGACCTCCGAGCCGCGCGCGCTTGAAACCGCCGAGATCGCCGGCATCGTCGAGGATTACCGCAAGGCCGCCCGCGCCGCGATCGACGCCGGCTTCGATGGCGTCGAGATTCACGCCGCCAACGGCTACCTGATCGACCAGTTCCTGCGCGCCGACATCAATGACCGCACCGACCAGTATGGCGGCTCGATCGAAAACCGCGCCCGCTTCCTGTTCGAAGTGGTCGACGCGATCACCAAGGAAATCGGCCCGCGCGTCACCGGCATCCGTATCTCGCCGGTCACTCCCGCCAACGATGCATCTGACGCTGCGCCGCAGCCGCTCTTCAACTATGTCGTCGAGGGCCTGGCGAAGTACGACCTCGCCTTCATCCACGTCATCGAAGGTGCTACCGGCGGCGACCGCAACTTCCAGCAGGGCGACAAGCCCTTCGACTATGCCGGCCTGCGCGCCGCCTATGAAAAGGCCGGCGGCAAGGCAAGCTGGATGGTCAACAACGGCTATGATCGTCAGCTCGCCATCGACACCGCCGAAAGCGGCAAGGCCGACCTGATCGCCTTCGGCAAGCCGTTCATCGCCAACCCCGATCTCGTCGAGCGTCTCAAGGCCAACGCCCCGCTCAACGAAATCGACCAGGCCACCCTCTATGGCGGCGGCCCGAAGGGCTACATCGACTACCCGGCCCTCGAAAAGGTCGCCTAATCAACACCAATGCCTCGAAATCCCGCCATCAGGCGGGATTTCTCTTTCTGGCCCATGTCATTCTGGGTCCACGTCATTTCCCTTTCTGGCCGCGAGCGGCTAGCATCCCCTCATGTTCAAGACCTATCTCGACCGCTGGCACCTCACCCCTGACGGCGAGCCTGTCGTCACCCACTCCAGCCATCTCCTGCCCGTGCTATGGCGCGACAAGCCGGCCATGCTGAAGCTGAGCGCCGACGAAGCCGAGCGATCGGGCGCCGCCGTGATGCACTGGTGGGACGGAAACGGTGCGGCGAAGGTCTATTGCCACGACGCCGATGCGATCGTGCTCGAGCGAGCCCAAGGTCGCCGCTCGCTGCTCGCCATGGCCGCTGAAGGCGAGGACGACGAGGCAAACCGCATCCTCTGCGACACAGTCGCCAGACTGCATGCGCCACGCCAGACACCGAAGCCGCCGCTCATTCCCCTTGCCCGATGGTTCCGCGATCTCGCACCGGCCGCCGGCAAATACGGCGGCGTGCTCACCGATTGCCACGAGATCGCCACCGCCCTGCTCGCCGACCCGCGTGACAAGACCGTCCTGCATGGCGACATCCACCACGGCAATGTCCTCGATTTCGAAGGACACGGCTGGCTGGCGATCGATCCGAAGGGCCTGGTTGGCGAGCGCGGCTTCGACTACGCCAACATCTTCGCCAACCCGGAACTCTCGACGGCCACCGATCCCGATCGCCTCCGTCGCCAGTTGCCGATCATATCCGCTGCCGCCAACATCGAGCCCATGCGCCTGCTGCGCTGGATCACCGCCTATTGCGGCCTCTCCGCCGCCTGGTTTCTCGACGACGGCATGCTGTCGGAAGCGCAAAGCCCGCTGACGGTCGCCCGCATCGCGCTCGCGGAACTGAGCCAAGGCTAGCCACGCGGCGCCACTGCGCCTGCCACCTCACCGTCCATCCGCCCGTCAAGGCAGCCGAGCGACAGCAAGGTCGTCCTGATGGCCTCATCAATCGGCGTCTGCGGCTCAAAGCCAAGTTCCGCCACCAGCCGGTCATTGCGCATCCGGATCGGCTCGCGCCAGAGATAGCGCATCTCCTTCAATTCGCGCATGAAGGTCACGAAGGGTGCCGCCAGCGGCACGACGAACCAGGGAAAGCCCCGCACCTTCACCCGACCGCCAACGGCGCGCCTGATCGCCTCGACCATCTGCTGCCCATCGCGATCCCAGAAGCCGTCCATGTGATAGACTGCGAAACCAGGCAGCCGGTCACGGCGCTCGACCAATTGCACCATCGTTTCCGCCACGTCAGGCAGATAGGCCCACTGATGCCCCACACCCTTGCGTGCCGGGTTGGTCACGGTGGAAACGGGCTTGCCCGGCGTGATCATGCCCTGCGAGAACCAACTGCTCGCCGCCCCCGGCCCAAAGAAATCGCCGGCGCGCACGATAATGACGGGCGCCCCCTCTCGCGATCCGGCCTCAAGCCTCTTTTCCATCTCGACGCGGATGCCACCCTTCTTCGTCACCGGATGCTGCGGGCTATCCTCGCGCAGAACAGGAAACGCGTCCGGTCCGAAATTGTAGACCGTGCCGGGAAGCACGATCGTTGCCCCGACCGCCTTGGCGGCCGCGATCGTATTGTCGAGCATCGGCAGCACCAGCTTTTCCCAGTCGCGATAGCCGGGCGGATTGACGGCGTGCAGGATCAGGCTCGCTCCTTCAGCGGCGGCCATCACATCGGCCGCGCGCATCGCGTCCCCCTGCACCCACTTCAAACAGGGCTCGGCGGCGCGCGCCTTCTCTACATTGCGGTTCAGCGCCCGGACATGCCAGCCGCGTGAAACAAGCTTGCGGGCAACCGCGCCGCCAATGCCACCGGTTGCTCCGAGTACAAGTGCGATCTGCTGTGTCATCATCGTCTCCATCTGTTGATGAAGAGATCATGCGCTCTCGCAGAGATAAACGAAATTGACGAAATTCTTATCTCATCTATACGTATTTGAATGACCACGGAGCCAAGCTGGGATTTCTACCGCACCCTTCTCGCCGTACTCCACCACGGCTCGCTATCGGCCGCCGCCCGCGAGCTCGGCCTGACGCAGCCGACCATCGGCCGCCATATCGACGCGCTGGAAGAGATCGTCGGCACGCAACTCTTCGTCCGCTCGCAGAGCGGCCTGATGCCGACCGAAGCCGCCCTCGAACTCAAGCCCTATGCCGAAACGCTGGCCTCAACCTCCGCCGCCCTGCTCCGCACTGCCTCCGGCCACCGCGACCGCATCGCCGGCCCGGTCCGCATCAGCGCCAGCGAAGTGATCGGCGTCGAGGTGCTGCCCTCGATCCTGGCGCCGCTGATGGAGCAGTACCCCGAGCTCGAGATCGAGCTCTCCGCCTCCGACGCGGTCGAGGATTTGCTCAGCCGCGAAGCCGATATCGCCGTGCGGATGAGCGAGCCGACACAGGACGCGCTGGTGGTACGCCGCATCGGCGATATCCCGCTCGGCTTCCACGCCCATCGCCGCTACCTCGATCAACGCGGAACACCACAAACGCTGGCCGATCTAAGCAACCACCGCCTGATCGGCTTCGACCGGCACACCGGCTATGTCAGGACGATGCTGAAACGCTACCCTGTCTTCGCCGACCTCACCTTCGGCTTCAAGGCCGATAGCACGCTGGCGCAGATGGCGGCGATCCGCTCGGGATTGGGGATAGGGATGTGCCAGGCAGGACTGGCGGCGTCGGATGAGGATCTCGTCCACGTTCTGCCGCAGGCGTTTCAAATCCCGCTTGCGACCTGGGTGGTGATGCACGAGGCGATCAAGACCTCGCCGCGCTACCGCGTCACCTTCGACGCGCTGGTCGCGGGCCTGCTTGACTATATCAGGGAAGGAGCGCTCGGCCGCCGGGACTGACGGAACGCCTCATGAAGAGTGCGATCGGTCAGGCGCGTGGCGACGTTGCGGCCTGGTGGGTCTTCCAGTTGCCATCGACCACCTCGGTCTCCGGACGGTCGCCACCCTCGGCATATTCCTCGTGCCACTTGCCCTTGTCGTCCTGCCAGCTGATCTCGGCGGAATCGCCGCCGACCTGCTGCTCGGCCGCCACGATACGGGCCGCCTCAAGCGCTTCGGAATGTGTCGGGAAGGCCTCGGAATACACGTTTCCCAGCCGGTAGGCCCAGCCGCCATCGTGCTGGACGACTTCATAGACCACCTTGACCATGCACTTCACTCCTCTTTTGCTTGGTTCAACACACCGAACCAACAGGATCGAATCCTGTTTAGCGCGGTGCCATCTGGCAAAAAGACGAGAGGCGCCGCGATATGCTTCCGGCTGACCGATGAGGCAGTATTCCATTAAATGCCCAAGACTGCAAACCTGCCCCGCGCAATCGCCGACTTGATATGTGAAATCATCGCCTTAGACTTGATACATGAATCAAGATCGGAGCTCGACGTTGGGGATAGTGTCACGCCTGAAAACCGAACGGTACCTGCTGATTGCGATTGCGGTCGGCGTGGCGGCGTTTCTGTCGGAACACGCGATCATGGAGATGGGCCAGGGCGCGGCACTCATCGCGGCTGCCGCCCTCGTCGTCACCATCGTGCTCGCCTCGATGCGCGTGGCCCATCACGCCGAAATCCTCGCCATCAAGGTCGGCGATCCCTATGGCACGATGATCTTGACGCTCTCGGCGGTTGCCGTCGAGGTCATCATCCTCGCCATCATGATGTCAGGCGAAAGCTCGCCGACGCTGGTGCGCGACACGATCTATTCGGCGCTGATGCTCGATATCAACGGCATCCTCGGCCTCGCCGCCCTGCTCGGCGGCCTGAAGCATGGAGAGCAGCCCTATAACGACAACTCCGGCAAGACCTATGGCGTGATGATCCTGACGGCCATCGGCATCTCGATGATCGTCCCGGAATTCGTGCCAGACGAGAAATGGCACTATTATTCCGCCTTCACCATCGTCGCGATGATCGCGCTCTACGCGCTTTTCCTGCGCATGCAGGTTGGCCAGCACAGCTACTTCTTCAGCTACAGCTACCCACGCGCCGAGCGCAAACAGGACGCATCGGAGGACCATGGCGACGAAGGGTCGACGGCGGTCTCGATCGCCACGATCCTGGCAGGCGTCGTCGTCATCGGAGCACTCGCCGAGTTCATGTCGGCCTTCATGACGACCGGCCTCAAGGACACCGGCGCGCCAATCGGCCTCACCGCGCTGGTCGTCGCGACCATATCGGCCGCGCCCGAGATCCTGACCGCGCTTCGCGCAGCCTTGAAGAACCGAATGCAGGCAACCGTCAACATCGCCATGGGCGCCTCGCTTTCGACCGTCATCCTGACCGTCCCGGTCATGGAGGCGATCGCGCTCTACACCGGCCAGCCCTTCATCATGGCAATGACGCCGGTGCAGACGGTGATGGTCACGATCACCCTGATCGCCGCCGCCATCAACCTCAACGATGGCGAGACCAACGCCATCGAGGGCATGACGCACTTCATCCTCTTCGCAACGTTCCTGATGCTGGCGAGCCTGGGGTTATGACGATCGAGAAGCTCAGCGGCAGATAGAATCCGAAATCAACGCCTTACGGCGAAAACCTGAATCGGATTGCCAAGCAGGAAGGCGGATTACGCCGCGATCTTGTCGTAGAGAACGGCGCGATTGCGCCCGCTATCCTTGGCGGCATAAAGCGCCGCATCGGCCATTTTGAGCAGGTCGCTCCAGGAGCGGCCCGCATCCGCGCTCGTCGCAACGCCGATGCTGACGGTGAGCGGCACGCGTTGACCGTTGCTGTCCACTTCGAGCTTGCCGATCACATCGACCAGACGCTCGGCCGCCTTCATGGCTTCCAAGGCGTTCGTCTTCGGCAGATAGGCCGCGAACTCCTCGCCGCCGAGACGCGCGAAGCTGCCGCTGGCATTGAGGTTGCGGCGGATCGCATCGGCGAAGCTGACGAGCACCTGATCGCCGGTATCATGGCCGAAACGATCGTTGACCTGCTTGAACAGGTCCAGATCCATCAACAGCAGCGCATCGTCGCCGCGCATGACCTTAGGCATCCGCGAGGTGAACCAGCGGCGGTTGCCGACGCCCGTCAGCATATCCGTATCGGCCACATGCCGCAGCGCCGCCTCGGCGCGCTCCTTCACGAGGATGATCACGAAGAGCGCGATGGCGAAATGGCAGATGATGCGGATGAAGAACGCCCAGCGCGGCGTCATCGGAGCGATTGCCGGCGTCAGCATGGCAATGACGATGAGCAAGGCGAGAATCGACGACAGCGCGATCACGCAAGACAGCACGATCCGCACTGGCAGCCGTTCCGGTCGCCGATCGTGCAGCACGGTGGCCGTGGCCGCCGCCAGCGACAGGAAGGAAACGAAATTCCCGACCGCGCCGCGAAGCGCGTCGACCAGGTAGAATTGCGTCACGACCGCGGTCACGATCAGCACCGCTGGAATGACCAGCACGAGCCAATCGATCCGCCGCCGTCGGCCGCTGCTGAGCTGGCGCATGCCGACCCAGAAGACCGAATAGCCGATGAGGCCGAATACAAAGGTGCCGAACGTCCAGATTTCATGGGAGAGCACCGAACGCTCACCCAGCCCAGCCAAGGTCGACGACATCGCCAGCGACAGGAAGCCGATCGCCAGCGTGCCCAGCCCCTCGCCGCGCTTCGACTGCCAGCGCGTGTAGAGAAAGCAGAGAGCGCCGACGAGAAACGAGCATTGATGCAACAGGAGAACCGTTGCGAGATCGAGCTGGAAGGATTGAAGCGTCATGATCCGGAGGCAATGAAATCTATAAAAACACCGCACCAATAGACGCCAGTCATTAGCGATCCTTAAATGGGCGGGAGCAAAACACACCCGCAACAAAAAACCCGCCGTCGCCGGCGGGTTTCGAAGTTCAAAGCAAGACTGCTTACTTGCAGGCGCCGCAGAAGCGCTGGATGCGCTTGCAGGCTTCTTCGAGCTGCGCTTCCGAGGTCGCGTAGGAGATGCGGAAGTTCGGGCCGAGGCCGAAGGCCGAGCCGTGAACCACGGCAACGCCTTCCGATTCCAGCAGTTCGGACACGAAGTCCTCATCCGTCTCGATGACCTTGCCCGTGGGCGCCGTCTTGCCGATCAGGCCGGCGCAGGACGGGTAGACGTAGAAGGCGCCTTCCGGGTTCGGGCACGAAATGCCCTTGGCCTGGTTCAGCATCGACACGACGAGGTCGCGGCGGCCTTCGAAGATCTTCTTGTTCTCGGGAATGAACGCCTGCGTGCCGTTCAGCGCCTCGACGGCGGCCCACTGCGCGATCGACGATGCGCCGGAGGTCTGCTGGCCCTGGATCATGTCCATGGCCTTGATCAGCTGGATCGGGCCGGCCGCGTAGCCGATACGCCAGCCGGTCATCGCGTAGGCCTTCGATACGCCGTTCATGGTGAGCGTGCGGTCATAAAGCTTCGGCTCGACTTCGACGGGCGTGACGAACTTGAAGTCGCCATAGGTCAGGTGCTCGTACATGTCGTCGGTCAGGATCCAGACATGTGGATGCTTGAGCAGCACGTCGGTGAGCGCCTTCAGCTCGTCATGCGTATAGGCGGCACCCGACGGGTTGGACGGCGAGTTGAAGATGAACCACTTCGTCTTCGGCGTGATCGCCTTGTCGAGATCTTCAGCCTGGAGCTTGAAGTTGTTTTCCTGCGTCGTCATGACGGTAACAGGCGTGCCACCGCACAGCGCTACCATTTCAGGATACGACACCCAGTAAGGAGCCGGGATGACGACTTCATCGCCGGCATTCAGCGTCGCCATGAAGGCGTTGAAAAGAATCTGCTTTCCGCCGGTGCCGACGATCGTCTGCTCCCAGGAGTAATCCAGGCCGTTCTCGCGCTTGAACTTCGCGGCAATCGCCTTGCGCAGTTCAGGGATACCGGAAACCGGCGTGTACTTCGTCTCGCCGCGGTTGATCGCGTCGATCGCCGCCTGCTTGATGTTGTCGGGCGTATCGAAGTCCGGCTCACCGGCGCCAAGACCGATCACGTCACGGCCTTTTGCTTTCAACTCGCGCGCTTTCTGGGAAACGGCGATGGTGGCGGAAGGCTTCACACGGGAAAGAGCATCGGCAAGAAAGGCCATGATATCGGTCCTATACGGTTGATTTTAGCAGACGGCCGGGGCCGGATTTCTGCGCTACGGTCTATGTCCAATGTAGGCAGGCTTTTCAAGGCCAAAGGCGTGATGAAACGGATGATTCTTCGTGATCATTCGCGCTATCGGGATCGTGATTCGCATAATCCGAAGCCACCCGCCCGACGCGATCCCGATTTACGCCCTGAAATCAAAAACTTCGCCAAATCGGCCCTTCGCCACGAATTGGCCGCAACAAATGCCGTGGCATGCCGCAATTCGGTCGCGAGCCCGCCGAGATCGAAGCCGCATTCTTGCATCTCCGAAATTGGTTACTGAGGGCATGCCATGTTTCTGGAAGATGAAGTCACCATCAGGCGGCTGCGCGCCGCCCGCGTTTCCATATCCCTGCTGATCGCATTCGTGGCATTCGCCGCCTCCATCCTGGTTACATCAGGACTGGTGACGGCCGCCTATGCCGCCGAGGAAAGCCAGCCGAAAGCCAGCGAGCTCGCTGGCCTGATCAAGCCGAACGACGTCAACAGCGGCTCGCTGCTCTTTCCCGCCAAGGAACCCGGCTTCTTCGTCGAGGCGCCGCGCCTGAAGACCGACGTCGAGATGGATGTCACCGGCCCCATCGCCCGCGTCAAGGTCACGCAGCGCTTCCAGAACCCGAGCAAGGGTTGGGTCGAGGGCACCTACGTTTTCCCGCTGCCCGAAAATTCGGCCGTCGACGTTCTGAAGATGCAGATCGGCGACCGCTTCATCGAAGGCCAGATCAAGCCACGACAGGAAGCCCGCGAAATCTACGAGCAGGCCAAGGCCGAGGGCAAGAAGACCGCGCTGTTGGAACAGCAACGCCCCAACATCTTCACCAACCAGGTCGCCAATATCGGCCCCGGCGAAACCATCGTCGTGCAGGTCGAATACCAGCAGACGGTGCACCAGTCCGGCGGCGAGTTCTCGCTGCGCTTCCCGATGGTCGTGGCACCCCGCTACAATCCGGCGCCGATCGTCCAGACCGTCGAGTTCAACAACGGCGCCGGCTTCGCCGTCCCGTCCGATCCGGTCGAAAACCGCGAGAAGATCACCACACCGGTGCTCGATCCGCGCGAAAACGCCAAGATCAACCCTGTCGCGCTGACCGTAAAGCTAAAGGCCGGCTTCCCGCTCGGCGATGTCAAATCCTCCTTCCACGATGTCGATATCAAGACCGACGGCGACCAGAACCGCGTGATCGCGCTGAAGGGCGAAACCGTTCCCGCCGACAAGGATTTCGAACTCACCTGGAAGGCCGCGCCCGGCAAGACGCCGAGCGCTGGCCTGTTCCGCGAAGTGCGCGACGGCAAGACCTATCTTCTCGCCTTCGTCACCCCGCCCGCGACGCCGGATGCGAACGCTGTCCCCGCCAAGCGCGAGGTCGTCTTCGTCATCGACAATTCCGGCTCCATGTCCGGCCCGTCGATCGAGCAGGCGAAGGAGAGCCTGGCGCTCGCCATCTCGAGGCTCAACGCCGACGACCGCTTCAACGTGATCCGTTTCGACGACACGATGACCGACTATTTCAACGGCCTCGTCGCCGCCTCCCCTGACAATCGCGAAAAGGCGATATCCTATGTCAGGAGCCTGAACGCCGATGGCGGCACCGAGATGCTGCCGGCACTGCAGGACGCGCTGCGCAACCAGGGCTCGGTCGCGGCGGGCGCGCTGCGCCAGGTCGTCTTCCTCACCGACGGCGCGATCGGCAACGAGCAGCAGCTCTTCACCGAAATCACCCAGAACCGTGGCGACGCCCGCGTCTTCACCGTCGGCATCGGCTCGGCGCCCAACTCTTACTTCATGACCAAGGCCGCCGAGATGGGCCGCGGCACCTTCACCCAGATCGGCTCCACCGACCAGATCGCCACGCGCATGGCCGAGCTGTTCGAAAAGCTGCAGAACCCCGCGATGACCGATATCGCGGCGACCTTCGAAAACACCAAGGCCGAGGACATCACCCCCAACCCGATGCCCGACCTCTACACCGGTGAACCCGTGGTGCTGACGGCAGAACTGCCGGACGCCAAGCCGACGGGCAAACTGCAGATCACGGGCAAGACCGGCGTCCAGCCGTGGCGCGTCGAGATGGATATCGCCAACGCCGCCGATGGCCAGGGCATCTCCAAGCTCTGGGCACGCCGCAAGATCGACGATCTTGAAGCCCGCGCCTATGAGCGCCAGGACCCGACAGCGCTCGACAAGGATGTCGAGATCGTGGCGCTTGCCCATCACCTCGTCTCGCGCATGACCAGCCTCGTCGCTGTCGACGTCACCCCGTCGCGCCCTTCAGACAAGCCGCTGGACTCCGCCAAGCTCCCGCTTAACCTGCCTGATGGCTGGGACTTCGAGAAAGTCTACGGCGAAACGCCCCCCGCCCCGCAGGCACCTTCAGGCAACGGCCCCGACCATGCCATGGCTGCCCCACTGCAGCAGGTGGCCGAGCTCGCGGCAACCCGCATGGCGGCCGCCCCGACACCCAAGGTGGCCAACCTGATCGCCCAGCGCTCGGCCTCCGTCCAGCTGCCGCAGACCGCCACCCGCGCCGACGAGCAGATCGCCCGTGGCCTGACGCTGATGATCCTGGCGCTGGTGGCCGCAAGCGGTCTGATGGCGTGGAGACGCCGCAACGCCATGGCGGGAGGGACCCGCCGTGGCCATTAGAACGGGCAGAACCAGCGGAGCCGGACCGGCCGATGACTTCGGCCCGCTTCCCACCTATCTGGAACTCGCCATGGCGACAGCGGCGGCAACCGCCTTCGACGCACCCGACAACAAGCAGCCATCCGCGCTATTGCCGCGCTTTTCCGTGGTCGAGAAGGTGATCGCTGCAGGCATCGCCATCCTGGCGATCTACGGGATGATCCTGATCGGCGACGGCATCTATATCAAGGCGAAGGCGCAGCTGTCGCAATTCCTGCTGGCGCGCGCCTTTGCGGCCGAACTGCGCGGCGAGGACGCCAAGCCCTGGCCCTGGGCCGACTTCACCACCGAGGCGAAGGTCAGCGCCCCCCGCCTCGGCAAGCAGGCGATCGTTCTCTCCGGTGCGTCCGGCGAGGCGCTCGCCTTCGGCCCCGCATGGCTGACGAACACGCCGCAGCCCGGCGACGAGGGCACATCCGTCATCGCCGCCCATCGCGACACCCACTTCCGCTGGCTGAAGGACGTCAAGCCGGGCGATGAGATCGAGGTGACGCGCCGTGACGGCGAACGCCTGATATTCAAGGCCGGCGAAGGCCGCGTCGTCTCCTGGGACAACAGCGGCATCGACCCGGCCGCACATGGCCATAACCTCGTGCTGGCAACCTGCTGGCCCTTCGGCGCCACCGAACGGGGACCGCTCCGCTATATCGTCGAGGCAGAGCTTGTGGACGCGAAAACGACCGGCTCCGTTCAAGGCCGAAACACAATGCCGTTATCCCCTCTGCCTTGAGGGTTGAACCAAGGCGCACTCTCCTCCAAGTCTCAGGCAGGAATGGTGGATCGATATTTGTAAGTTGGCATTAGGGGATGGGGAATGAGATCAGTTTCGACACTTCGGCTCGGTAAAGCGCCAGGGATTGGCTTGTTGCTGACGGCGATCCTTTCCCAATCCGCCCCGGCGATGGCTGCCGACACGGTCGAGACCAAGAAGGTCCAGGTTCAGGTCGAAACGATCGCCTCGGGGCTGGAGCACCCATGGGCGGTGGCCGTCCTTCCCGATGGCGGCTATCTCGTGACCGAACGCCCAGGCCGCTTGCGGATCATCCGCGACGGCAAGCTTTCCGCACCGATATCCGGCGTGCCCAAGGTCTACGCCAGAAGCCAGGGTGGCCTGATGGATGTGGAACTGGCACCCGATTTTGCGACCTCGCGAACCCTCTATCTCACGGCCGCGACCCCGGGTGACGGCGGCTCCGGCACCGAAGCCTTCAGCGCCACGCTTTCGGCCGATGGAACCGCGCTTGATAACGTCAAGTCGATCTTCAAGATGCGCAAGTTCACCAGCGGCGGCATCCAATATGGCTCGCGCATCGCCATCGCCAAGGATGGCTCGCTCTTCATCAGCATCGGCGACCGCGGCGATCGTGACCGCTCGCAGGACTGGCAGGACGATGCCGGCGCGATCGTCCATATCAACGCCGATGGCAGCATCCCCAATGACAATCCCTTCAAGGACGGCGCCAAGGCGCTGCCGGAAATCTGGTCGAAGGGCCACAGGAACCCACAGGGCATCACCTTCGACGCCGCCGACGGCAAGCTCTACACCGTCGAGCATGGCGCGCGCGGCGGCGACGAGATCAACGGCATCGAGCCGGGCAAGAACTACGGCTGGCCGATCATAACCTACGGCCGCGACTATTCCGGCGCCGAAATTGGCGAAGGCACCGCCAAAAAGGGGCTAGAGCAGCCGCTCTATTATTGGGATCCCTCGATCGCCCCTGGCGCTGTCGCCATCTATCGCGGCAAGATGTTTCCGGAATGGAATGGCGACTTCCTGGTCGCAGCCCTCAAGTTCCAACTCCTGTCGCGCATGCAGCGCGATGACAGCGGCGCTTTCGTTGCTGAGGAGCGCATCTTCGACGGCGCCTATGGCCGCATGCGCGATATCGTGGTGGCGCCCGATGGCGCGCTTCTGATCGTCACCGATGCGGATGATGGTGCACTGCTGCGCGTCTCCAGGGCACCCGCCAACAACGGCTGATCTCATCGGTAGGCGTCGCCTTGCTGCGGTCGAACGAAACTGGTAACGGTCGCCCATCTCGACCACTTCCGTTTCGGCCGCAAAGCGCTAACCCCGTCTGGCCGACCTCCCAGATTGAGGCTGACATGACGCGCATACAGGCGAACCTTGTTCTATTGCTGGCTGGCGCCATATGGGGCGGCGGCTTCGTCGCGCAGTCGACGGCGATGGAAACGATCGGTCCGCTCTGGTTCGTCGGCCTGCGCTTCGCGATTGCCACCGTCGCCGTGCTACCCTTCGCGCTGATCGAGGCGCGCAAGAGCAAGACCAAGACCAGCGGGCGCCACGCGATGCTCTATCTGCTGATCGGGCTGACCCTCTTCGGCGTCATGATCACCCAGCAGATCGGTCTCCAGACGACGACGGTCACCAATTCAAGCTTCCTCACCGGCCTCTATGTCGTGATCGTTCCGATCATCGCCGTGGTTTTCCTGCGCCGGGCGCCGCACTGGATCGTCTGGCCTGGCGCCTTGATGGCCTTGACCGGCATCTATCTGCTGTCGGGTGGCGACATGTCGGCCCTTTCGCGCGGCGATATCCTGACGATCTTCTGCGCCGTCTTCTCCGCCGGCCAGATCACGCTCGCCGGCATCATCGTCTCGGAGACCGGCCGAGCCCTGACACTGTCGGTGGCGCAGTTCGCCGTCACCGCCGTCCTGGCGCTGGCAGCCGCCGTCATTGTCGAGCCCATCAGCCTGGCGGCGATCTGGGACGCGGCGCCTGAGATCCTCTATGTCGGCATCTTCTCGTCAGGCATCGCATTCTCGCTGCAGATCATCGGCCAGCGCTACACCACCTCCTCGCAAGCCGCCATCTTCCTGTCGTCGGAAGCGCTGTTTGGCGCGGCGCTCGGCGCTCTTGTGCTGGGCGAGAAGATCTCCGCTCTCGGCTATGTCGGCTGCGCGCTGATGTTCGCGGCAATGCTTCTAGTTGAAATCGTCCCCGAGATAGCCCGCCGACGTCGCCAAAACGGCCTGCTTATCGGCCAAAATCCGGGCTGAAGCCGAAAATATGAAAAAAAGTTTAACGTTCGCGAGGTCGCGCGCACGTTGTAATTTTGGCAAAATCTGCTCCTAAAATATATTGCTCACGATACAAAACGTTATTCAGCGGCGGCTGATGAGTGCTTTTTTTCGTCAAAGGCCAAAACCCACCCGGAATTGGCGCGCGAGGCAGCGTTGCGTCGGAAAACTTTTGCTTGCCAAAAGTGAATAATCGCAGCAATCTCGTGGCGTTCGGGCATTTTGCGAGCATGGGAAGTCCTTAAGATTGTGCGCGCCGGAGACGCTAATACTCCGGTCGGTAGGTTCTGAAGAAGCAGGCGGAAGTTCTGCGGAGAACTCTACTGATTTAGAGGGGACCTTTTTCTCACAATTCAATAATTGCCTGTTAGCGTCTCCGTGAGGAGGCAATATCAGTATGCTGCCCGTGTGGATGGCGGGCAGAGATCAAAGGACCTGACGCATGGCCGAGACTGGGACTGTAAAATTCTTCAACACCGACAAGGGCTTCGGATTCATCAAGCCTGACAAGGGCGGCGCGGACATCTTCGTTCACATTTCCGCCGTGCAGGCTTCCGGATTGGCCGGACTGACGGAAAACCAGAAGGTAAGCTTCGACACCGAACCGGATCGTCGCGGCAAGGGCCCGAAGGCCGTCAACCTGCAGATCGACGGCTGATAGAGCCTACCTTTGCAATCGAGTTGAAGCCCGGCGGGCCGCCGGGTTTTATCGTTCAGCCTGCATTCAGCCGCCAGCCGTTAACTTGCCATCATCAAGGTGCAAAACCGGCCAAGAGTTTGAACAGGACAGAACACATGAATAGCCTTGCCAAGACCCTTCTTCTGACGGCAACCGCGGCTGCCATCACATTCTCGTCGATCGGTGTCGCATCGGCTGACGACTGGCGCTATCGCCACCACCATAACAACGATGCATGGGTCGGCGGCGCTGTCGGTCTTGCAACAGGCTTGATCGTCGGCTCGGCGATCGCCAATGCGCCGCGTTACGACGAACCGCGCTACATCGACCCGCCCTACGCCTATGACGATGGCCCGGTCTACGCAGCGCCTCCCCGCTATTACCGCCCGGCGCCCGTGCGCTACTACCAGCCGGCTCCGGTTCGCGTCGGCGTCGAGCCGTGGACCCCGCAGTGGGAACGCTACTGCTCCTACCGCTACCGTTCGTTCGATCCGCGCAGCGGCACCTTCATCGGCAATGACGGCCGCAGCCACTTCTGCGTCGCGAACTGATCGAATACTGAACGCTCATGCACGAAGCGCCGCTTTTCAGCGGCGCTTTTGTTTTGTGCGGGCGTTGCCCGCTCTGATCCCCTGCCCGGCTCAAAGCCCCTGCAGATAGGGATTGCCGCGCCGCTCGTCGCCGATCCGGCTGCCCGGGCCATGGCCGCAGATGAAGCCGACCTCATCGCCCAGCGGCAGCACCTTGTCGCGGATTGAATCCAGCAACTGCTGGTGGTTTCCGCCGGGAAGATCGGTGCGGCCGATCGAACCGTTGAACAGAACGTCGCCCAGATGCGCGAACTTCTGCGCCCGGTTGAAATAGATGACATGCCCCGGCGCGTGGCCCGGCGTGTGATAGACCTCGAACACATGCTCGCCGAAGGAGACAGTGTCCCCATCCTTCAGCCAGCGATCCGGCTCGACATTCTGCATCTGCCCCGCAGGCAGCCCGTATTTCTCCGCCTGCGTCTCGATCCGTTGCAGCAGCGGCAGGTCGTCCTCGTGCGGGCCGATGATATCGACGCCAAGCGCCTCCTTGAGCTCCTTGGCCCCGCCGGCATGGTCGAGATGGCCGTGGGTCAGCCAGATCGCCTTGATCTTCAGGCCATTCTGCTCGATCCCCTGCAGGATATTGGCGACATCCCCGCCCGGATCGATCACCACGCCTTCCTTCGTCGCTTCATCGAAAAAGATCGTGCAGTTCTGCTGGAACGCTGTCACCGGAATGATCCCGGCCTGGAGCATGCTCATGGGGTGCCTCGCTTTATGTCTTGCGTACGTCGTCCGTCTCGATGTCGATATAGTCGCAAACGCCGGCACGTGCAGCCTTGATTTTGCCGAGCCCTCCGTCACGCCGCAACGACAAGTGTAATCTCCTGTGATCGCCCTTAGCGGAACCTCCCCTTGTTCCGGGCGTTACCAACCCGTCTATAAAAGGAGACCCACGATGACCATGAAGCGAAATCTTTTCCTGGCAGGCGCAATGGTTCTGGCGTCCGCCGGCCTCGCCCGCGCGGAAATGGCCGCAACGGCCATCAACGATCTGACCATTCACGCCGGCCCCGGCGAGCAGTATCCCGCTGTCGGCGTTGCGACGCGCGGCTCCGAAACCATCCTCGACGGCTGCGTCGCGGGCAGCCAGTGGTGCCGTGTCGATGTCAACGGCATGCGCGGCTGGGTCTACGCCCAGTACCTGCAGATGGATCAGGACGGCAACCAGGTAATCGTTCAGCAGCACCAGTCCGATCTCGATATCCCCGTTGTGACGTATGAAACCACGGCAGCGACCGGCCCCGCCGAACCCGCTCCGGGCGACGAACTGCTCGGCCCGGTCGGCTCGGTCGAGACGATCGAACCGCCGCAGACGGTCACCACCTATATCGAGAGCAACCCTGGCCGCACGGTCGAAGTCGGCGGTGACGTCGTCGTCGGCGCGCAGGTGCCCGGCACCGTGACCTTCCAGGAAATCCCAGACTACCAGTACCGCTACGCCCGCATCAACGACCGTCCTGTACTGGTCGATCCGGGCACGCGCCGTATCGTCTACGTCTACAACTAAGACCTGAAATCATGGACAACAAAGGCGGCCACCCGGCCGCCTTTTTGATGCGCGCTCGCCAGACGGCTGTGAACTCGCCGCAACGCTCGCGTCATGCCTGTTGATTGTTGCCGCAAATATGCCTCTTAATCCAATCACGCAGGGGAATTGCGTATCGCATGGGGAGTTTTGCGCGGAGGCATCTCGGTTCGACTGATAACACCGATCTTCTTTGCACGCGCGAAAGCCGGAAACCGACGGACACTGGAACATATGTCATCATTGCTGACCTATGGTCCCGCGTGCTCCGGCCAAACGGCGCAGACTAGGAAAGGAAATGCCAAATTGGCACGACAGAGCAGCCCGAGAGCCGGCAGGCAGGAGCCCAAGCCGGAGCCTTTGACCAAGCCGTTGGAAAACACCGAAACCATCGACTTCGACATCATCGAGCTCCTGTTTTTCTCCTATCGGGACTTCGTATCGGATCCTGATGCCATCCTGGCAAAGAGCGGCTTTGGACGTGCGCACCACCGCGTGGTGCATTTCGTTAACCGAAACCCCGGCATGACCGTTGCCGATCTCCTGGATACGTTGAAGATAACCAAACAGAGTCTTGCAAGGGTACTCAAACAGCTTATCGATTCGGGGTATATTCAACAAAAAGCGGGGCCTGAGGACCGACGTCAGCGCAAGCTCTATCCCACCGCGACCGGCAGGGATCTGGCGCTTGCACTCGCCGAGCCGCAATCGCGCCGTATTGAGAGAGCATTCGACGGAGCCTCCCCGGAGGTCAGGGCGGGTGTGAAAGCCTTCCTGAGTGGCATGCAGAACAGACAAAACTCGAAAGCGGACTGAATGGCGGCGAAGATAGTGATTTCGGACGATGCGGCACACTTGCTCGTTGTGGATGACGACACGCGTATTCGCGCGCTGCTCAACCGCTATCTGAGCGAGAACGGCTTCCGTGTGACGGTCGCGGCCGATGGCGCCGAAGCACGCCGCAAGCTTGGCGGCCTCGATTTCGATCTGATCATCATGGACGTGATGATGCCCGGCGAATCCGGCATCGACGTCACCAAGGATCTGCGCATCATCAAGAACGTGCCGATCATCATGCTGACGGCGCTCGCCGAATCCGACAGCCGCATCGCCGGTCTGGAGGCCGGCGCCGACGACTATCTGCCCAAGCCCTTCGACCCGCGCGAGCTGGTGCTCCGCATCAACAACATCCTGCGCCGCAACGTCTCCGGCGATGCGCCGAAGATCGAACAGGTCATGTTCGGCCCCTACACATTCTCGCTCACCCGCCGCGAGCTCAAGAAGGCCGCCGAGATCGTGCGCCTGACGGATCGCGAGCAGGAAATCATGCTGCTTTTCGCCAAGCGCGCCGGCGACACAATCCCCCGCCACGAACTGATCGGCAACGATGTCGATGTCGGCGAGCGCACGATCGACGTGCAGATCAACCGCCTGCGCCGCAAAATCGAGGACGATCCGTCAAATCCGGTCTGGCTCCAGACGGTTCGTGGTATAGGATACCGCCTGAGCATCGATTGATGATCCGGGACCCGGAAAGGCATTAGATGGTGACATTCGATTCCCTGCGACGCGAGGACCGCTCGCCGGTTTCCGGCTGGCGTTGGTTCACGCGCCTGCTGCGCCGCCAGCTTCCCAAGGGCCTTTACGTCCGTTCGCTGATCATCATCATCATGCCGATGGTGCTCCTGCAGTCCGTCGTCGCCGCCGTCTTTATGGAGCGGCACTGGCAGATGGTCACCCAGCGCCTGTCGATGGCCGTGACCGCCGATATCGCCGCGATCATCCAGATGATCGAGACCTACCCGCAGGATACCGACTACAGCGAGGCCACCCGCATCGCCCGCGACCAGCTCGGCCTGCAGATCTCGATCGAGCCCGATGGCGAGCTGCCACCGCCCCGCATCAAGCCGTTCTTCTCCATTCTCGACGGCATTCTGAGCGACGAGATCCGCGACCAGATCAAGCGCCCCTTCTGGATCGACACGGTCGGCGATTCCAATCTCGTCGAGGTCAGGGTGAAACTCGACGGCAAGATCCTGCGCGTGCTCGCCAAGCGCAACCAGACCTACGCCTCCAACACCCATATCTTCATTGTCTGGATGGTCGGCGCCTCGCTGGTGCTGATCACCATTTCCATCCTGTTCCTGAGGGGCCAGATCCGCCCGATCCAGAAACTCGCGGCCGCCGCCGAAAGCTTCGGCAAGGGCCAGAAGGCTGAAAACTTCTACCCGCGCGGCGCTGACGAAGTCCGCCGCGCCGGCCTCGCCTTCATCCTCATGCGCGAGCGCATCGAACGCCAGATGGAGCAGCGAACGGCGATGCTGACAGGGGTTAGCCACGACCTGCGCACCATCCTCACGCGCTTCAAGCTGCAGCTCGCACTCGCCGGAGACAATCCCGATCTTCAAGGCATGAGCGACGACGTCAACGACATGCAGTCGATGCTGGAAGCCTACATGGCTTTCGCCCGCAGCGAGGTCGAGGAAGATGTCGGCGAGCTGAAGCTGAGCGAGCTGCTGTTGAAGCTTGAGCCGGACTTCGCCCTGCACAAGAAGACGCTCACTTATTCAATCGAGGGCGACGACGATATCGTGGTCCGGCCGAACGCATTCACGCGCCTCGTCACCAACCTCGCCTCCAACGCCCGCCGCTACGCCAAGACCCTCAACATCGAGGCCAAGCACGGCGCCAAGTGGCTGACGATCGTGTTTGACGACGACGGCCCCGGTATTCCCGAACAGAACCGCGAAGACGTCTTCAAGCCCTTCTTCCGCCTCGACGAAGCCCGCAACCTCGATGCGTCGGGAACGGGTCTCGGCCTTGCGATCGCCCGCGACATCGCCCGCAGCCATGGCGGCAACGTTACGCTTGGCGACAGCCCCTCAGGTGGCTTGCGCGCCGTCATCCGCATTCCGGCCTGAGATCACGATGGCGATCGATTTGACGGATATGACCTGGCTCAACCCGCCGCCCCTCTCCGAGCAGCGCGACGACGGCCTGCACGTGCGCTCCGGCGACAAGACCGATTTCTGGCAGGGAACCTATTACGGCTTTCACCGCGACGACGGCCACTTCCTCCATCGTTTACGCCAAGGCGACTTCACCGCAGAGCTGAGCTTTTCGGCGGATTACCAGGCGCTCTACGATCAGGCCGGCATCATGCTGCGCGCCGACGCGACGCACTGGATGAAATGCGGGATCGAATACACCGACGGCGCCCGCCACTTCAGCGTCGTCGTCACCAACGGCAATTCCGATTGGTCGGCATTTCGCATCGACCATGATTTCGCAAGGCTGTCGGTGCGGGTCACGCGCAACGGCGATGCGCTGTTCATCCAGTGCAGGACGGACCTGATGGCGGATTGGCGCATGGCGCGCCTCGCCTGGTTCGACCCGAAGTTTACGGAATTGATGGTCGGCCCGGTCTTCTGCTCACCGCAACGCGCCGGCTTCGAAGCCACGTTTCACGATTTCAGCCTCTCGGACCCGATCTCACGCGATATTCACTAGAATGTCGGCATTGAACCGCCGGGCACAAGGCCACGGCGGCGCTCCACCAATCACATGATCTTCTTGCCGTTTGGCACCGGCTTGTCCGGCGCCGCGAGCACGATGGCGCCGGCCTCGTCCTCGAAGCCGAGCGTCAGAACCTCGGAGCGGAACGGCCCGATCTGCCGTGGCGGGAAATTGACCACGCACAGCACCTGCCGGCCGACGAGATTTTCAAGCGTATAGTGCACGGTGATCTGCGCCGAGGACTTCTTGACGCCGATCTCCGGCCCGAAGTCGATCAAAAGCTTGAAGGCCGGCTTGCGCGCCTCGGGAAACGGATTGGCCTCGATCACGGTGCCGACACGGATGTCGACCCGCTCGAAATCGCCGTAGGTAATCTCTTCGGTCATCAAAATACGCCTTGAATTAACCCGCCAGCTCCTCGGCGCGCTTGCGAGCGGCCGAAAGCGCCTTGTCGAACAACGGCTGCATCGCATCGTCAGCCATCAGCACCGAGAGCGCCGCCGCCGTCGTGCCGCCTGGCGACGTCACGTTCTGGCGAAGCTTCGATGCGTCGTCGGGGGACTGGTACAAGAGTTCACCAGCCCCCGCGACAGTTTCCCGTGCAAGCCGCATGGCAAGGTCCGCCTGCAGGCCGAGTTTGCGGCCTGCTTCTGCCATGCACTCCACGAGATAGAACACATACGCAGGACCACTGCCCGAAAGGGCTGTAACGGCATCGATATCGGATTCTGAAGGTACCCACTCCACGGGTCCGGAGACCCTGAGCAGCGCATGCACCTGATCGCGCTGGTTCTGGCCAACGCGGGCATTGGCGAAGGCGCCGGTCACGCCGCGGCCGACCATGGCCGGCGTGTTCGGCATGGCGCGAACCATCGCCGCTTCGCCGAGATGGGATTCGAGGAAACCGAGCGTCTTGCCCGCCGCGACCGAAACCACGACCGTCTCGGCACCGACGGCACTCTTCACGGAGGGGAGCACGGCGTCCATTACCTGCGGCTTCACCGCCAGAAACAGCACGCCGGCCTTCAGTTCGGCGGGCAGCGCCGTCACATGCCTGGCGCCCGCCTCATTGATCGTCGCCATCATCTGGGCCGAGGGGCCGGGATCGACGACGACGACGGAGGCACCGGGCACACCATTCTTCAGCCAGCCGGAGAGCATCGCGCCCCCCATATTGCCGGCGCCGACAAGAACGATTGGACCCGAGGACGACAGACCGGACATGTTACGCTTCACCCACGGTTTCGAACAACACGGCTTCCATGGCGCGGTTGGCGTCCATGCCGGACCAGATCACGAACTGGAACGCCTGATAATAGGTCTCGCAGGTATCGAGCGCGCTGGCGAGCAGCACTTCGACCTGACGGTTCGTCGGCTCCGCGCCGCCGGCAAGCAGCAGCGACTGGCGAAAGATGATCACATCCTCCTGACGCCAGACGTCGAAGTGACCCATCAGCACCTGACCGTTGATCCCGGCCAGAAGCTTCGTCACTTCATTCATGCGCTGTTCGGGGATCTTGATGTCGAAGGCGCAGCCGAGATGCAGCGCCTCGAATTCCTCCATCCAGGAAAAGGAGACGTGATAATCCGTCCACTTGCCCTCGACCGTCATCGCGATTTCGTCGTCACCCGACCGCTCGAAAGCCCAGTCGTTGTGGGCGGCGACGTACTCGATCATATCGACCGGGTTCGACTGACGCTCGACTTCCAATTCCATGAGGCTCATGCAGCACCTTCTTGACCGGAGTGAATGCGTAACGACTTCGTCCAACGAGACACAAGCGAACACACGCAACTAACCCGGAAACCACCAACCCAGATGACCGTTGAACCGCTACCAGACTTACGCAGTGAACCTGCCCGGAGCTTACCAACTGCTTCGAATCATCATTTAAAATCAGTGTATAACGCACCCGGTGGTGTGCCAGCCCCCTGAGGGCCGTTTTAGGGAACGCCACTGTGGAAAGGTGTTGGGAATTGGATTCAGAAGGAGGGTATAAACGACTCTGCCCATTGGCTTTTTTGGCAGTGTCCACAGGTGGATAAACACACCCGATTTTTTGGCCGAAGGAGCGGTGTGTCTCTCAAAGGCCACACCGCGCCCTGTCCCCAAACGGGATTTACTTGCCCTTGGCGGCAGGCTTGGATTCGAGCTTGGCCTCGAGCGCGGCGATGCGTGCCAGCAGCGCATCATTTTCGTCGCGCGCCTTGATCGCCATCTCGCGGACGACCTCGAACTCTTCCCGCTTGACCACGTCCATGCTGTTCAGCCAGCGCTCGGCCTGCGCGTTGAACATCGTCTCGACTTCCTTGCGCACGCCCTGGGCGGCACCTGCGGCATCTGTCATCAGCTTTGCGAACTCGTCCATGATGCGGTTTGCGCCTGTCGTCATGGCGGTTTACTCCCTTTGAAATAATGGCTTCCGGCCGGTCTCGGCCCTCAGGAATGAGGTAGGGCTTCGCCGTTAAGGATGCAAGCGCTTTGCACTGGATAAGCGGTCGCACTTATCTCGCATCACTAACAATCAACTTGACCCGCTGTTATGGCAAGGCCATCTTCCGCCCACATCAACGGATGGGATTACCTTGCAGACAGCTGCCGACCTTATGGCCATCATGCCGTTCCCCAATATCGACCCGATCGCCTTTGCAATCGGGCCCGTGGCCATTCACTGGTACGGCCTGGCCTATGTCGCGGGCATCATGATCGGCTGGTACTACGCGCGCCTCATCGCCGCGAATGACAGCCTCTGGCCCGGCAATGTCTCGCCGATCACCAAGGCGCAGCTCGACGATTTCGTCGTCTGGGTGGCGCTCGGCGTCGTCCTCGGCGGCCGCATCGGCTATATCCTGTTCTACGACATGCCCGCGATCATCGAGAGCCCGATCCGCGCCATCCAGATCTGGAACGGCGGCATGTCCTTCCATGGCGGCCTGACCGGCACGACGATCGCCATGATCATCTTCGCCAAGCGCAACAAGATCCCGCTCTGGAACCTCTTCGATATCGTCGCCGCCGTCGTTCCCGTCGGCCTCTTCTTCGGCCGCATCGCCAATTTCATCAATGGCGAGCTCTGGGGCCGATTGACGGACGTGCCGTGGGCCGTTGTCTTCCCGACCGGCGGCCCTTTCGCGCGTCATCCGAGCCAGCTTTATGAAGCGGGCCTCGAAGGCATCGTGCTGGTTCTCGTGCTCGCCGCCCTCATCTACGGCATGAAGGCGCTGAAAACCCCCGGCTTCGTCGCCGGCGTCTTCGTCTGCGGCTATGCGCTGTCGCGCATCTTCGTCGAGTTCTTCCGTGAACCTGACGCACAACTCGGCTACCTTCTCGGCACCAACTGGCTGACGATGGGCATGGTTCTGTCGTCGCCGATGATCCTGCTGGGCCTCTGGGCCATGATCCGCGCCCGTCGTCAGGCTGCCCTGCAGTCCTGATCGCGGCACCGGAGGAGGAGAACATGACCACCGCACTCGGTGAGAAGATCAAGGCTATCATTCAGGCGAACGGTCCGATCAGCGTCACCGATTACTTTTCGCTGTGCCTCGCCGACCCCGAATACGGATATTACAAGACAAAGGAACCCTTCGGCAGTTCCGGCGACTTCGTCACCGCGCCCGAGGTCAGCCAGCTCTTCGGCGAGATGATCGGCGTCTTTATCGTCCACGCATGGCAGCGCCACGGCACGCCGTCGGATGTGAAGCTGGTCGAGATCGGCCCCGGACGCGGCACGATGATGTCGGACATGCTGCGCGTCATCGAGCGCCTCGCGCCGCCACTCTTCGAAACGATGAGCGTCCACCTCGTCGAGACCAGCCCGCGCCTGCGCGAAGTACAGGCGGAGACGCTCGCCGCCCATCAGGGCAGGATCAGCTGGCACAACGGCTTCGATGAAATCCCGCCGGGCGTCACGCTGATCGCCGCCAACGAACTCTTCGACGCCATCCCCATCCGCCAGTTCGTGAAGACCGCGACCGGCTTTCGCGAACGCATGGTCGGTCTCGACGTCGATGACGAACTGTCCTTCGGAACCGGCGTCGCCGGCATCGACCCGCAGCTGCTGCCGGAGCAGGCAGCGACCGTGCCGCTCGGCACCCTCTTCGAAATCGCCCCTGCCCGCGAATCCGTCATGGTCGCCATCGCCGATCGGCTGAAGGCCTTTGGCGGCACGGCGTTGGCGCTCGACTACGGCCACCTGATCACCGGCTTCGGCGATACGCTGCAGGCCGTGCGCATGCACGAATTCGACCCGCCGCTCGCCCACCCCGGCGAAGCCGATCTGACCAGCCACGTCGATTTCCAGGCGCTCGGCGAGACCGCCGTGGCAGCCGGGCTCCACGTCAACGGACAGCTGCACCAGGGCGACTTCCTGGTGGGCCTCGGTATCCTGGAACGCGCCGCCGCCCTCGGCCGCGATCGCGAACCCCGCACCCAGCAGATCATCCAGGCCGCCGTCGACCGCCTGGCCGGCGAAGGCGAAGGGAAGATGGGGGAACTCTTCAAGGTGATGGCCGTTTCCCATCCCGCCATCGATCTGATGCCGTTCCGTTCCGTGGATTGACAGCGCACGCGCAGCGGGGTCAACATCGCCGCAATCGACAGCGCTTCGTCCGTCACACCGTCTGGGCGTCGCTAAAACAAATCTCGGGCCGAAACAAATCTTGGGCCAAAACAGATCTTGGAACGACCGATGACACATGCGCCCTCCCCGGAACCGATCCAAAGCGCGCTGCTGAACGAAGCGACGGGCAGCGCCATCCAACACGGCTATTTCACCCGGCAGGGCGGCGTCTCCGACGGCATCTATCGCGGCCTCAATGTCGGCCTCGGTTCCAACGATGAGCGCGCCAAGGTCGAGGAGAACCGCAGACGCGTCGCCGGCTGGTTCGACCTTCCGGTCGAGCGGTTGGCAACCGTGCATCAGGTGCATTCGCCCGACGTCGTCGTGGTCGACGCCTCCTATGACGGCACCCGCCAGCCGGCCGATGCGCTGGTGACCGCAACGCCCGGCATCGCGCTTGGCGTGCTCGCCGCCGACTGCGGACCGATCCTGTTCGCCGATCCGGAAAACAAGGTGGTGGGCGCCGCCCATGCCGGCTGGAAGGGTGCTTTCACCGGCGTGCTGGAAAACACCATCGATGCCATGATCAAGCTCGGTGCCAAGCGCGAGGCGATCGTCGCCTGCCTGGGACCATCGATCAGCAAGGCGAGCTATGAGGTCGGCCCCGAATTCGTCGAGCGCTTCGTCAGCGAAAACGGCGACTACCAGCGCTACTTCACCCCGTCGGAAAAGCCCGGCCATTCGATGTTCGACCTCCCGTCCTTCACCATCGACCGGCTGCGCGCCGCCGGCGTCAGGGCCGAAAGCCTCGGCGTCTGCACCTACCCCGACAGCGAACGCTTCTTTTCCTACCGAAGAACGACACACAGCCAGGAACCGGACTACGGCCGACAGATTTCGGCAATTGCCATAAGGGAGATGTGACCGGTATGGGCCTACACTTCGAAACCTCCGAATTCGCCGATCGCCTCGCGCGGCTGACGCAACAGATGCAGGAGGAGAAGCTCGATGCCCTCCTCCTCTTCGCCCAGGAAAGCATGTACTGGCTGACGGGTTACGATACCTTCGGCTACTGCTTCTTCCAGACGCTGGTCGTCAAGGCCGACGGCACCATGGCGCTCCTCACGCGCTCCGCCGATCTGCGCCAGGCGCGGCAGACGTCGGTCATCGAAAACATTCATATCTGGGTCGATCGCGTCAACGCCGACCCGACCGTCGATCTCAAGAACCTCCTGGTCGAGATGGACCTGCTCGGCGCGCGCATCGGTGTCGAATACGACACCCATGGCATGACCGGCCGTATCGCAAGGCTTCTCGACACGCAGCTGATGGCCTTCGGCCAGATCTCCGATGCCTCCTACCTCGTCAGCCGCCTGCGCCTGATCAAGAGCCCGACGGAGATCGCCTATGTCGAGCGCGCCGCAGCCCTTGCCGACGACGCGCTGGACGCGGCCCTCTCGTTGACGAAGGCAGGCGCCGATGAAGCCGCGATCCTCGCTGCCATGCAGGGTGCCGTCTTTGCCGGCGGCGGCGATTATCCCGCCAACGAATTCATCATCGGCTCCGGCGTCGACGCCCTGCTCTGCCGCTACAAGGCCGGCCGCCGCAGGCTCGACGCCAACGACCAGTTGACGCTGGAATGGGCCGGCGCCTACGCGCATTACCACGCCGCGATGATGCGCACGATCGTCATCGGCGAACCGAGCTATCGCCATCGTGAGCTCTACAATGCCTGCCTCGAAAACATCCAGGCCATCGAAACCGTACTGAAGCCGGGACACACATTCGGCGATGTCTTCGACGTCCACTCGAAGATCATGGAGGAGCGCGGCCTCTCGCGTCATCGCCTGAACGCCTGCGGCTATTCGCTCGGCGCCCGCTTCTCGCCCTCGTGGATGGAACACCAGATGTTCCATGTCGGCAATCCGCAGCCGATCGAACCGGGCATGTCGCTCTTCGTCCACATGATCATCATGGATTCCGACAGCGGCACGGCCATGACGCTGGGCCAAACCTATCTCACGACCGCCGACGAGCCGAAGGCGCTGTCGCGTCACCCGCTCGACTTCATCAACCTCTGAGTGGGTACCCTTTAGAATCGACAATTGACATTGCAGTGCCCCGACCGTCATAAAGTTGGCCGGGGCATATGCCGCGTGGCAACACGCGCACGAAAAGAAGGATGACACGAGGGATGACGCGACTTGCGACAGCGCTCACGCTCATCGCCTGCCTTGCCCTGCTTTCAGCTTGCAATACCACGGATGCCCTGACACCCCTCGTCGACATCGGCGACACCTCGGGCAGCATCCGCTCGACGCCGGTCACCCAGGGCGAGGTCGAGCGCATGGCCGGCACACCGCGCCGCAGCCAGACGTTTGCGTCTTCGCCGCGCGAGGGCGGCTACCACCCCGCCTATGTCGAGCAGGACACCACATCAGGCCCCATATCCGGTCGCGGCGCTCCGCCGACCACGATGCAGGCCCAGGCCTACGCGCTCGATGGCCAGACCGAACAATCGCCAAGAGCGTCTGCCGCGATCCGCAGCCAGCCTCTTTCCGAGCAGGTCTCCGACACCGTTTCGGAACCTGTATCCAATGCCCAGGCCGAAGAGCAGGACATCGCCGACGCAGAAGCCAAGGAAAAGGCAGCCGAGCCGAAGCGCACGGCGATGCTGACGCCATCCGGCGCATCGACCGTCCGCTTCCTGCCGATCATCGGCGCTCCGGTGCAGGCCGTGACGCCCCTGTCGCGGCAGCTCGGCGCCGAAGCCCGCTCGCACGGCCTCTCGATCAAGAGCTCGAACGACAACAGCACCGCCTTCATCCTCAAGGGTTACCTCTCGGCCTTTTCCGACAGCGGCAAGGTCACGGTGGTCTATGTCTGGGATGTGCTCGACAACAGCGGCGCCCGACTGCACCGCATTCAGGGACAGGAGAGCGTTCCCTCGCAAGCGCAGGATCCCTGGGCCGTGGTACCGGCCTCCGTCATGCAGCAGATTGCGTCCAAGACGATCACCGAGTTTTCCTCGTGGCGGGACGCCCGTGGCGGTTAAGCCACAAGCTTTTTGGAAATATCAAGGCGCAAGTCGCGTTTACCCTTGCATTCGGAAACAAGCTGGCTAAAAAGCGCGGCTATCAGCAGGCAACAGGCGGACCAAGATGAAGGTTTTCGCAGGCAATTCGAACCGGCACCTCGCCGAAGAGATCTGCAACTATCTTAAAGTGCCCTTGGGCAGAGCAACGGTCCGAAGATTTGCCGACCAGGAAATCTTCGTGGAAGTCCAGGAAAACGTACGCGGCGAGGATGTCTTCCTCGTCCAGTCGACGTCCTTCCCGACGAACGACCACCTGATGGAATTGCTCATCATGATTGATGCGATGCGCCGCTCGTCGGCCCGCCGCATCACCGCGGTCCTCCCCTACTTCGGCTATGCACGCCAGGACCGCCGCGCTTCGGGCCGTACGCCGATCTCGGCCAAGCTCGTCGCCAACCTGATCACCGAAGCCGGTGCCGATCGCGTCCTGACGCTCGATCTCCACGCCGGCCAGATCCAGGGCTTCTTCGATATCCCGACCGACAACCTGTATGCCGTGCCGATCCTGACGCGCGACATCAAGGCCAACTATGACATCTCCAACGTCATGGTTGTTTCGCCAGACGTCGGCGGCGTCGTGCGCGCCCGCGCGCTCGCCAAGCGCCTCGACTGTCTGCTGTCGATCGTGGACAAGCGCCGCGATCGCCCGGGTGAATCCGAAGTCATGAACATCATCGGCGACGTCACTGGCAAGGACTGCCTGCTGATCGACGATATCGTCGATTCCGGCGGCACGCTCTGCAACGCGGCCGACGCGCTGCTCGCCAAGGGCGCTGCAAGCGTTACCGCCTACATCACCCATGGCGTTCTGTCGGGCGGCGCGGTCACCCGCATCACCAATTCGAAGCTGCGCGAACTGGTCATCACCGACTCCATCCAGCCGACGACGGCTGTCCAGTCGGCGCACAATATCCGCGTGCTGACCACCGCAACGCTGATCGGCGAAGCCATCAACCGCACCAGCCAGGAAGAATCCGTCTCCAGCCTCTTCGACTGAGGCTGGCAGGACTTTCTCTCCGCCCTTCCTCCCCCGCGCCAATTCGGCTAGGATTATCAATGATATCCAGCCGACGGGAGGAAGAGGCATGGCGACAATACTGAAATCTCAGATAAGACTGGCGATGCTGGTCATCCTTCCAGCCCTCTCCGCCTGCACCGCGGACATGGGTCCGGGCTATGGACCAGGCCCTGGTTACGGACCCGGACCAGGCCCGGTTCGTCCCGCGCCACCGCCGCGCCCTCGCCCGCCGCAGCCGCAAATGTGCACCATGGAATACGCGCCCGTCTGTGGAGAACGTGGCGGACGCACGCAGACCTTCGGCAATGCCTGCCAGGCCAACAGCAACGGCTTTAGGATCGTCGGTCGTGGCGAATGCCGCGCCGGGCCACCGATGACGCCGGGACCCGGCCCTCGCCCGCCCCGTCCGCGCCCTCCCCATGAAGAGCCGATGCCGCCGCAGCGGCCAGGTGGCATCTGCACGCGCGAATACCGCCCCGTTTGCGGCGAGCGCGGCAGAGAGATCAGGACATTTTCGAATTCATGCGAGGCAGGCAATGCGGGCTTCCGCATCGTCGGTCAGGGCGAATGCCGCCGCTGATTATGCTGGCTCTCTGACGAGCAGCAGGTTTCCGGCCCCACGAACGGGGCCGGAAACGACTTGGGCTCAGTTCGCGCCCTTGATTACCTGGCCATTGACCGTGATCGAACCATCGCGTGCGACGTTGACGTCCCAGCGCTGACGACCATCAGGATCGGTCTTGCCGAAGCCCTTGACCATCATCAGGCCGAAGGAAACCTGATTGAGGTCGGGATTGCTCTTGGCCAGTTCCTGGATGGCGGTGATCGTCTTGTCGAAGTCGCGCGCGACGATCGATGCGTTCAACGAATACGCCGTAGTGGACTCCGGAATGCCGCGGACTTCACCCGAGATCTCGGCATCGTAGACGCTGGAGCGCGCCGAAATCTTCGGGAACGCAACGACGAACTCGCCATTGGTCAAAAGCTTCTCGAAAGCCTTGTCGCTTTCCGCCTTGCTCTTCTTGTCGTCGGCAAAATCGACCTTCATCAGCTCGTCGCCGACAGCCGCGATGTTGAGTTCCGGAAAGGCGAACTGCAGGTCCACCTCTTCGGGAACGAAGGGCGCATACATCTCGGGCAGCAGAGCGCTGTTGAAGCTGATCTGCTTGGCAGCCATGCCGACATCGAACCGCATCGCATCGCTCGGACCGCTCATGCCGATCGTGTAGTCGACGCTGTCGGCGCCGCCGCTGCCGGCAACGCTCGACACGCTGACCTTGTTCATGGTCACCGTCTCGTTCAGGCTCGACATCAGCGGGAACGACTTGCGCACCAGCTCCTTGATCTCTTCGCTCTCGGCGCGCTTGAGCTTCTTCTCATCGGCATGTTCGATGATGAAGGCGAGGATCGCGCGGAAATCGTTGACGGAAACGCCGTTCACGGCAGCCGCGAAATCCACCGAGTCGGCGCGGATCTCGACCGGCGGGACTTCCTTGCCGCTGATCGTCTCGACAAAGCCGTTCATCGTGCCGCTGCCGGCGAAATTGGTGCGACCCTTCAGCTCGCCGTCCGACGAGGTCATCTTGTAGGTCGACGAGCCGGTCTCGACGCTAACCTCTTCCTTCTCCGTCTTCGACGTGAAGCGGAGCGCCTTGCTGGAGAAGTCGCCGGACTTCAGATAGCTGATCGCCGGATCGAAGATGCCGTTCGAAATCAGGGAATCGATGACATAGGTGAATTCGGTGTTCGGCTGGCCGGGCGCCTTGAACGAGCCGGTGACGTCGAGCGAATTGTTGCCCTCGATCGTCCACAGGCCGCTCTCTTCAGGCGTTGCGAAGATGGACCACGGATTCAGGCCCTTGATGGAGAAATTCTTCGGGTCTGCCTTCTTCAACAGCGCCGCGAAGTCATAGACGATCTCGTAGCGCGTTCCCGCCGGGTTGACGGTCACGAAGCCCTTGGCTGCATCCTTCGGCAGGAGCTTCGACAGGTTCGCCTCGATTTCCTTGGCGCCCTTCTGGTTGATCTCGACCGCGTAAGACGTCGAAACCAGACCAAGAAGAACGACAGCGGTCGCCGTTAGGGTCTTGAGTTGCATGCTGAATTTCTCCCGTGCCATTTGAGGTCGCATGTGAAGGCTAGCCCCCCACCCTGTCAACCCGGCAGTTGCATGCGCGGCCTCAGGCGGCGATCTTGCGTGAACGCATCGGCATCGGCCGGCCGAGCAGATAGCCCTGCGCTTCATCGCAGCCTTCGTCGAGCAGAATACCAAGCTGCACATCCGTCTCGACGCCCTCCGCGAGCACCGGAATATTGAGGCTTTGCCCAAGCGCCAGGATCGCGCGGATGATCGCCTTCGCCTGCTCGCTGGTCTCCACCTCGTTCATGAAGCTACGATCGAGCTTGATCTTGTCGAACGGGAAGGCGCGCAGCGTTTCCAGCGACGAATAGCCCGTGCCGAAATCGTCAATGGCGATCGATACGCCGAGATTCTTGACCTGACGCAGCGTCAGCAGCGCCCGGTCCTTGTCGACGATGATCGACGACTCGGTGATCTCAAGCTCCAGGCGCCATGGCTCGAGCCCGGTCTCGAACAGGACCGAATGCACGAGATGGGCGATATCCTGGTGACCGATCTGGACGGGCGACAGGTTGACGGCGATCTTGTGCTTATTCGCCCAGCCGGCAGCCTCCTTGCAGGCCTCGCGAAGCACCCATTCCCCGATCGGAACGATCGCGCCGCATTCCTCGGCAACCGAGATAAACTCGCCCGGCGGCACGTTGCCCCGCGTCGCATGATCCCAGCGCAGCAGTACCTCGTAGCCGGTGATGTCACCTGTTGAGACCGACTTCTGCACCTGGAAGTGCAGATGCAACTCGTTCTTTTCGATCGCCGACCAGAGATCGCTTGCCATCTTGCGACGGTCGCGTGCCGCCTCGTCCATCGCCACTTCATAGAAGCAGATGCGCTCGGAAAGCGTCGCCTTGGCGCGGTACATGGCAAGATCGGCATTGGCGAGCAATATCTCGCCGGTCGCTCCGTCCTGCGGATAGATAGCAACGCCGATGCTGGCGTCGGGATTGATGTCGAAATCATCGATCTGGAAGTCGCCGGTCAGGCTCGCCTCCAGCCGCGCCACGAAATCATGCAGATCCGCGATATCGGAAAACTGCTTGATCGCCGCGAACTCGTCACCGCCGAAGCGGGCAACGAATTCGTCTTCGCCGAGAAGCTGGCTCATGCGCTCCGAGAGCGTGACCAGCACCTGATCGCCGGCGCTATGGCCGCGCTGATCGTTGATCTCCTTGAACTTGTCGAGATCGATGCCGATGACCGCGACCTTCGTGCCGGCGCGCTTGGCGACAGCCAGATCCTGCGACAGGCGCTCGGAAAACTCGGAGCGGTTGGGCAAGCCCGTCAACGCGTCGTGGCGCGCCATGAAGGCGATCTTTTCTTCCGAAATCAGCCGTTCCGTAATGTCTTCGTAAGTCGCGACCCAGCCGCCATCGGGAAGCTCGTTGAGGTTCAGCTGGATCGACCGGCCATGCGCGCCTTTGTGCACGATCGAGCGTTCACCGGATCTAAGCGCCCGCATCAGCTTGTCGTAATGCTCGGATGCGCGCTTTGCCACGGCCTCGGGATCCGAGAAGTGGATCTCGTACCCGATCGCGATGATCTCCTTGTAGCTCATGCCGGGACGGATCGTTCCCTGCTCGAATTCAAAGATCTCGCTATAGCGGCGGTTTGCCAGCACGAGCCGTTCCTCGGCGTCGAACAGGCAGATGCCCTGCGAGACGTTTTCAAGTGCGAGATCGAGGTTGCGCGAGACTTCCTTGATGCGGTCGCGGTCGGCCTTCTGCTCGGTCACATCCTTGGTGATCTTGGCATAGCCGGCGATCTCGCCGTCGGCGTTCCAGATGGGATCGATCACGACATGCGCCCAGAAGGACGTTCCGTCTTTGCGGAACCGCTTGCCCTCGGCCTCGAATTTCCCCTCGGTGCGCGCCTTCAAAAGTGCCCGCTGCGGCAGGCCGGCCGCGCGCTCTTCCTCGGAGTAGAAGCGCCCAAAATCCTCGCCGATGATTTCGTCGGCGGTGTATCCCTTGGCGCGTTCGGCGCCGGCATTCCAGTTGGCGACCCGGCCATCCTTGTCGAGCATGTAGATCGCGTAATCGGTCACGCCCTGCACCAGCATCTCGAAACGCGCCTCGCTCTCCTTCGTCGAGCTTTCCGCACGCATCGCAAACAACGCCGCTGCAAAGCCGGACGTAATCATGGACAGCGAGACCGAGAGAAGCGTGACGACCATGAAGCCGGTGGACATGGTCTCGCTCGGATCGATCACTGGTCCCGGGCCGGGCACGATCGTCAGCGCCGCCATGGCCGTAAAATGCATCGCCACGATCGCGGCGCAGACCGTCGCGGCAGGCATAAGCAGCTTGCGCGCATCGGTCTTGATATCGGGGAGCATATAAAAGCCGATGGCCGAGATGACCACCGCGCAAGACATCGAGGCAAGCACAAGCGACTGGTCCCAATCCATGCTGCCGGGAAACTGCACAGCCGTCATGCCGAGAAAGTGCATCGACGTGACGCCGACGCCGAACAGCATGCCGGCGAACGCCCGCCGCACCCTGCTCTCCGCGCCGGCAGCGAACGCCACGGCGGCAAGCGTCGCGACCACCACCAGTACCAGCGACGTCAATGTTTCCGAAGTGTCGTAACCGACGACCACGCCGCTATCATAGGCAAGCATCGCCACGAAATGCGTCGCCCAAATGCCGAAACCGCCGGCAGCACCACCCATCAAGAGCCAGATCAGGCGCGCGACCTTGACGGTGCTGCGCGCCCGCTGCAGCAGTGTCAGCGCGGCAAGGCTCGACAGGAAGCACAGGCATCCGGCCAAAACGACCAGCCTGAGATCATGCATGTAGGCAATGCAGTTAAAAACGGTAAGCATCATATATCCGGACCAATTTGCCGTTTCGCTTTCATATGCGGGCGCTTAAGAAACCGGTAATTTCCGGCAGCCGGCGAAGTCTTGACGATTGCTAATCGCAACTGTCATTAATGCTCCGTCAACGGCGGTCGATCCTGAGTTTTGACTGGCGATGACGGCGGATGTCTAAGTTGCATCAGCTCATGCTAAAGAATTACAGCATGGTCGCGTTCGCACCGCCACGTCTCTCAAGCGCCGCGCCCTTGCCATTCCGCCGCAACTAGACTATAGCGCACGCGTCCGCACAGACACCCTTGGAGGCAATGCGGATGAGGATGGGGAAACCCGCCTCCAGTTCAGCGACAGGCGATGCCTGCGCCGAGCTCTCCAAATAACCTCGGAAGGAAAAGTCATGAGCCACGAAAGCTACGAGCTCAAGGCCGAGGCGCGCGAACGGGTTGGTAAGGGGTCCGCCCGTGAACTTCGCCGCAATGGTCTCATCCCGGCTGTCATCTATGGTGACAAGCAGGCCCCAATTTCGATCTCCCTCAGCACCAATGAGGTAACGAAGCGCATCCACGCTGGCGGTTTCATGACCACCATCGCTACGATCGACGTCGACGGCAAGAAGTACAAGGTTCTGCCGAAGGACTACCAGCTCGATCCGGTCCGCGACTTCACCATGCACGTCGACTTCCTGCGCGTATCCGGCAACACCGCCGTTACCGTTGCGATCCCGGTTCACTTCATCAATGAAGAGAAGTCCCAGGGCCTCAAGGTCGGCGGCGTTCTGAACATCGTTCGTCACGACGTCGAAGTTCATTGCCCGGCTGATGCGATCCCGGAATTCTTCAACGTTGACCTCAGCGGCAAGAAGATCGGCGACAGCATCCACATCTCCGAAGTCACCCTGCCGAAGGGCGTGACCACGGTTATCGACCGCGACTTCACCATCGCTACGATCGTTGCTCCGGCAGCTGGCGTATCGGAAGAAGAAGAAGCTGGCGAAGCTGAAGCTTGATCATTTGATCGCTTGAACGCTTGAACGCTTTGTAAAGTATAAGACCCGCTTTCTCCGGAAAGCGGGTCTTTTCATTTGTTCGGACAGAGCCGCTTCAACTTCGATTAAGACATTTCGTGGAAGCATGCCCCATCGTTCCAGAGCAAGTTCCGTTCTGAACGAAAAAATTGTGCGGCAAGGGGCAGACGCAGGAAAATGCATAATTCCGTTCAGAACAGATTTCTAGGAATTGTGTTCGCTGCACTGCTTCTGCTCGTAGCCCCGCTTTTTGTTCTGTTCCTCTTCCTGTCCTCCGGACGCGCCGAAAAGGAAATCCGCGACCACATCTCCGTTCTTCTCGTCGCCAACTCGCAAGCACTGGCAAAGCCGCTTTGGGATCTGGACGAAGACAGCGTCGCGCAGATCAGCGCCGCCGTCGTCTCGCAGGGTAACATCGTCAAGGTTCAGGTCCGCGACGAATCCGGCCAGCTTGACGTCACCCAGTCGACGATCCCCGCTTCCTATAACGGCCAGCTGATCGAAGTCTCGCACGCCATCACCTACACCACGCTCGACGGTCCGAAGAAGCTGGGTACGATCTCGGTCTTCTATCCCGCGCCGGACCTGTTCTCCGGCCTGAAGAATGAAGAGATCATCTTCCTGTCGATCTTCGTCTTCGCCGTCTTGATCGTCTTCTGCGCCGCCCTCATCGGCAACCGCATCGTCCTCGTTCGTCCGCTGACGCGTCTGATCGCCGCCATCGAAGCCACCGGCCAGCTCGGCTCGCGCCACCATGTCGATTGGCGCTCCAACGACGAGATGGGCCGCCTTGCCAAGAGCTTCAACACCATGCAGTCCAAGCTGGAAAGCGAGGAGCAGGAGCTGAAGCTCGCGCACCGCCGCGCCATCGACATCTACAATCTGACGCCCGCCATGCTGTTCTCGCTCGACGAAAACGACCACATCACCGCCGTCAGCGACTACTGGCTCGCCGCCACCGGCTACGAGCGCGATGATATCATCGGCAACCGCTTCACCGATCTCGTCACCCCGGACGCCCGCGGCGCCTTCCTCGGTCGCAAGGGTGAGCTGAATGGCGGCGCGACTGTCGATGTCACCGTGAAGTTCCTCTGCGCCGACGGCCGCGTCATGGACGTGCTCATCCTGGAATCGAAGACTGCCACCGGCGGCCAGGGCGGTCTGTCGCTGTCCGTCATGACCGATGTTACGGCGCTGAAGGCCTCTGAAGCCCGCAACCACAAGCAGGCGATCACCGACCATCTGACTGGCCTTCTCAATCGCCAGGGCTTCGAGACCGTGCTCGACGGCAAGATCCGCGAGGCCGACGCCGCCAACCAGGAGCTCGCCTGCCTCTTCGTCGATCTCGACCGTTTCAAGTGGATCAACGACAACCTCGGCCACGCCGAGGGCGACAAGGCGCTGCGGGAATTCGTCGGCCGCCTGAAGAGCAAGCTCGCGCCCACGGATGTGGCAGCCCGCCTCGGCGGTGACGAATTCGCCATCCTGCTGCCCGCAGGCAACGCCGCCGAGCGCGCCGACCTCATGGCCGAGATGCTCGCCTCCATCTTCAACGAGCCCTTCGGCACCGACATGCATCTGAGCGCAAGCGTCGGCATCGCCATCTATCCGCGCCACGCCGACAATGCCGCCGAACTGCTGCAGAAATCCGACATGGCGATGTATGCCAAGAAGCGCGACGGCAAGAACGGCGCCCAGCACTTCGACAGCGGCATGGTGGATCACGCCCGCGCCCGCGCCGAGATCGAAAGCTGCATCGAGATCGGCCTGATCGAGGACTGGTTCGCGGCCTACCTGCAGCCGATCGTCAATCTCAACGGTCGCGGCGTCGCCGGCTTCGAGGCCCTGATGCGCCTCAACCACCCGGTGAAGGGCCTGATGGCGCCTGCCGAGGTGATCAACGTCGCCGAGGAGACCGGAAAGATCATCCGCGTCGGCAACGTCATCATGGAAAAGGCGATCGAGCACCTGGCGACGCTCTCGGCGCTCCCGGGTCTTGAGAACAGCTACCTCGCCATCAACTTCTCGCCGCTGCAGTTCGAGCCGTCGCTGCCTGCACGGCTGGCCTCGCTGCTCATGCGGTATAACATTCGCCCCGAGCGGATCGTCGTCGAGATCACCGAGGCGGTGTTGATGCACAACAATCCCGAGATCCGCAAGATCGTCAGCGATATCCGCCAGTTCGGCTGCCGCATCGCGCTCGATGACTTCGGCACCGGCTACTCCTCGCTCAGCTATCTCAACCGCTTCCCCGTCGACATCATCAAGATCGACCAGTCGTTTACGCGCTCGATCAACGATGCCAACGAGGATATCCGCCAGAAGAGCCGCACGCTCGTCGAAAGCATCACCACCCTCTCGCACAAGATGGGCTGCAACGTGATCGCCGAGGGCATCGAGACCGAGCAGGAATGCCATACGCTGTGCGAGATGGGTCTCGACTACGGCCAGGGCTACCTCTTCCACCGTCCGCAAACCGTCGAGCAGCTGATGACCCGGTTGGCGGACGCCAACACGCTTGCCCGCGCCTCGTAAACGCAAGAGAGAGAAGCCGATGATCAAACCACTGCTGCTTCTTCTTGCTCTCCTGAGCTTGCCCCTCGCCGGTCCGACGCGCGCGGCCACCGTCAATTTCGTCACCGAGGAGTATCCCCCTTTCAGCTATCACGAAGGCGATACCCTGAAAGGCACATCGGTGGAGCAGGTGCAGCTGCTGATGCAGAAGGCCGATATCGATATGCGCATCGAGCTTCTGCCCTGGACCCGCGCCTATGCGGCGGCCCAGGCCACGCCGATGACCTGCCTCTTCACGACGGCGCACAGCCCCGAGCGCGACAAGCTCTTCAAATGGGTCGAGCCGCTTCTGGTGGACGACAATATTCTCGTGGCCACCGCTTCCTCAGGCATTCGCGAAACCGATCTTGACGACACCCGGCGCTACGTCATCGGCACGCATCGCGGCGACTACACCGAGAAATTGCTGAAGGAAAAGGACTTCCCCAGGATCGACGTCGCCAGCGACTTCCCCTCGACGCTGCGCAAGCTCATGAACGGCCGCATCGACCTCATGCCGATCTCGGAGATCTACTTCGAGAAGCTCAAGCTGGATCAGCCGCTCGTGCGCGTCGCCACGCTCTCTTTCCAATCGCTCGGGATAGCTTGCGAGAAGAGCTTCCCCGAAGACATAAGGACCAGAATGCAGCAGGCGCTCGACGCATTGATCACGGAGGGAACGCAGCGCGCGATCTTCGCCAAATACGGCCTGCACGCGCGTCACTGATAGCGCGTCTCCGACCCCGCTTCATCGATTCTGGCCGCCATCGACACGCTTGCGCTTGACTTCAGCGTCGTTTCGCGGTGGTGAACACGTTCAGAATTTGAAACGCCCAGGAATGAACGCGCCATGCTTGTTATCGCCGGCCTCGGCAATCCCGGCAGACAATATGCCGGCAACCGCCACAATATCGGCTTCATGGCCGTGGACGCCATCCACCGCCGCCACTCGTTTTCGCCCTGGTCCAAGAAGTTCAAGGCCGAGATCTCCGAAGGCGAGATCGCGGGCGAGAAGGTGCTGCTGATCAAGCCGCAGACCTACATGAACCTGTCCGGCGAATCCGTCGGCGAGGCGATGCGCTTCTACAAGCTGCAGCCATCCGACATCGTCGCCATCTACGACGAGCTCGACCTCGCGCCCGCCAAGGCCCGCATCAAGGTCGGCGGCGGCCACGGCGGCCATAACGGCGTGAAGTCGCTCGACGCCCATTGCGGCAGGGACTACCGGCGCCTCCGCCTCGGCATCGGCCATCCCGGCAATAAGGATCTGGTGCACAACTACGTGCTCGGCGATTTCGCCAAGGTCGACCAGCAGTGGCTGGAACCCATGCTGGACGCGCTCGCCGACAATCTCGAGATGCTGGTCAAGCGCGAGGATTCGCAGCTGATGAACAAGCTGGCCCTCGCCGTCGGCGGCAAGGAAGACGAGGACAAGCCAAAGCCCGCCAAGCCTGCCAATGCGAACGCAGCGGCTCAGAAGCCTGCCGGCAAATCGCACATCCACCAGGCCCGCAACAACGCCCAGCCGAAGAAGCTGCCGACGACGGGACCGATGGCCGAGATGCTGAAGAAGATGTTCGGCAACAAGGAAGACTGACCATGTCCCCCTCGCCTCTCGCGATCCGCACGGCCGAAGCGGGAGACCTCGCAGCGCTTCTCGCGCTCTATAGGGACATGAACCCCGGCGACCCCGCCATCGATCCGGCGGTGGCACAAGAGCGCTTCGCCTCCATGCTGGCCTATCCCGGCATGCGCGTGCTGGTGGGCTTGGCCGACGATGCGCTGGCCGCGTCGGTGACGCTGATCATCATGCCCAACCTCACCCGCGGCGGCGCGCCCTATGCGCTGATCGAAAACGTCGCAACCTCAACGCCGCATCGCCGGCGCGGCTATGCCAGCGCCCTGATCGGGCATGCGATCGAACTCGCTTGGCAGGCCGGTTGCTACAAGGTGATGCTGCTCACCGGCCGCACCGATCCCGGCATCCATCGCTTCTACGAAAGCTGCGGCTTCGTGCAGAACAAGACGGGCTTCCAGATCAGACGAAGCGTCTGAACCTATTCCTCGGGCTCTGTCGTAAACATCAGCGGGAAACCCGCTTCCTTGCCGAAATCCATGGCCTCCTTGGCCTTGGTCTCGGCGATATCCTTGGCACAGACGACCACCACGGCGGTGCCGAGCTTGTGCGCGGTCATCATCACCCGGTATCCGGCCTCCTCGCTCATCCTGAAGACGATCTTCAGCACCGCCGTCACGAATTCGCGCGGCGTGAAATCGTCGTTGACGAGGATCACCTTGTAGAGCTTCGGCCGATCGAGCTTCGGCTTCGACTTCACTTTCGGCTTCAGGGCGACATCGTTGTCACTCATCGGGCAGTCCATCCGTTGATGACAGGAAAGAGGGCGAGCCATGCTCAGCCCGCATATTATATTGCACTGCAAGCACCGCTTTCAAGCCAAAGCCGCTTTGATCACGCAAGATGTGCTCGAAAAGCTTGACCCGGAGGCGGCTTTTACCCCATACGCACGGCCAAGGAATTCAAGAACAGCAGGTTTCAGCCATGGGCTTCAAATGCGGTATCGTCGGTCTGCCGAATGTCGGCAAGTCGACCCTCTTCAACGCGCTCACCAAGACGGCGGCAGCGCAGGCGGCGAACTATCCCTTCTGCACGATCGAGCCGAACACCGGCGAAGTCGCCGTTCCCGATCCGCGCATGCAGAAGCTGGCGGGTATCGCCGGCTCCAAGGAAATCATTCCGACGCGCATCTCCTTCGTCGACATCGCCGGCCTCGTGCGCGGCGCGTCCAAGGGTGAAGGCCTCGGCAACAAGTTCCTCGCCAACATCCGCGAAGTCGATGCCGTGGTCCACGTGCTGCGCTGCTTCGAGGATGACGATATCACCCACGTCGAGGGTCGCATCAATCCCGTCGGCGACGCCGACACGATCGAGACCGAGCTGATGCTCGCCGACCTCGAAAGCCTGGAGCGCCGCGTCGAGCAGACCCGCAAGCGCGCCGCATCCAAGGACAAGGAATCGCTGGCCCAGCTGCCGGTCATGGAGGCGGTCATCAAGCTCCTCAACGAAGGCAAGCCTGCTCGTCTTCTCCTGAAGACGCTGGCGCCTGAGGAAATCGAGATCCTCAAGGGCCTCAACCTCCTCACCTCTCATCCGGTCCTCTACGTCTGCAACGTCGCCGAGGGTGACGCCGTGGATGGCAACGAGCACACCAAGGCCGTGGCCGAGATGGCGGAGAAGCAGGGCGCGGAATGCGTCATCATCTCGGCTGCGATCGAAGCCGAAGTTGCGCAGCTGCCGGAAGAAGAGGCCACCGAGTTCCTCTCGGCGCTCGGCCTTACGGAAGCCGGTCTCGACCGTCTGATCCGCGCCGGCTACCACCTGCTCGACCTGATCACCTATTTCACCGTCGGCCCCAAGGAAACCCGCGCCTGGACCATCCGTCGCGGCACCAAGGCCCCGGCGGCGGCCGGCGTCATCCACACCGATTTCGAACGCGGCTTCATCCGCGCCTTCACCATCGGCTACGACGACTACATCAACTTCAAGGGTGAAGTCGGCGCCAAGGAAGCAGGCAAGGGCCGCGACGAAGGCAAGGAATACGTCGTCCAGGACGGCGACGTCATCCACTTCCGCTTCAACACCTGATTTGAAACGACAGGACTGCCGCCTAAGCATGTCGCGCAAAAGTGCGCGGCGGTTTTGCGGAACCGACATGCGACAGAACAAAAACTTAAAGCGTGGCGAGCGAATCCGAAGGATCGCGACACGCTTTAAGCGGGCGGCAGTCGCTTCTGCATGCCATCAGGCAGACGGCGCACAACGGCGCGCCGAAGCGGCATCCAGCCGGTGCCGATGACAAGAACAATCACGCCCACCGCCAACAGCGTGATGAAGACGTAGGTATCCACCTGCGCATTGCCCTGGCGGAAGATCCCGTAGAGCGCGGCCCCCAGCGATACCAATCCCGACGTGACGAAAGCGCGTCGGTCGATGATCAACCCCACCAACATCAGCGCCATGACGGTGATCACCACGACAGGTGTGCGCATCGACACCGTGTCGAGCCCGACGAGCGCCCCTCTCCCACCGCCCGACAGCCACAGAATGCTGTAAAGCAGCACGGGGGCGGCGCCGAGATGCAGCCAGAAGGCAATGTCGGAATTGACGGTCCGGCGCAACGGGTCCTTGAGATCGAAGCGCATGGCCATCGCAAACAGGCCGATCGCGCAGGCAACCAGCAGCATCGACTGCACGCCCTCATGGGTGGCCATGTCGAGCGGAGTGGCGCTCAGCCAGTCGAACAGGCGCAGAATGAGTTTCGGCACCACGACCGCCGCCCCCATGATCGCCAGCGCCAAGGCAAGCGGTATCCTATAGAGCAGATAGAAGAGGCCGAGCACGACGGGAAAGGCCAGCGTATATTGCAGCCCGTCATTGTGGATACCAAGCCCGAAGATGTCGGATGCTCCCAACATTGCCGACACGGCTCCCGTCCACATCGCCAACGCGACGCAGGTCCAGATCGCCAAAGCGAAGGTCAGCGCCACAGCCGGCAGCGCCAGCCGCTGGCGGCGCACGAGGATTTCGGCAAGCACGATGATCGCGGGCAGCACAGCATAGATGGAGCCGAGGCCCCAGAGGCCGGCAAGCGCCACGACGATACCGATGGTGATCAGCACGTCGTGGAACCCGCGCACGAAGCTCGGCGTCTCCGTGTCGGAAAACGCCACGGCCTGCCCTGTCGTCTCCGCCACTACCGCATCGACCCTGACGCCGCGCTCGATCAGAAACGGCAGAAGCCGATCGGCAACGCGGTCGGGAAGAATGCCCTCCCGCTCGGCCTCATCAAGGATCAACTTCAACTCGGGCATATCGGAAATCTCTCATGAATCATTGAGTTACAATGGATGCTATTGTAATCGTGAACAAACGCCTATGACGCGGAGATGAATTTGTCCGATCAGATCCTGGCCTATGAGGATTTTCATCCCGGCCGCCGCTTCGCGCTTGGACCGGTCACGGTCTCCGCTGCGGAAATCATCGAATTCGCCAGCGAGTTCGACCCGCAGCCGATGCACACCGACGAAGCGGCCGGACGCGCGAGCATTCTCGGCGGCCTCGCCGCATCGGGCTGGCACACATCGGCGATGCTGATGCGGATGATGATCGACAGCTATTTGCTGAATTCGCTCTCAGAGGGCGCACCCGGCATCGACATCATGGAATGGCGCCGGCCCGTCATCGCTGGCGACACGCTCTCCGGCCACTCGACCGTGCTTGAGGCGCGCGCCCTGCGCTCCCGCCCGGGTATCGGCATCGTCAAGTTCCGCCACGAGCTCGAAAACCAGCGCGGCGAAACGGTCTGCGTGTCGGAAAACCCGATCATGTTCCGCATGGCAACCGCGACCGAGGCGCAAACGGGAGCAAGCGCATGAGGATGCTCGATCGCTATACGCTCGGCGAAAAGACCGAGACGGGAAGCTACGCCTTCACCGAGGAAAACATCATCCGCTTCGCGAAGCGCTATGATCCGCAGCGCTTCCATGTGGACAGGCAAGCCGCGCGCGAAAGCCTGTTCGGTGACCTCTGCGCCTCCGGCTGGCATACCTGCGCCGGCTGGATGACGACATTCGTCGCCTACTGGATCGCCGAGAGCAAAAAAATCGCCCGTGAGGGCCACACGCCGCCCAAGCTCGGCCCAGCAGCCGGCTTCAAGGACCTGCAGTGGATCCGCCCGGTTTTCGCCGGCGAAACCGTCGATTACGCCGTTACCCTGTTGTCCAGCCGCCCGATGGCCTCACGCCCGGGCCGCATCCTCAACACCATCCTCTGCGAAGGCTATGTCGCGGGCGACCCGGTTGTCAGGTTCGAAAGCAGCGTGCTCGAATTCGAGTAACAGCCGGCCTCAGTGGCCCGAAAATTCGACCAGCGTGCGCACATCGACGCCAAGCGCTTCCAGCTTCGCGCGTCCGCCGAGATCCGGCAGGTCGATGACGAAGCAGGCCGACACCACCTCGGCACCCATCTGGCGCAGCAGCTGGGTCGCGCCGACAGCCGTCCCGCCCGTCGCGATCAGGTCGTCCACGAGGATTACCTTCTCGCCCGGCTTCACAGCGTCGATGTGCATTTCCATCTCGTCGATACCGTATTCCAGGCTGTAGGCGATGCGCACGGTCTCGTGCGGCAGCTTGCCCTTCTTGCGGATCGGCACGAAGCCAGCCGAAAGCTGGTGCGCCACGGCGCCACCGAGAATGAACCCTCTTGCTTCCATGCCGGCGATCTTGTCGATCTTCGTACCCGCATAGGGCTGCACCAGCGCATCGACGGCGCGGCGAAAGGCCCGGGGATCACCAAGCAGCGTGGTGATGTCACGAAAGATGATGCCGGGCTTGGGATAGTCCCGGATCGAGCGAATGCTGGCGGCAAGCTCGGAAGCGATAGTGTCCATTGAAAATTCCGTATTATCGAGAGGCATGTTGGAAGCCGGGCGCACACTATCAATTGCCCGCCGCGCTTCCAACAAAAAACAGCCTCCCCAAGCCGCGCCGGCATGCGGCACGAGCACTCAAGTTCGATAATCAGCGTCGCCTATTCGCCGGCGCGCAGCGTTCGCCCCTGGCCGGCATTCGCGGCATCGCGGATCGCCGCCAGGAAGCTCGCCAGCCCCGCCGAACGCAAGGGCATGTAGGCCTTGCCGCTCTCCCGGCAGGACCGCTTGATGATGCCGGCCGCCGTGTGGCTGATGTGATCGACCGGGAAGACGACGGTCGTTGCCTGTGCAAGTGCGGCCGGCAGAAGCGTCGTACTATCCTCGAGGCCGCCATCGTGCAGCAGCAGCGTCACGCCGTGGTCGGACGCAAGCGACCGCAGCCTGTCATAGAGGCTACGGCGACCGCCAACATAGAGCACGGCCCCCTCGCCGGCCGACGTCCCGGATGGAGTCGTAACGGATGCGAGCGTCGTCACGTCATCGCCGACGCTCGACCCGTCGCCAAGAAGCAGCGCCTCGATCTGGTCGTTCTCCAACCGCAACCTGGAAAGTTCGGCTTCAGCAAGCTCCGCGCGTTGCTGTTCTCGCTGTGTTTCCTGTCGCGCCGTGGCTAACCGTTCGGCCAACAGCTCCGAGTGAGCGGCATTGGCCGAAGACACCCCGCCGCGCGCCTCATCCGCTCGTGCCTCGACAGCAGACCCGACCGTGTCACTGGCCGCCTGCGCCCGCCGCAGCGCCTCCCGCAATTGCTCGATCTCGCGCAGCATCTCAACGCGCTCGGCCGCGGCCGCAGCCAGGCGGCGCTCCTGCTTGGCGATCTTGTCGTCTTTTTCCTCGGCCTGGCGCTGCAGCTCCGTCAGCCGGGCGATGTCGAGCCGGCTGGCGCTGCCGACCAGATGCGACAGCATGTGCACCTCGCCGAAAACGTCGCGCACCAGCTTTTCGTTCGCGGCCGGGTGGGTCATCACCGTCCAATAGGCTCCCGAGATATCGCCGCGATCAAACGCATCCCGCCAGAACCGCTGGAGTTCCTCGGCGCTGTCGATCGACGCCGCCCGCCGGATCATGCTTTCGTGGCGACGATCGAGCGCCTTGTTGAGGAGCTTGCCCGGTACGCCTTTCTGTCCGGCGAGCCATACGCCGCGTGAATGCAGCGCATGATCGCCGGCGCTGCGCGCATCGCCCTCACCCACCTTGATCAACACCTGGCGAAGCTCGCCGGCCGTCAGGCAGGTTCCGATGATCGAGCAATGGAAATGCGAGCTGATCTCCCAGGTCTTCGCACGCCCGCTGCGCTTCGCCGTCGCGCTAAATGATGATGGCGCAGACCGCTGCGCGGTCGCTGGCAACTTGGCGAGCGGAGCATGCGAGGCGTGGTATCCCGACAATAGCGGCATTGCTGAACCTATCGATGTATCTCAACGAATATATCGATAGGCCCGAACAAGCGCTCGCGCAAGCCGCATCGCAAGCGCGCCTGAAGAAGCCCTATTGAAATGAACGGGAAAGGAAAAAAGAAGAGCAGGCAGGAAAACGCTTCCCTGCCTGCGAAAGCCCTCGGGCTTAGTGGTCCTTGCGGGCGTAGACCGACCGCTTGGTGAGGTAGATCAGCACGGTGAAGATCAAAAGGAAGATCATCACCATGAAGCCGGTGTGCTTGCGCTCGACCAGATGCGGCTCTGCGGCCCACATCAGGAACGAGGCGACGTCCTTGGCGTACTGGTCGACCGTACCGGCGGTGCCGTCGTCATAGGTCACCTGGCCATCCGACAGCGGCGGAGGCATGGCGAGAACGGAAGCGGCGTGGAAGTACGGGTTGTAGTGCTGGCCCTGCGACACCGTCGTGCCTTCAGGCGGGTTCTCGTAGCCGGTCAGCAGCGAGTAGATGTAATCCGGCCCGCCTTCCTGGTATTGCGTGAAGATATCGAAGATGAAGCGCGGGAAGCCACGCTCAACTTCGCGGGCTTTCGCGATCAGCGAGAAGTCCGGCGGCGCCGCACCGTTGTTGGACGCAGCCGCCGCTTCGGCGTTGGCAAACGGCGACGGGAAGTAGTCCGACGGCACGGCCTTGCGGCTGTACATGTCGCCGGCGGCATTCGGGCCGTCCTGCACTTCGTAGTTGGCGGCGAACGCCTTGACCTGCGCTTCCGAGTAGCCGAGATCGCCCAGCATGCGGAATGGCACGAGGTGCATGGAGTGGCAGGCGGCGCAGACTTCGGTGTAGACCTTCAGGCCGCGCTGCAGCTGGCCTTTGTCGTAGTGGCCGAAGGGACCGGCGAAGGTCCAGTCGACCTCCCTTGGCTCCTTCAGCGGATAGTGCGGGGTCGCCGCCTCGTGATGTTCGGCGGGCTTTGCCTCCTGCGCGACAGCCGCGCTCCCGAGACAGCCGACAACTGCGAGTGACAGGATGCTTGCAACAAGCTTTTTCATGATGTGTGTTCCCTCTCGCCGCCCGCTCATGCCTTGGCCGCTTCGGCAGCGACTGACTTGTTGCGCTTCTCCAGCACCGCCTCGGTGATCGAGTTCGGCACCCGGCGTGGCGTCTCGACGAGACCCAGGACCGGCATGACGATCAGGAAGAAGGCGAAGTAGAGCAGCGTGCAAATCTGCGAGATCGTGGTGTAGAGGCCTTCCGCCGGCTGCGAACCGAGCCAGCCGAGGATGATCGCGTTGATCACGAACAGCCAGTAGGCCATCTTGTACCACGGGCGATAGACCGCGGAGCGAACCTTGGACGTATCGAGCCACGGCAGGAAGAACAGGACGATGATGGCGCCGAACATGACGAGAACGCCAGCCAGCTTGGAATCGATCGGTCCGATGTTGAAGGTGATCGAGCGCAGCATCGCGTAGAACGGCAGGAAGTACCATTCCGGAACGATATGCGCCGGCGTCTTCAACGGGTCAGCCGGGATGTAGTTGTCGGCGTGGCCGAGGAAGTTCGGCAGGTAGAAGACGAAGTAGGCGTAAACCAGCAGGAAGACCGAAACGCCGAGCGCATCCTTGAGCGTCGCGTAAGGCGTGAACCGCACCGTGTCCGTCTTGGTCTTGACCTCAACGCCGGTCGGGTTGGTCTGGCCGGTGACGTGCAGCGCCCAGATGTGCAGGATGACGACGCCGGCAATGACGAAGGGCAGCAGATAGTGCAGCGAGAAGAAGCGGTTCAGCGTCGGATTATCGACCGCAAAGCCGCCGAGCAGGAACTGCTGCACCCATTCGCCAACCAGCGGGAATGCCGAGAAGAAGCCGGTGATAACCGTGGCACCCCAGAAGGACATCTGACCCCAGGGCAGAACGTAGCCCATGAAGCCCGTCGCCATCATCAAGAGATAGATGAGAACGCCGAGAATCCAGAGGATTTCGCGCGGCGCCTTGTACGAGCCGTAATAGAGGCCGCGGGCGATATGCAGATAGACCGCGACGAAGAAGAACGATGCGCCGTTGGCGTGCATGTAGCGCAGCAGCCAACCGTGGTTGACGTCACGCATGATCTTTTCGACGGAATTGAAGGCAACGGATGTTTCCGCCGCATAATGCATGGCGAGCACGATGCCTGTTAGCATCTGCACGATCAGCATCACCGACAGCATGGCGCCGAAGGTGTAGGCGTAGTTCAGGTTACGCGGAACCGGATAGGCGACGAAGCTGTCATAGACGAGACGAGGCAGCGGCAGGCGTGCATCGATCCACTTCTCAAGGCCGGTTGATGGCTCGTAGCTGGAATGGCCACTCATAAATCAGTCCCCCTCAACCGATTTTGATAACTTTGTCGGAAACGAACGAATAGGTCGGAATCGCGAGATTCTGCGGTGCCGGGCCTTTCCGTATGCGGCCGGCCGTATCGTAGACCGAGCCATGACAGGGACAGAACCACCCGTTGTATTCGCCGGCCTGGCCGAGCGGAACGCAGCCAAGATGGGTGCAGGACCCGATCATGACGATCCAGTTTTCCTTGTCCTTGCCGGCCGAACGGTCGACGCCCGTCGCCTGCGCATCGGCGGCAAGGTTGGCGTTGCGCGCAATCGGATCCTTGAGCTCCGCCAGCGGAACGTCATCTGCAGCCTTCACTTCCTCAGGTGTACGGTTGCGGATGAAGATCGGCTTGCCGCGCCACTTGGCGGTCAGCGACATGCCAGGCTCGAGGCTCGAGACGTCGACTTCGATGGAAGCGAGCGCGAGCGTCGACGCGTCGGGACGCATCTGGTCGATAAACGGCCATGCGACAGAGACGGCGCCGACGGCGCCTGCCATACCCGTGGTTAAATAAAGGAAATCACGGCGTGTGGGCTCGCTAGAGACCCCGCCTGTCGTTTCGTGTTCGCTCACGGCTTAACATCCTCTGCCCAAATTTCGCGGAATTTTCCGCGCCATCCCTCCAAGGCGACGAATCTGTCATACAGATATTCGAACTTAGATTCCCCACCCACTAAGGCGCGTTCTATTATCGATCATCAATTATGTCCAGCCTCGGCAGGGCAAGTGGGCACAATGTCGCGGCCCTTGAGAGTTGATTCTTTAGGACAATCGCGCGGCTGCAACAGTGTTGCGTTGCAACATATCCGGCCGCGTGTTACGTGGCCGAAATATTACTCGCTCACGCCCGGTGCCATCCTATGAGACACACTTTATTCTGCGTGGGCAGTGTTCTCGTGTCGCTGCTGCTTGCGGCCATTTCTTTGCGTTATCTCACGCACACTTGGTTGCTTGCCTTCGTCTACAGCTTTCAGGTCCATTTCGCGCTCGCAGCACTCGCCGCAAGCCTCGTCCTGATGCTGATCCGGCGCCATTGGTACGCCTATCTGCTGGTCACCGTGTCGGTGCTGCTTGCCGGCCATGGCGTGCTGATGCTGAAGGAATTCGAGGCCGCTCCACCGGCGACTGCGTCGCGTCCGCTGCTGCGCCTGATGTCCTTCAACATCGAGAACGACAATTTCGAAAACAGCCGCCGCATCGCTGACGCCGTGATCGCCTCCGGCGCCGATGTCGTCAACATCCTCGAGGCCATACCGCTGCTGCCTGAGCTCCCTCGGATCTCGGCCACCTACCCGTATCGCATCGGCTGCGGCGTCGGCACGCCGGGATGCGATACGCTGGTGCTCTCCAAGCGCCCGTTCCTTGAACAAGGCGTGAGAACCCTCGGCGATCTCTGGCCCAACCGTCTCGTCCAGGTGACGATCGATGTCGACGGAACGCCCGTCCACCTCGCCTCCGTCCACCTCGCAAAGCCCTATTTCGACGATTTCCAGGTCGACGAACTCTGGGATCTCCGCAAGGTCGTCAAGTCGGTGGATGGGCCGCTGATCGTGGCCGGAGATTTCAACTCGGCCATCATCGATCCGCATATCCAGGATTTCGTCCGCACCGCCCGCCTGAGCACTGTCTTTCCGGAGCCCGCGACATGGCCGACCCGAGCCGGCAAGCTCGGCATCGCCATCGACCACGTGCTCGCCCGCCCGCCACTGCGGCTGATATCTGTCAAGCAGATCGAGGACAATGCCGGCTCCAACCACTACGGGCTGATGGCCGAGATCGCCATCGATCGCCAATAACACCCGCCGGAACGCCTAGACCTCCTCCAGATCGGCCGCCAGGAAGCCGCCCGATTGCCGCGCCCAGAGCTCCGCGTACAGCCCTCCATCGCGCAGCAGCGCCTCGTGCGTGCCCTCCTGGATGATGCGCCCCTTGTCGACGACGATCAGCCTGTCGAGCGCTGCGATCGTCGACAGCCGGTGGGCGATCGCCAGAACCGTCTTGCCGTCCATGATCCGGTTGAGGTTCGTCTGGATCGCCTCTTCCACCTCGGAATCAAGCGCCGACGTCGCCTCGTCTAGAACCAGGATCGGCGCGTCCTTGAGCATCACCCGGGCAATCGCGATCCGCTGCCGCTGACCGCCCGAAAGCTTGACGCCGCGTTCGCCGACATGCGCGTCGAACCCCTTGCGCCCCTGCTGGTCTTCCAGCCGCTGGATGAAGCCCATCGCCTCTGCCCGACGCGCCGCTTCGACCAATCCCGCCTCGCCGGCATCCGGGCGACCGAAGAGGATATTATCGCGCACCGAGCGGTGCAGCAGCGACGTGTCCTGGCTGACGACGCCGATCTGCATCCTGAGCGATTCCTGCCTGACGCCGGCGATATCCTGCCCGTCGATCAGGATACGCCCGCCTTCGAGATCGTAGAGCCGGAGCAGAAGGTTCACGAGCGTCGACTTGCCGGCGCCTGAGCGCCCGACAATGCCTACCTTCTCGCCGGGCGCGATCGTCAGCGAGAAATGGTCGATCACGCCGCTGCCCTTACCATAGTGGAAGGACAGGTCGTCGAAACGGATGCCGGGCTCGGCGATGACGAGATCCGGCGCATCCGGTTTGTCGACGAGGCCGAGCGGCTTGGAGATCAGCTCCGCCGAGTTCTGGATGGTGCCGAGATTGCGCATGATGCCGTTGAACTGCGTCATGAGCCGTCCCAGCAGAAAGTTCAGCCTGAGCACGAGCGCCAGCGAAAACGCGACGGCGCCCGAGCTGATCAGCCCCTGCAGCCACAAATGCACGCTGAGCCCTGCCATGGTCACGATCATGATGCCCGACAGCAGCGCCATGGAGGCGCGCACGCCGGTGATGAAGCGGGTGAAGAGCAGCACGGTCGCCTGGAACGTGTCGAAGCCCTGCCGCATGTAGCGATCGGTCTCCTCGTCGCGCGCAAACAGCTTCAGCGTCTGGATGTTGCTATAGGCATCCACCATGCGGCCGTTGAGCATCGAGGCGGATTCGGCCGTATCGCGCGAGTGGCGGCGGATGCGCGGCACGAAGTAGCGCGCCAGAACCCCGAAGGCGACCAGCCAGCACAGCACGACCACCGCCAGCGACAGGTCGAGCCGCGCTACGAGCACCAGCGTCGTCGCCGCATAGATGCCGACGAACCAGACGCTTTCCATCAGCGACGTCACCAGATCGCCGGTCGCCTGCCCCGCCGACCACACCTTGGTGACGATCCGCCCGGAGAAATCGCTCTGGAAGAACGACAGCGATTGCCGCGACACATGCAGATAGGATTGCCAGCGGGCGAGATTGTAGAATCCGGGCGTGATCACCTGCTGATCGACCAGCGCGATCACCAGCTGCACGATGAAGCGCACGAGGCCGATGAGGAAGAGCATGCCGAAAAGCTCGAAGCCGTGCGCGGCGAGCAGGCCGTGCCAGCCGACATCAGGCTTGATGCTGGCGAGAATATCGACGACGCGGCCGACGAACCAGAACAGCGCCGCCTCGATGGCGGCCGACATGCCGCCGAGAACCAGCATGGCGATGAAGGGCAGCTTGGCCTGGCCGATGTAGAACCAGATAAAGCCCGTCGTCGACCGCGGCGGCTGAATGTTGTCGCGCGGTTGGAAAGGATCAATCCAGGTTTCAAAGGCACGAAAGAGTCGATTTAGGAGCATATTTGCGATATAGGCTTATCCGCCGGATGGGGAAAGCAATCCGTTCGCCGGACCAACCTTATATTTTGGTAATGATTGGTAACATCGACGGCATCGTCGTTGAATGAGACATGTCCCGCCACAATGTGGGAATAGCATGAGATTTCACGGGAGACGGCCACAATGCAAAAAAGGACACTCGTGTCGAGCATACCGTTGCCTTTGGCGGAAAGACTCGATGCGGTTATTGAGCAGCTCGGCGTAGCGCACGACCAGGTCGTGGCGGAAGCCGTTGCCGCTTGGATCGATAATGAAGAGCAGCGTCGGCTCATGACGTTGCGCACGCTTGCCTTTGCCAGCAGCATGGCGGTCGAGGGCCATCGCGTCATCGACTGGGCGGACAGCCTGAGTGCCGACAGGCACTGAGCAGACACATCCAAGCGACTGATTACAAAATAAAAACGCCCTCCCGATATCCCAGGGAGGGCGTTTTCAATTGTGGGCCTTGCGGATCTGTATCCGCTCAGAATTCCGACCAGTTCGCCGCTGCCGCGGCCTGTGAGCCGCCATAGGCGCGGGCAACGCGGGCACCGAGCGCGCGGGCCGGCGAATGGACGGCCTGGTGGCTCGCCTCCGAAGCGATGCGCACCGCGGCAACCTGGTTTTCACTCAACCTGAACTGCGCGAGAAGCTCGATCAGCGCCGCGGCTTCCCGCGCCAGGCTGTGAGTCGCCGCCGTCGTCTGCTCGACCATCGCCGCATTCTTCTGGATGCCCTGGTCCATCTGGTTGACCGCGACGTTGATTTCGCTGAGTCCGGTCGACTGTTCGCGCGAGGTGCTGACGATGGCCGACACGTTGCCGTTGATCTCCTGGACCGCGGACACGATGACGGACAGCTGCCGGCCGGTCTCGCCGACCAGTTCCACACCCTCTCGTACCTGATCGCCCGATTTGGTGATGAGCGCCTTGATCTCCTTGGCGGCATTGGCAGAGCGTTGCGCCAGTTCGCGCACTTCCTGCGCCACGACCGCGAAGCCCTTTCCGGCTTCACCGGCGCGTGCTGCCTCGACACCGGCATTCAGCGCCAGAAGATTGGTCTGGAAGGCAATGTCGTCGATGACGCCGATGATGTTGGAGATTTCGTCCGACGAGGTTTCGATCGCCTCCATCGCCGCCACCGCCTGCTCAACGATCGCGCCGGAGCGCTCGGCGCCGCTGCGGGTCGTCTCGACCAGCTCGCCCGCCTGTCCGGCACGCGCGGCCGAATCCCGGACAGCGGTCGTCACCTGCTCCAGCGACGACGCCGTCTCCTCGACGGAGGCAGCCTGCTGCTCGGTGCGCTTCGACAGATCGTCGGCCGCCGCGCGGATCTCGTTGGCGCCGGAATCGATCTTGCGGGCGTTTTCGCCGACCACGCGCAGCACGCGCTCCAGCCCGTGAACGGATTCGTTGAAGTTGATGCGCAGCTGGTCCAGCTGGCCGGCGAAGCTCTGCTCGATACGGAAGGTCAGGTCGCCGTCGGAAAGGCTCTTCAGCCCGCGCGCCAGATTATCGACCGCGAACGACACCTCGGCCGCCTCGCGAGCCTTCTGCTCCTCGCGCGCGATCCGCTCGCTTTCGCTCATCGAGCGGTTGGCTTCCGTCTCGCGCTCGAGGCGTTCGCGCTCCAGCGCATTCTCGCGGAAGACGGCAACGGCAGCGGCCATTTCGCCGATTTCGTCACGACGGCCGGCATAGGGAATGACGGCATGGTTATCGCCCGCGGCCAGCGAGTTCATCGACTGGGTGATCGCGCCGATCGGCCGCGTGACACGAACGAGGCTGAGCACCGCGGCACCGACCGCAAGCAGCACGGCAATCAGCACGCCGGCGATCGTTGCGATCGTCACGACCTCGGTCGTCTCGGCCGCAGCCGCCTTGTCGCTGCCGGCAGCGGCACGGTTGTCCGAGATCATGCCCTGCAGGATATCACCGGCCTGGTTGCCCATTGGCGTCATCTTCTCGATCACGGCCTTGGCATCGCTGTTGCGCGCGCTGGCAAGCAGGCTGGCGAACTGCTCGCCGAGCTTGTCGTAATCCGCCATCATGCCCTTGAGCTGCTCGAACCGCGGCCGCGGGCCGGCCGATTGCGCGGCTTCGAACGTGGCAACGGCATCCTCACGAGCTGCGGTGGCCGTCTTGATCTGATCAATAAGAGCCTTCTGCTCTTCATCGCTGACGGCGGCGAACACCGCCAGATAGAGGCGGCGGACGTCGGACATGCGTCGCTCCATCTCAGCGATCATCAGCGACTTGTCCATCCGCAGGCTGATGCTTTCGGCCTGGCTGTTGAGCTGCCACACCGACCGCATGCCGGCGGCACCCTGGACGATGAGGATGATGACGATGAAGGCAAAGAGAGCCGGCAGGAAAAACTTGATCTTGAGAGAGCTCATGGCTGGCACCTGAAAAGTTTCAAAGAACGCTTAAATCTATGAAACCCTTGTGCCAGTCTCCGCTAAACAAAAACTTACCACCAATGCGTGCTTTTATCGGCGCCGCAACGAGACCCCGCGAAAACGCCGCGCCATTCTTGATGTAAGTCAAATTCCCCCGCTCCAAGCGCGTGCCGGAGCGGGGAAAGTCTGCGTCATTCCGCCGCAGCTTCTTTCTGGACGCCATCCTCGTCCGAGTGATCGGCAAGGAAGCCGCCCGACTGGCGGTTCCAGAGATCGGCATAGACGCCGCCCTCACCCACCAGTTCGACATGCGAGCCGGCCTCGATGATCTTGCCCTTGTCGAGCACGACCAGCCGGTCCATCTCCGTCAGCGTCGACAGACGGTGGGCAATGGCGATGACCGTCTTGCCCTCCATCAGCGCGAACAGGTTCTCCTGGATCGCGGCCTCGACTTCGGAATCGAGCGCCGAGGTCGCCTCGTCGAGAACCAAGATTGGCGCATCCTTGAGGAACACGCGGGCGATCGCGATACGCTGACGCTGGCCGCCCGAGAGCTTCACGCCGCGCTCGCCGACCTGCGCATCAAGCGCCTTGCGCCCCTGCATGTCGACCAGACCCTCGACGAAGTCCCAGGCATTGGCGCGCTTGGCCGCCTCGATAATCTCCGCATCCGTCGCATCCGGACGGCCATAGGCGATGTTGTCGCGGATCGAGCGGTGCAGCAGCGACGTGTCCTGCGTAACGACGCCGATCAGCTCGCGTAGGCTTTCCTGCGAGACATGCGAGATGTCCTGACCGTCGATGGTGATGCGGCCGCCTTCGAGGTCGTAGAAACGCAACAACAGGTTCATCAGCGTCGTCTTGCCTGCGCCGGAGCGACCGACCAGACCCACCTTCTCACCCGCCTTGATGTCGAGCGACAGGTTCTCGATGATGCCCTTGCCCTTCCCGTAGTGGAAGCCGATCCGGTCGTAATGGATCGCGCCCTTCTTGGCCGTCAGAGACGAAGCGCCAGGCTTGTCGGTGATGTCGTGCTCTTTCGTCATCATCTCCATGCCGTCATAGACCGTGCCGATATTCTCGAACAGCGCCGAGACTTCCCACATGATCCACTGCGACATGCCGTTAACGCGCATGGCAAGACCGATGGCAATCGCAATCGCGCCGACCGAGATGCCGCCGTTCAGCCAGAACCAGATCGACAGGCCCGAGATCACGAACAGCGCCACGCAGTTGTTGATGTAAACAGAGGCGTGGAACATCGTGACCTTGCGCATCTGCTGATGCACGGTCTGCAGGAAGCCGTCCATGCCCTCCTTGGCATAGGTCTCCTCGCGACCGGCATGCGAGAACAGCTTCACCGTCGCGATGTTGGTGTAGCTGTCGACGACGCGGCCGGTCATCAGCGAACGCGCGTCCGCCTGCATCGCCGCGATCTTCCGCAGACGCGGTACGAAGTAGGCCACGATGGCGATATAGACGCCGAGCCACGCCAGGATCGGGATCATCAGCCGCCAGTCGGCCGCCGCGATGACCACGATCATCGAGATGAAGTAGCTGACGACATAGACGAAGACGTCGAGGATCTTCATCACCGTCTCGCGCACGGCAAGCGAGGTCTGCATCACCTTGGTGGCCACGCGTCCGGCGAACTCGTTGGCGAAGAAGGTCATGCTGTGACGCATCAGGAAACGGTGCATCTGCCAGCGGGCGATCATCGGATAGTTGCCGATCAGCACCTGGTGCATGATGACGGAATCCGCCACCGCCGCCAGAGGCAGGCCGATCAGGATCAGCGCACCCATCCAGTAGAGCTTGTAGCCCTCCGTCTCGAGGAAAGTCTTCGGATCGGCATGCGTCAGCCAGTCGACGATGTTGCCGAGGAACTGGAACAGCGCGACTTCGCCGACCGCGATCAGCATCGTCAGCACGGCCATGGCCGCGAGCCATGGGGCCGCGGGCTTCGTATAGTGCCAGCAGAAGGCAAACAGCCCCTTGGGAGGAACGCCGGGCTCCTCGGAGGGGAAAGGATTGAGACGCTGTTCAAACCAGCCAAACATGAAAATGCTCCGAACTTCAGCGTTCCTGCCCTCGCCGGCACAGACGCGCAACGGCTTATATGGGCAGTGGACGTTCAAGGGACGAGGCCAACATGGCCGCGCAATGGATTACGAAAGGGAGATCAGAAAGAAAAGGACGCTTTAGGAGCGTCGGGTCGCCATGATCCGCGAATTGGCGGACGGGAGGCTGACATACGGCAATGCATTCATCTTGACGCTCCCTTGTTGGCGATTGAAGATGTGCACCGATAACGCGAAATTGATGGATTTTCCAGCCCAAACTTGCCGAAAGCCGAAGATTCGCGCCCAAAAAGCAGGCTGTTGCACCAAAACCGCACTTGCACTAGGTCAGGCCGGACAGAAGCGATCAAACGGGGCGATCATGGCGGACCTCAGAATAGCACTCTACCAGCCCGATATTCCTGGCAACACCGGCACCATCCTGCGGCTCGCCGCCTGCCTCGGCTTTGCCGTCGATATCATAGAACCCGCCGGTTTCGACATCTCCGACCGCAATCTCAAGCGCGCCGGCATGGATTACATCGCCGCCGCCGCCCTCACCCGTCATGTCAATTTCGAGCAGTTCGAGGACTGGCGCAAAACGACCGGTCGCCGCCTCGTACTGGCCTCCACCAAGGCATCCGGCCGCTACACCGATTTCCGCTTCCGCTCTGACGATATCCTGCTCTTCGGCCGCGAAAGCGCCGGCGTGCCCGATCATGTGCACGACACCGCCGATGCCCGCATCCTGGTGCCCATGGTCGAGGGCCAGCGCTCGATCAATGTCGCGGTATCGGCGGCGATGATCACGGGCGAAGCGATGCGCCAGACCGTCTGGTCCTGACCCTGCCACGGAAATGCCGGTTCAGCGGCGCATAATGTCGCGAACGGCGTTGTGAAATCGCCGATCAGGCGTATAATTTTTAGCCGGGCAAACAAAAAATCGGACGATATGCCGATATTTCAATGATTTGCCGCAACCAGAGAGTCGCAAAACGCGCCATTGATGGCGCCAAGAGATAGAAGAAGACAAGCCCGCATGGAATCCACAATCGTCATGATCAACCTGTTCGGCGCCGTAGCCCTGCTGCTGTTCGGCCTGTCGCAGGTGAAGGATGGCGTATCGCGCGCTTTCGGCGCGCGGCTGCGGACCGGGCTTGCCTCCGGCACCAAGAGCGGCCTGCGCTCCTTCGTCTCCGGCTTCGTTGCCACCATCGCGCTACAGAGCTCCACCGCGACCGCCCTAATGGTCGCCTCCTTCGTCGAGCGTGAGCTGGTCAAGCCGCGCATGGCGCAGATCGTGCTTCTGGGCGCCAATGTCGGCACCGCCGTCACCGCCTGGATCGTCGCGACGGGCATCGAGTGGCTGTCGCCGCTGGTCATCCTCGCGGGCATCGTGCTCTATCGCGGCGGCTCGACCTCGCGCCAGAGCGGCGGTCAGGCGCTGATCGGCATCGGCCTCATGCTGCTGTCGCTGCACCTCTTGAGCAGCGCCACCGAGCCGATGCGCCAGTCGCCGGCACTCTCGGCCTTCATCGGCCTGCTCGACAATGCCTGGCCGGTTGCGCTCGCCTTTTCGGCCTGCATCGCCTTCATCTCGTCTTCCAGCCTCGCCGCCGTCGTCCTCATCCTGTCGCTGGCCTCGACCGGCATCCTGTCTGCTGGCCTTGTGATCGTGCTAGTGCTAGGCGCCAATCTCGGCGGCGCCATCCCGCCCGTCATCGCCTCGCTTTCCGGCCCGGCCTCGGTCAAACGCGTCACGCTGGGTAACCTGATCGTGCGCGCCATCGGCTGCCTGATCGCGCTGCCGCTCGCCGGCTTCGGCGCCGATCTGCTGGAAACCCTGCCGCTGTCGCCTGCCAAGCTGCCGGTCGACGCCCATCTCGGCTTCAACCTATTGCTCGCAGCCCTCGCCTGGCCCTTCTCGCGGCTGTTGTCGCGCCTGATGTTGAAGCTCGTCCCCGAGGACGAGCAGGCCGACAACGCGCCGCGCTATCTCGATCCGCAGGAACTCTCGACACCAGTGGTTGCGCTCGCCAGCGCCACCCGCGAAGTGCTTGGCGTCGGCGACCTGATCGAACGCATGCTGCAACGCGCGGCCGACGCCTTCGAACGCAACAACATGTCGAAACTCACGGAGATCGCGAGCCTCGAAAAGCGCGTCGACAGCCTGCAGCAGGAAGTGAAGATCTACCTCTCCAAGCTCGGCCGCGGCGGCCTCAGCGAAGAGGACGGACGCCGCTCCATCGTCATCATCGACTACGCCATCAATCTCGAGCATATCGGCGACATCATCGAAAAGGGCCTGCTGCCGCAGGTCGCCAAGAAGGTCTCGCTTGGCCTGAAATTTTCCGAGGACGGCTATGAGGAGCTGAGCAAGCTCTTCCACCTGACGCTGGAGAACCTCCGCATCGCCCAGACGATCTTCGTCACGCGCGATTTCAATCTTGCCCGGCAACTGATGGAAGTGAAGGTGGAAGTGCGCCGCATGGAGAAGCAATCCTCCGAGCGCCATCTGGAGCGCCTGCGCGACGGTCGTGCCGACAGCCTGCAGACAAGTTCGCTGCATCTCGACATGCTGCGCGACCTGAAGCGCATCAATGCCCACATCGTGTCGGTCGCGCATCCGATCCTGGATGAAAGCGGCCTCCTGATCGAAAGCCGCCTGCGCGACGCCGCCGAATAGACCTTAATCAGCCGATGGCAGACGCCGCATGGTGAACTCGATCTGGTCGCCGTCGAGCTGTCGCCAACTCTCGACCTCGGTCCAGTAGGCGGCCTTGGGATATTCGTCGAACCACTCGCGGGCCTTGGCGCGCGCATCGAGCAGCGCCAGACAATAGGTCTGCCGCACGAACCGGTCGTTCTTGCGCGGCGTACCCTCGGCCCGGTGCTTGGCAATCCTTCGTTTCAAGCCGTCAAATGACGGCGGTCCTGGGATCTTCGTCATACAACCTACCTCTAATGGAAAGGTAGTATCGACGCCTGAATATTGCGAGTCGAATCTGAAGCCTGCTCACCAACACCGTTGGGCTGTTGGCGCTATGCCAAACGACCTGCTATCAGGGGCGATTGAAGCGGGTGTGACTCGAATTTTGCCCGCGCGCGTACCGGAGACGACGACTATGGAACGACCCGAACTTCCGATCGGCCTGCCCGCGGATATCGAGGACAAGAAGGAGATGGCCCGCACCTGGTTCGAGGGCCTGCGCGACCAGATCTGCGCCTCTTTCGAAGCGATCGAGGATGAGCTCGCAGGACCGCTTTCCGATCGTCAGCCCGGCCGCTTCGTCGCCAAGGATTGGAAGCGAGAGAACGGCGCCGGCGGTGGCGGACGTATGTCGATGATGGAAGGCCGCGTCTTCGAGAAGGTCGGCGTCCACACCTCCACCGTCTACGGCGAATTCAGCGCCGACCTGCGCGCCCAGATGCCCGGCGCCAAGGACGATCCGCGTTTCTGGGCTTCCGGCATCTCGCTGATCGCCCACCCCGTGAACCCCAACGTCCCCGCCGTGCACATGAACACCCGCATGGTGGTGACATCGAGCCGCTGGTTCGGCGGCGGCGCCGACCTGACGCCGGTGCTCGACCGCCGTCGCACCCAGGAAGACGACGACACGCGTCTGTTCCACAAGGCGATGGAGATCGCCTGCCGCAGCCACGCCGGCGTCGCCGATTACGACGCCTACAAGACGTGGTGCGACGAATACTTCTTCCTCAAGCATCGCAACGAGTCGCGCGGTGTCGGCGGCATATTCTACGACTGGCTGCATTCGAGCGAGGAAGCGGGCGGCTGGAGCGCCGATTTCGCCTTCACCCGCGATGTCGGCCGCGCCTTCGCGATGGTTTATCCACGGATTGTTCGCTCCAACTTCAATAAACAGTGGACAGAACAAGATCGTGAAGAACAATTGATTCGCCGTGGGCGATATGTCGAGTTCAATCTGCTATATGACCGGGGAACGATCTTCGGCTTGAAAACGGGTGGGAATGTCGAGTCCATTCTCTCATCGCTACCCCCCGCCGTTCGCTGGCCGTAACTGGGAGGAAAGATCGGTAAACTGCGTGTGAGAGGCTTTTAATAAGCGGACCGGATACCCATTTCATGCATGTACGCGTTCAACAATCGGAGGAGGATTGTCATGACGATACAGAGTGGAACACCGGCGACGGCAGGTGCTCAACAGCCACCCCGCCCAATCGACACGCCTGAGCTGCTCAACCGGCTGGCCGAAGCGCTGAAAGCCAAGAGCGGTTCCGATCTGCCCCTTTCCTGCTTTGTGGAACAGGTCAAGCTTCAACTCGCCGGCGGCCTGTCCGCCGAGGAGTTGTCGCGCCGCACCAAGGGCCAGAACAACAGCGCCCACACGGATTGCTACCGCGCATGGGCGATGCCCGAGTAATCGGGTCTACAGTCCGGGGAACGGACACATCCACGATCGCGTGAAACACGCGATCCCTACGGCCGGTGCGACAACCGGCCGGAACCTTCCCGTCCCTGGAGCATTCCCACAAAACGCATAAGCGTCATTGAGAACTCAAGTCAGGAGGAGACGATGAGACTTTTCGAATGTGGAACGCTGGTCCCCGGATGCAGCTGGCACACACGCGCAAGCGACGACGCAGAAGTCGTGCGCCGCGCCGTCGACCACATGAAATCCGCGCATGGCGAAACCATCATCCGCGAAAACATGGTCGACAACATCAAGGCCCGTATCCGCAACGAAGCGAACGCGGCCTGATCATCTGACGCGATCGCCTTATTTTACGCGATCAGAAAGCCGGGCGAGCAACGTCGCCCGGTCGGAGGCGAAGTTTTCCTCCACCCACTGATGTTCCAGCGCGGCCAGCGTCTCCCCGACCTGCCGGCCCGATGGAATGCCTGCCGCCATCACATCCCCGCCATTCACAGGAAAGCTCGGCTTGACCCATGCATTGGCGTGGTCGAGCAGCTTGTTCAGCCGCGCAGATCGGGCCATCTCGGCCATGTCGCCCTCGGCCTTCCCCCGCGCCACCGCGAGCGCCAGCTTCAGCCGTGTGATGATACCCTCGGCGCCGTTGCGATAAAGCAGCCGATCGAAGGCCGCCATCGACATCTCGTCGTTAACAGGTGCCGCATTCGCCCACGCCTTGAAGACCGCCGCTTCAGCATTGGCAAGTTTCAACCGCGCCGCCATCGCCTCCAGCCGCTTGGCGTCGGGCGGCACGATAGAAGCTAACCTCAGCAGCGGATCCGGCGTCCAGCCGAGCGCCTTCTCGGTCGCGATCAGCGCCGGGATGGCGTCGATGCCCCACTTTTCCGTCTCCGGCAGAATTTCCGTCAGCGCGCCCACCGTACGCATCCACAACAGTGCGCGACCCGGATCTTCCGCCGACAACAGCTTGCGCATCTCCGACCACACCCGCTCGGCAGACAGCGTCGAAAGCTTGGAGCGGGCAGCAGCCGCCGCCCGCAACCCATCCGCATCCGGCCGCCCCGAGCCGTAATGGGCAAAGAAGCGGAAGAAGCGCAGGATGCGCAGATAGTCTTCCTTGATCCTGGTCGCCGCATCGCCGATGAAGCGGATGTTGCGCTTCTCGATATCGGCAAGCCCGCCGACGAGATCGACCACCTCGCCGTCCTCGCCCACGTAAAGCGCGTTGATCGTGAGGTCGCGTCGCTCGGCATCCGTCTGCCAGTCCGTGCTGAACGCCACCGTCGCCCGCCGCCCGTCGGTCTCGACATCGGCGCGCAGCGTCGTCACCTCGAACGGCTTGCGGTCGATGACGAGCGTTACCGTCCCATGCTCGACACCCGTTGGCACCGCCTTGATGCCGGCCTGGTTGGCGCGCTCGATCACCACGTCGGGCGTCAGCGTCGTCGCCACGTCGATATCGCTGACCGCGAGCCCCATCAGGCTGTTGCGCACGGCGCCACCCACCACGCGCCCCTCACCGCCATCGGCATTCAGCAGCGAGAAAACGCGCTTCAGCGCTGGGTCGTTGAACCATGCTTCGTGAGCAAGGTTGGTCATGCGTAGAGCCTTTCGTAAAGCGTGCGGACAATGCCCGCGGTGATGCCCCAGATCATTCTGGTTTCATAGGGCATGCGATAGAAATGTCGGTCGAGCCCGTCGATCATACGCTTGTCGCGAATGTGGTTTCCAGGCGCCATCAGGAAGGAGAGCGGCACCTCGAAGACGTCGTCGACCTCGTCGGGATTAAGCTTGAGATCAAAGCCGGGCTGCACCACCGCCAGCACGGGCGTGATGCGAAACCCCGTAGAGGCCAGATAGACCGGCAGCCGCGCCACCGTCTCGACGAACGACCCCTTCAGCCCGATCTCTTCGTCGGCCTCGCGCACGGCGGCCTGCTCCGGCGTCTCGTCCGCGCCATCGATCTTGCCGCCGGGAAAGGCGATCTGGCCGGAGTGCTCGCGCAGCGTCGAGGTACGCTTGGTGAAGATCACCCGCGCCTCGTCGCCATCATCGATGACAGGCACCAGGACAGCGGCATCGCGGAGCTTGAAGGTCTCCACCTTGGCGACGATCTCGGGGTTCAGGATATGATCGCCATGCTCGCGCCACGACAGGTCGACCGGCCCGCCCATTTGGTGCATTGCCCGGCGTCTGAATTCGGCTGCGGAATAAAGCGCGCCGTCTCTGGTCTGAACCTCTATCATCGCGACAGCGCATCCAGTTCAGCCGCCGGCATGACGGGAAAGGTCTCGCCGTCCGAGCGCAGGCAGAACATAGCGACGCCATCGACATCAACAATCTCGCCCAGCTCAACCAGTTGATACATGACAGCCCGCGACACCAGCGCTTCCAATCGCCCCCGTACATGCAGGTATGGCTTCAACTCATTGTTATCGCCGTGGATGACAAACCTGATCGGATGCGCCTTGCCAGCCTCGACGACATCGCCGACATTGGTGCGAAAGGTCAGCACCGCCTGCCCGTCCCTGACGGAGGCGTTCATCTCGACAGCGAGGAACGGCGCATCGACGATCCGGATACCGACTTTTTCCACAGGAGTTACGAGGTATGTCTTGCCATCCTCATCCTTGCGCAGAACCGTGGAAAACAGCCGCACCAGCGGCGCCCGGCCGATCGGCGTCCCCATGTAGAACCACGTCCCGTCGGCGCGGATCTCCATGTCGATATCGCCACAGAACGGCGGATTCCATTTCTCGACGGGCGGAAGACCGCGTTTCGCATCGCCACCATCGCCCGCGGCGCGCGAAATCAGCGCGGCCAGATCCGCGGCATCGGTTGCTGCCTTGATCTCTTCGGTTGCCATTGTTCCGTCTCTGTTTGCACTTAACGCAGGAATGTCACGAGATAGTCATTCGAAACGAACTTGTCAGCCCGCAACATCTTCATAACTCTATCGGGTATGAGGCACACGTGTAAAAGTCCGACGATTCGCGACGAATGAGATCAGCCGCTGGAGAGATGCCTGATGGGTATGATGAAGACCGAAGCCCCCCTCGATGAAAAGGCGATCGTCGCCGCAGCAGAAAAAGCGCTTGCCGATATCGCCACAGTGAGGAGCGAGGTCTCCAAGGTGATCTTCGGCCAGGAAAGCGTCGTCGAAAACACGTTGCTTGCTGTGCTCTCGGGCGGCCACGCCCTGCTGGTCGGCGTCCCCGGCCTCGCCAAGACCAAGCTGGTCACTACGCTCGGCGAAGTGCTCGGCCTCGGCGCCAACCGCATCCAGTTCACGCCCGACCTGATGCCATCCGATATCCTCGGCTCCGAAGTGATGGACCAGGACGAGACCGGCCGCCGCTCCTTCCGCTTCGTCAAGGGTCCCGTCTTCGCCCAGCTCCTGATGGCCGACGAAATCAACCGCGCCTCGCCGCGCACCCAGTCGGCGCTGCTGCAGGCGATGCAGGAGTATCACATCACCGTCGCCGGCCAACGCTACGACCTGCCGACGCCCTTCCACGTTCTCGCCACCCAAAACCCGCTGGAGCAGGAAGGCACCTATCCGCTTCCCGAGGCACAGCTTGACCGCTTCCTCATGCAGGTCGACGTCAACTATCCCGAACTCGCCGCCGAACGGCAGATCCTGCTCGACACCACGGGCCTTGCCGAAACCAAGCCGCAGGCGGTGCTAAGCGCCGAGCGCCTGATCGAGATCCAGACGCTGATCCGTCAGATGCCGGTCAGCGACAAGGTGGTCGATGGCATCCTGGCGCTCGTCCGCTCCGCCCGCCCCGGCCAGGGCAACGCCGCCACCGACAAGAACGTCGCCTGGGGCCCCGGCCCGCGCGCCGGGCAGGCGATGATGCTCTGCGCCCGCGCTCGCGCGCTCTATGAAGGCCGCCTTGCCCCGTCGCTCGACGATGTCCACGCGCTGGCCGAACCCGTGCTGCAGCACCGCATGGCGCTGACCTTCGCCGCCCGCGCCGAGGGCATGTCGGTGCGCGATGTGATCGCCGGGCTGGTGAAGCAGGCCAAGGGCTAAGCTCAGGAAGGAAGCCTCACGCGTGGCATCGATCGGACAGACCGTCACTCCGACCCCAGGCAGCGATGCCCTTGCACGTGCAAGGCAGCGCGCCAGTCTGTTGCCGGATTGCCTCGTCGAGGCCAAGCGGATCGCCAACACCGTGATCGCCGGCTGGCATGGCCGCCGCAAGCGTGGCATCGGCGAGAATTTTTGGCAGTTTCGGCCCTATAGCGAAGGCGAGAGCTTGGCGCGCATCGACTGGCGCCGCTCGGCCCGCGACGACCATACCTATATCCGCGACCGCGAATGGGAAGCCGCCCACACCATCTGGCTCTGGGCCGACATGTCGCCGTCGATGATGTACAAGTCGACCTTCGGTAGCGTCTCCAAGGAAAGCCGCGCATTCGTCATCATGCTGGCGCTCGCCGAAATTCTCGCCCGCTCCGGCGAACGTGTCGGCTGCCCCGGCGTGATGGAGCCTATCTCCGCCCGCAACGCCGCCGAACGCCTGGCCGTCGCCTTGATGCACGCGCCCTTGACCGGCGGCCTGCCGGATACCGCCATGATCCGCGGCTCCAGCGATCTCGTGCTGATCGGCGATTTCCTCGATGATGCCGAGGCCGTGATGGCCCGCATCGGCCCGCTCGCCCGCCGCGGCCTGCGCGGCCATGTCATCGAAGTGGCCGATCCCGCCGAGGAGCTGTTTCCCTATACCGGCCGCACCGAGTTCACCGATCCCGAGACCGGCTCGAAGCTCACCTCCGGCCGCGCCGAGAATATCCGCGACGCCTATACGCGCGCCTATCTCGGCCGCCGCGATGGCTTGGGCCAGAGCCTGCGCCACCTCGGCTGGACCTTCATCAGCCATCGCACCGATCACCTCGCCTCCGAGGCGCTGGTCGCCGTCCACATGCATCTTTCCGGATTGCCCGGAAAGGCAACGCATGGAGGCCAGCTGTGAACGCGCTTCCCTTCGCCTTTGCCTATCCGGCCATTCTCGGCGCCCTCGTGGCGCTTCCCGTCATCTGGTGGCTGCTGCGCCTGACCCCGCCGCGCCCGAAGACGGAAGTCTTCCCGCCGCTGCGCATCCTCGCGACGGTGCTGAAGCGCGAGGAAACGCCGGCGCAGAGCCCCTGGTGGCTGACGCTGTTGCGCATGTTGCTCGCCGCAGCCGTCATCCTCGCCATCGCCGATCCGGTCTTCAACCCGCGCACCAGCTCGATCGCCTCCGGCGGCCCGCTTGTGCTCTTCGTCGATAATGGCTGGGCGACCGCGCCCGACTGGGAACGCCGCGTGCAGACCGCCGAAGCGCTGATCGACGACGCCGATAGTGCCGGCCTGCCCGTCTCCATCACCTTCACCGCCGATCCGAGCAACGATGCTGTCGCCGGCACCGCCGCCGTCGCCCGCGAAAAACTGCGCGCCGCCGAGCCGCAGCCGCTCGTCCCCGACCGCCAGCGCGCCTTCGAGGCGCTGCGTGCGGCGCTGAACGGCGTGCATCCCGGCACGCTCGCCTTCCTGACCGATGGTGCCGCCGCCAACGACAACGACGCCACGGTGCGCCAGCTTTCCGACCTGCAGCCCGGCCAACTGCGCCTGATCGCCGGCGACGCCGCGCAGACGGTGGCAATAACAGGCGCCAACAACGCCGCCGACGCCATGACCGTCACCGCGACCCGCCTCGACGGCGCCTCGGCCGCCACCCTGCCGCTGACCGCCCAGGATGCGCAGGGTCGCGCGATCGCCTCGGGCTCCGTCTCGTTCCAGCCCGGCCAGTCCGTGGCCTCAGGCTCGATCACCGCCCCATTCGAGATGCGCAACGACTTCGCGCGGCTCAGCATCGACAACCACGCAACAGCAGGCGCCGTCCATCTTCTCGACGACGGCTTCAAGCGCCGCCGCGTCGTGTTGCTATCCGGCGAGGCCAGCGACAGCTTCCAGCCGCTGCTCTCGCCGCTCTATTACATCCAGCGCGCCCTTCAGCCCTATGCCGACCTGATCGAGCCGAACGCGCCCGATCTCGCCACCTCCATTCCCGATCTCCTGGCGCAGAACCCCTCGGTCATCGTCATGGCCGATATCGGCCGGCTGCCGCAGGAAACCTATGATCCGCTGCAGCGCTGGATCAACAATGGCGGCACACTGATCCGCTTCGCCGGCCCGCGCCTCGCCGCTGCCCCCGCCGATGATCCGCTGGTGCCGGTGACGCTGCGCCAGGGCGAACGCGCGCTCGGCGGCGCGCTCTCCTGGGCCGAGCCGCAGCAGCTGGCAGAGTTCCCCAATTTCGGCCCCTTCGCCGGCATGGCGCGCCCGACCGACGTCACCGTCAAGCGCCAGGTGCTGGCGGAGCCGACACCGGATCTCGCCGAACGCACCTGGGCTAGTCTTGCCGACGGCACGCCGCTGGTGACGATGAAGCCGATGACATCAGGCCGCATCGTGCTCTTCCACGTCAGCGCCGAGGCCACATGGTCCGACCTGCCGATCTCGGGCAATTTCGTCGAGATGCTGCGTCGTCTCGTGCAATTGTCGCGCTCCGGCGGCGTCACCTCGCAATCCGGCGGCGCCACCACCGCCGAAGCGCTGCCGCCCTTCCGACTGCTGACCGCCAAGGGCGCGCTCACCACCGAGACCGGCGCTGCGCGTCCGCTGATCCCCAACGCCAAGGCCGCCCCTCTGGCCAGCTTCGAAAATCCGCCGGGCCTTTATGGCTCCGAGGAAGGGTTCACCGCCTTGAACGTCCTGCCCGCAAACGCCGAACTCAAACCCCTCGATGCCTCAGGCGTGACGCTGGTGCGCGAAGGCCTGATCGGCGGCGAGACATGGTCGGCCAAGCCCTCGCTCTTCCTCATCGCCTTCCTGCTCCTGCTTGCCGACAGCCTGATCGTCATGTTCATGAGCGGCGCCTTCTCGCGCCTGCGCCCGGCCGCCCGCACGGCGGCGATGATCGCGGTCGCCGTCAGCGCCGCCTTCCTGGTGCAGCCCGGCCAGTCCCACGCCGATGACAGCAAGCCCGGCGACGAGCAGATCTTCCAGCGGCTCGACAACACCCACCTCGCCTATGTCGTTACCGGCGAGGCCGAGGTCGACCGCATCTCCGAGCGCGGCCTCGAGGGCCTCACGGAATATCTGACGTTCCGCACCACGCTCGAACCCGCAGCCCCCGTCGGCCTCGACCTGACGAAGGACGAGCTCTCCTTCTATCCGATCATCTACTGGCCGATCTCGGCCACCGCGCCCATGCCGTCTGCCGCCTCGATCAACCGCATCGACGCCTATATGCGCGCCGGCGGCACCGTGCTCTTCGACACCCGCGACCAGTTCAGCGCGCTCGACAACAGCGGCGGCAGCAGTGCCAATGGCGAACGACTGCAGCAGATTCTCGCCAATCTCGACATCCCGCCGCTGGAGCCGGTCCCCTCCGACCACGTGCTGACCAAGTCCTTCTATCTTCTGTCGAGCTTCCCCGGCCGCTATGCCGGCAGCCCGCTCTGGATCGAGGCGCGCCAGGACAACCGCTCCAACAACGCCAAATCCGCGGCAACCGCCGACGGCGTCTCGCCGATCCTGATCACGGGCAATGACTTCGCCGGCGCATGGGCCGTGGACGACAATGGCGTCCCGCTGCTGCCGACGGTGCCCCCTGACGAGGCGCAGCGCGAATACGCCTACCGCAGCGGCGTCAACATCATGATGTATATGCTCACAGGCAACTACAAGACCGACCAGGTCCACATCCCCGCCCTCCTCGAACGGCTGGGGCAGTGACATGACGGTTGATTTCGCGCCCTTCATTCCCTGGCCGCTTCTTGCCGGCCTGACCGTCATCGTCGTCGCCATCGCAGCGCTCGCCATCGTCAGGGGCGTACGCGGCGCCTGGATCCGCACCGTCGCGGCGCTGGCGCTTCTGGCAGCGCTCGCCAATCCGCTGCTGATGCAGGAAGACCGAGAGCAGCTTTCGACGGTCGTCCCCGTTATCGTCGACCGCAGCCAGAGCCAGCAGACGCCCGAGCGCATAAAGATGACCGACGACGCGCTGGCCGCGCTGAAGGACCGCCTCGCCCGCTTCCCGAATGTCGAACCGCGCTATGTCGACGCCACGGAGCCAGAAGATTCCGACGCCCCCTCGACGCGCCTCTTCAACGCGCTCTCCGCCGCCGTCGCCGACGTGCCGCCCGCCCGTATCGGCGGCGCGATCATGCTTACCGACGGCCAGATCCACGACGTGCCCGGCGTCAACCAGGCGCTCGGCTTCGACGCCCCGATCCACGGGCTGATCACCGGCAAGGCCAACGAATTCGACCGCCGCATCGAGGTCATCAAGGCGCCGCGCTTCGGCATCGTCAACGAGGAGCAGCAACTGGTGCTGCGCGTCTTCGACGACGGCCCGAGCCCCGGCGGCACCGCCGACGTGACGGTCAAGCTCAACGGCAACGAGATCGCCACGCTGCAGGCAACGCCCGGCCGCGACACGCCCTTTTCCTTCAAGGTCGAGCGCGGCGGCAGCAACGTGCTGGAATTCTCGGTCGCCGCCCTGCCCGGCGAAGTGACACAAGCCAACAACCGCGCCGTCCACGTCATCGACGGCATCCGCGAGAACCTGCGTGTGCTACTGGTCTCCGGCGAGCCGCATGCCGGCGAGCGCGCCTGGCGCAACCTGTTGAAATCCGACGCCTCCGTCGATCTCGTGCACTTCACCATCCTGCGCCCACCGGAAAAGCAGGACGGCACACCGATCAACGAGCTGTCGCTGATCGCCTTTCCGACCCGCGAGCTCTTCGTCGACAAGATCAAGGATTTCGACCTGATCATCTTCGACCGCTACCAGCATCGCGGCGTGCTGCCGATCCTCTATTACGATTACATCGCGCAATATGTCGAAAACGGCGGCGCGCTTCTGATCGCCGCAGGTCCCGAGCATGCCGGCCCGGATTCGATCGCGCTGACGCCGCTGTCCTCGGTTCTCCCCGCCGCCCCGACCGGCCAGATGGTCGAAAAGGCCTTCTATCCGCGCCTCTCCGACGAGGGCAAGAAGCACCCCGTCACCCGTGGCCTCGATGGCTCCAACGATGAACCGCCGCATTGGGGCCGCTGGTTCCGCTCGGTCGGCGTCGAGCCGCCGCAGGGCGAGACCGTCATGGTCGGCGCAGACAACAATCCGCTTCTGGTGCTGAACCGCGCCGGCCAGGGCCGCGTCGCCATGCTCCTGTCCGACCAGGGCTGGCTCTGGGCCCGTGGCTTCGAAGGCGGTGGCCCGCACGTCTCGCTCTATCGCCGCGTTGCCCACTGGCTGATGAAGGAACCGGCGCTGGAAGAAGAAGCGCTGACCGCCCGCGCCTCCGGCCGCACGCTCGAGATCACCCGCCAGACCATCGGCGACAATCCCGGCAACGCCATCGTGCGCTATCCCTCCGGCAAGACCGAGACGCTACCGCTGGTCCAATCCGAGCCCGGCCTCTTCAAGGCCGAAAAGCGCATGGACGAAATCGGCCTCTTCGAGATCCGCAACGGCGAGATGAGCACGCTCGTGCATGTCGGCGCCGTCGATGCGCCGGAGTTCAAGGCGATGATCTCGACGCCCGACGTGCTGAAACCGATATCGGACAAGACCAGGGGCCTCGTCGCCCGCGTCTCGGATACCGACGGCAACGTCGAGATCCCGCCGATCCTGCCTGTGCGCGGCCAGATCCGCGTCGCCGACGACGATCGCATGCAGATCCGCCTGACCAACGAGACCGTGCTCAAGGGCATCAACACGCTGCCGCTCTTTGCAGGCTTCGCCGGCGTCGGCATCCTGCTGCTCGCCTTCGGCGCCATGTGGTGGCGCGAGGGCCGCTGACGCGATGCCGCAACTCGAACTGACGGCCACACCCTCCCCCGATGACCTCGCGGTCATCGGTGAAACCCTCACCGCCTTCAACCACGTCGACGTCGGCCCGGCCGATCGCCGGACGCTGGCGGTGCTGATCCGCGACGGCGAGGGAACGGTTGTCGGCGGCCTCTCCGGCTACACCGCCTGGGGCTGGCTCTTCACCCAGCTGCTCTTCATCCCCGAAAACCAACGCGGCACCGGCCTCGCCGGCCGCCTGCTCTCCATGGCCGAACACGAAGCCGCCAATCGCGGCTGCCACGGCGCCTGGATCGACACCTTCAGCCCGCACGCACTGAAGGCCTATCTGAAACAGGGATACGAGATCTTCGGCGAGCTGCCGGAATTCCCGAAAGGCCGCACGCGGACGTTTCTGCGCAAGGCGCTGACGCCGCGGCCCTAAGCTCGCCGACTAAGCGAGCCGATCGATCAGCCGAGATTTGTGCGCCGAGATCGCCTCCAACCGCCCTGAGGTCTCGCTGTGATGCCGGAGCACAAGCTCATGCAGGCTGTTCATCTTGCGATTGAGCTTGGAAATCTCGGTCTCGACCGTGCTGAACTTGTCGATAGCGGCTTCGACCATGCCCAAGGTCCGTTTCTGACCATTGAACATGGCTTCCATGATTGCCAGCATTTTTGCCGTCTCGCTATCGCTCACGCGCGTCGATCCTTCTGACTTATTCAATATGGCATTGCGGCATGCAAAGAACAAGAAAGCGCCCCTTAGGCGATTGACGCCTGCCGCGTCTCCGAATCGATCGCCACCGCCGCCAGCGCCGAGACGACGAGGAAGCCGGCGAAGAGACCGATCGCAACGCCAAGCCCTTCTGAGACGACCAGCGCCATCAGCGACGGTGCGAGAAGTCCGCCAAGCCGCGCGACCGCACCCGCCGTACCCATGCCGGTCGCCCGCACCGCGGTCGGGTAGAGCTCCGGCGTATAGGCGTAGAGCGCGCCCCACGTCCCGAGCAGCGCGAAGCTCATGATCAGAAGCGATGCTCCGACCATGATATCGACACTGGAGACGACGAACAGCAGGCACCCCGCCGCCGACAGCAGGCAGAAGCCGATCAGCGTCGGCTTGCGGCCCCAGGCCTCGACGCCATAGGCGGCGAGCGCATAGCCGGGGATCTGCGCCAGCGCCACGAAAACCAAGAAGCCATAGCCCCGGACGAAGCCGAAGCCATCGCCAGCAAGCTTCGCCGGCATCCAGGTGAAGACACCGTAATAGGAGACCGACACCAGGAACCAGATCGCCAGGATCATCACAGTGCGGCGGCGAAGCGCGCCCGAAAACACGCCTTCGGAGGCCGCATGCGCCGGCGAGACCAGCTCGTCGTCGGCGCCAAGAACAGGCTTGCCGTTCGCCACCAGCACCCGGTTGATCGTCTTTTTCGCCTCCTCGCCGCAACCGCCGCGCAACAGATAGAGCGGCGATTCCGGCACGAACAAGCGCAGGCCGAGCCCGAGGATGGCAGGCACCGCCGTTACCGCGAAGATATAGCGCCAGGCGTCCTGAACGCCGGCAACGCTGGCAGCCCAGGCCGCAAGCGCCACGATCAGCGTCCCGATCGCCCAGAAACCCTCAAGCGCCACCAGCCAGCGGCCACGGCTTTTCGACGGCAGGAACTCCGCCATCATCGCATAATCGACCGGCAGCGTGCCGCCGACGGCCACACCGGTGAGAAAGCGCAGGACAAGCAGGATGGTGAAACTCGGCGCGAAAACCGACAGCGCCCCGAACACCGCGTCGCAGGCGACAGTGAGCAACAGCACATTGCGCCGCCCGACCTTGTCGGCCAGCCGGCCGAAGGCATAGGCGCCGATGAGCATCCCAAGGAAGAACAGCGTTCCCGTCTGCAGCGCCTGCGGCACCGTCAGCCCGAAACTCCCGGCGATCGAGGCGGCGGTGAAGCCGACCGCCAGCACCTGCATCGCATCCGCCGTCCAGACGAGACCAAAAATGCCGAGAAGCCGCCGTTGAAACGGTCCGGTCCCCGCGCGATCAAGCGCCTCGTCGATTGAAATGCGACTCATGCCCGTCCCCCTCAAGCCTATGAAAGACCACGCGAAGCGCGGCCTCCGTCATAGCTCAATAGAACAGATGGCCTATTTGCGCCAGCCGATCGTGCCCTTCAGCCGGCCATGCACGTCCTCGCCGAGCGGCACGACAAGCACCCGGCCTGGATCGACGGGCCCTGGAAAGGTCAGCGCGTTATAGGCGACCTTCTCGAAACCGAGCGGCCCGTAATAGGGCGGATCGCCGACGAGGATGACGGCCTCGGAGCCGTTGCGCTTGGCAGCCTCCACCGCGATCCGCACCAGTTCCCGGCCGATGCCGCGGTTCTTGTGCGAGGGGCGAACGGCGAGCGGGCCGAGCAGATGGCCGGGCACATCGCCGGCCATGACGGGCGTCATCCGGACAGACGCGATCGTCTCGCCGTCATCGGCGCAGATGAAGGACAGCGACAGGTCATGCGGCCCCTGCTCGCGGATGCGGGCGGCGGCGCGTGTGTGCCGGCCTGGGCCGAATGCTTCTTCGTTGATGTGTTCGATAGCGGCGTCGTGCGACGCGTCCTCAGTGAGGTAGACCAGATCGTGCTTGTGCATTAAGAGACAGAAACCGGATAGACAAAATGATGGGTTCTCGAACACGCCCTTGGGCGTTCGGGAGCATCAGCGTCGTCGCAGGGTTCTGTATGCGGACATCAAATCGGGTTCCTGAAATCGTGAAAAGGCCGATAGCAGGAAAAAAAACGGTCGTCTACGGGAAAACGTCACAGGCGAAGCCACCGCCGTCGAAACGGCGGTGGCAGCTGATATCATCCCCTCGGCCAGCGCTCGACCGTCTGGCCGCCGAACAGTCGGCTGGTCGGCATCTGGAAGATGAAATAAGGGTTGAGCAGCGGCAGCGCGCTTGCCTGCTCCAGCCTCTCAAGCATCGCCTCGTCGAAATCAACATCGAGCGAAGCAATGTTCTGCTGCAACTGCTCCACCCGGCTGGCGCCGATCAGCACCGAAGAGACGCCGGCGCGCCTCGCCACCCAGGCAAGCGCCACTTCGGCCGCCGACCGGCCGATCTCGGCCGCCACCGATGTCACGACATCGACCACATCGAAATTGCGCTCGGTAAACAGCATGCCACCGAAAGGATTGTCGCCGTTCAGCCGGCCATTGCTGCCGCTCTCCGATGTCTCCGAGGTCTTGTCCGGCAAGGCGGTGGCGCGCCCGGCCTCGGCCAGCATCTCGCGACCGTATTTGCCGGTCAAAAGACCCGCCGCAAGCGGGCTCCAGGGCACCATGCCAAGCCCGAACTCGGCGCCGGCAGGCATGAGGTCGAGCTCGACGCCGCGATCGATCAGCGAATAGGCATATTGCAGGCCGATCGGCTTCGGCAGCCCATGCGCTTCGGCAAGCGTCGCGATCCGCGCCACATACCAGGCGGGCGTGTTGGAAAAGCCATAATGCAGGATCTTGCCGGCGCGCACGGCATCGGAAAGCGTCTGCAACACTTCATCGGCGGGCGTCGTCTGGTCCCACACATGCATCCAGTACATGTCGATATAGTCGGTGCGCAGCCGCTTGAGCGATCCCTCGATGCCGAGGCGGATGTTCTTCGCCCCGTTGCCGCCCCAGAGCGGCGTGCCCGCGCCGCGCGGAAATCCCGATTTGGTCGCCACCACCAGCCGGTCGCGCTGCCCGCTGTCGGAGAGAAACGCGCCGAGCATCTCCTCGCTCTTCCCCGCCGAATAGATGTCGGCCATATCGATGAAATTGCCGCCGGCATCGACATAGGCGTCAAACAGCGCCCGCGAGGTCTGCTCGTTGGCGCCCCATCGCCCGGCGCCGAAGGTCATGGTGCCAAGCGCCAGCGGGCTGACGATCAGTCCCGAGCGGCCGAGGGTGCGATAGCTGGTAAGGTCCATATCCGTGCTCCTTGTTCACACCCGTCCATTTAGGCCGGCACAAGCCACGGGATTAGCGGTTGCCCGTCGCATGAACTTGTGAGCAGAATGCAGCAATGGAACGCGGAACGCTCAACGATCTCCTCGCCTTCGCCGCCGTCGCCCGCGAGCGCAGCTTTACCCGCGCTGCCGCCATCCTCGGCATGTCGCCCTCGGCGCTCAGCCACGCGATGCGCGGTCTGGAGGAGCGGCTGGGCGTCCGTCTGCTTGCCCGCACCACCCGCAGCGTGGCGCCGACGGAGGCCGGCGAGCGGCTTCTGCAATCGCTCAACCCGGCGCTATCAGGTATAGAAGGTGGCCTCGAGGCGCTGGCCGAATGGCGCGACAACCCCTCCGGCACCGTCCGCATCACCACCTTCGCCTACGCCGCCAGGATGGTGCTGGTGCCGAAGCTGCCCGCCTTCCTGCTCGCTCATCCCGACATCAACGTCGAGGTCATCATCCAGGACGGGCTGACGGATATCGTCGCCGCAGGCTTCGACGCCGGCATCCGCCTCGGCGAGACGGTGGCGAAGGACATGATCGCGGTGCGCGTCGGGCCTGAACTGCGCACCGTCGTGGTCGGCACGCCCTCCTATTTCGCCCGCATTCCGCCGCCGGAAACGCCCTACGATCTCGAGCGCCACGCCTGCATCGGCTACCGCTTGACGACCTCGGGCGGGCTGCTCCCCTGGGAGTTCGAGAAAGACGGCAAGGAGATCAAGATCCGCACCAGCGGCCCGCTTATCGTCAATGATGGCGAGCTTCCGGCAGCCGCCGTGCGCGCCGGCGTCGGGCTCGGCTATATGATGGAGCACGACGTGGCCGACGAGATCGCCTCCGGCGCGCTGGTGCAGGTGCTCGACGACTGGTGCCCGCCCTTCCCCGGCTTCCACCTCTACCACCCGAGCCGCCGCCAATCGCCGCCGGCGCTGCGCGCGCTGATCGCCGCCTTGAGCGTCAAGTAGCAATCGCACCGCCGGGCGCAATCGGCGCGTGACGCAGTGTTCAATCATTGCCCCACTGCAAAATCCGCCCGAGCGCGATATCTAACGGGCAACGAAAGATCGAAGGAGTAGACACCATGGGTATGCTGGTCGACGGCGTCTGGCAGGACGTCTGGTACGATACGAAGGAGACCAAGGGTCACTTCAAGCGCGCCGCCTCGCAGTTCCGCAACTGGATCACGCCGGATGGCAGCGCCGGTCCGTCGGGCAAGGAAGGCTTCAAGGCCGAGGCCGGGCGCTATCATCTTTACGTCTCGCTCGCCTGTCCCTGGGCGCACCGCACGCTGATCTTCCGCAAGCTGAAGCGGCTGGAAGACCTGATCTCGGTCTCCGTCGTGGATCCGCTGATGCTGGAAAAGGGCTGGGAATTCAAGGTCGGCGACGGCGCCACCGGCGATCCGCTCTTCGGCGCAAAGGCGCTCTCCGACATCTACGTGAAGGCCGACCCGCACTATTCCGGCCGCGTCACCGTGCCCGTCCTGTGGGACAAGAAGACCAACACCATCGTCAGCAACGAATCCGCCGAGATCATCCGCATGTTCAACAGCGCCTTCGACGCGCTGACCGGCTCGACCACCGATTTCTACCCGCAGGACCTACGCGGCGAGATCGACGATCTGAACGCGCTCGTCTACGACACCGTCAACAATGGCGTCTACAAGGCAGGCTTCGCCACCGCGCAGGACGCCTATTCGGAAAGCGTGCTCAAACTCTTCGAAACGCTCGACATGCTGGAAGAGCGCCTCGGCAAGGGCCGCTATCTGTTTGGCGACCGGCTGACGGAGGCCGACTGGCGGCTCTTCACCACGCTGGTGCGCTTCGACCCCGTCTATGTCGGCCACTTCAAGTGCAACATCCGCCGCATCGCCGATTACCCGAACCTCTCGGCCTATCTGCGCGATCTCTACCAGACATCAGGGATCAAGGAGACGGTCGACTTCCGCCACATCAAGGACCACTATTACCGCAGCCACAAGACGATCAACCCGACCGGTATCGTCCCCGTCGGCCCGGAATTGGACCTCGACCGCCCACACGGCCGCGGCGAACGCGCCGCCGCCTGAACGCAAGCTAAACCGCCCGACCTACCAGACCTGGTCGGGCTGCCGCTCCCCGGCGATCTCGGCAAGACGACGGTGTGTCGACGCCGTCGTCCCCTCCGGCAGCGCGTCGAGCGCGAAGAAACCGCATTCGACTATCTCGCGATCCGGCGCCCTTGGCGCCGTCTGCTCGACCTTGGCGCGGTAGAACACGACATGGTCGCGCCGCGTGGCCGAGGTATTGAGATAGACCTGAACGAGCTCCGGCCGTCCGACAATCACGAGATTGCCCTCCTCGCGCAACTCCTTGACGAGCGCATCCTCGGCCGTCTCGTTGCGCTCGATCCCGCCGCCCGGCATGTGCCAGCCGGGCACGTAGCTGTGCCGCACGAGAAAGACGTGGCCCCTGTCATCGAAGCAGGCGGCGCGCACGCCCATGGTCATGCCGCGCGCGAAGGCGAAGTAGATATGCACCACGCGCATCATCAGGCGCGATTGCCAGTGGCGGATTTCTTTCACGCGTCTTCCAATTCCATCAATCCGTTCAAGCAGATGTGCGAGGAGATGTGTTTGAAATACGGCTGCCGTGAGCTATGTGTGCACCCATGTTCAAGCTCGCGCACATTTCAGACGTCCATCTCGGGCCGCTGCCCCACATCTCTTTCCGTGAACTCTTTTCCAAGCGTATCACCGGCTTTGTGAACTGGCATCGCAATCGGCGCAAGCACCTTTTCGGCGGCACGCTGGATCTGCTGCTCGACGATATAAGAGAAAAGCAGCCGGATCACATGGCGATCACGGGCGACCTCGTCAATCTCGCAAGCGGACTTGAAATCCGTGCCGCGGCCGGCTGGCTGCGCGAACTCGGCGATCCCAGGGATTACTCCGTCGTTCCCGGCAATCACGACGCCTATGTGCCCGGCGCCTACGAAAAGTCGATGCGCGCCTGGTACGATAACGTGCGCGGCGATCTCGCCCCTGCCGAATGGCAGGAAAACAAGCACATCTTCCCCTATCTGCGCATTCGCGGAAAAGTCGCGATCGTCGGCTGCTCGACGGCGGTGGCAACGCCACCCTTCGCCGCCAGCGGCTTCTTCGGTGAAAGACAGGCCCGCGAGACGGTGAACATGCTGCGCGCAGCCGGCGAAGCAGGCCTGTTTCGCGTCGTCATGATCCACCATCCGCCGATCCGTGGCGCCACATCCTTCCACAAGCGCATGATCGGCATCCGCCGTTTCGCCGCCGTCATCTCCACCGGCGGCGCCGAGCTCGTGCTGCATGGCCACACGCATCTGAACACGGTGCACTGGCTGCGCGGCCAGACCGGACCGGTTCCTGTCGTCGGCATCGCCTCGGGCTCGCAAGGCCCCGGTGGTTCGAAGCCACCCGCCGCCTACAATCTCTTCAGCATCGATGGCTCCCCCGGCGCCTGGAGCCTCAAGGGCGAACGCTTCAGCCTCAGCCCGTCGGGCGACGACATCAACCCGGAAAGCGTCGATATCTTCAGGCTTTAGCGCCATTTCCGGAATCAGTTTCGCGGCAAGTTGAATCACTGCGCGAACTCAGGCGAAAAACGATAGATCGGGGCCGATCGCCTCTTGGTATTTCCCGATCTAGGCGTACACTCCTTATATTAGCGATCTTATATTCGGAGACGTCGCATGCCATCCACCACCCGTACGCTCCGCGGCCTGGCGCTCGCCGGCTGCCTCGCCCTCACCTTCTCTGCCCCCGCCTTCGCCGCAGGCGAAGAGACCGACGAAACCAAGCCGCCGCCAAAGACCGAAACCACCACCAAATGCGCCGACGGCAAGGTCTGGGACAAGAAGAAGAAGGAATGCGTCACGCCGAACAAGCAGACCTTCAACGACGACGATCTCTACAAGGCCGCCCGCGAATTCGCCTATGCCGGGCAGTACGACAACGCCATCACCGTGCTCAACCTCGCCCGCAACCAGAACGACCCGCGCATCCTGAACTATCTGGGCTACGCCAACCGAAAGGCCGGCCGTATGGAGCTTGGCATGTCCTATTATCGCAAGGCGCTGCAGGCCGACGGGAATTATATTCTCGCACGGTCATATATGGGCCAAGCTTTGATGGAACAGGGTGACGAGCAGGGCGCGCGCGTGCAGCTGGTCGAGATCCGCGACCGCGGCGGCGAGAACACCTGGGCCTACCGCTCGCTCCTTCAGTCGCTCCACGGCTACAGGACCTATTGAGCCCGAGGGATCACCCGAAAAAAGCTTTGGGAACCCGTGAGATAAGTGGCCTTTTGCTTGCGAAGCAGCGGCGATTTGTTTCATAAAGGACACAGAGACGATATAATTCGCACATGCGCCCGGTCACGGCTCCATAACGGCTCCCGATACCAGGCATTCACCTTGGGAAAACCATGCGTCAACCTGTGACGACCATCGACATCAGACGCGATCTAGTGGGTCTTCTGCCCCGGTTGCGGCGGTTCGCGATGACGCTCGCGGGTGATGCGGCGGGCGCCGACGAACTCGTCCAGGCCGGCTGTCAGCGGGCGATTGCCAAGAGCAATCAATGGCAGGGCGAAGGCCGGCTCGACAGCTGGGTCTACACGCTGATGCGCCAGCAATGGAGCGAAGACCACCGCAAGCGCAAGCCGCATGCGGTCAACAAGACCAACGTCACCGATATCCGCACGGCCACGCGCGACCGCGCCGCCATCATCGATTCGGATGCGATCCACCGGATGATCGCGGAGATGCCCGAGGGCATCGCCAGCGCCTTCCTGCTGGTTTCGATCGAAGGCCATGGCTACCAGCAGGCCGGCGACATCATGGGCGTCGCCCCCACCCTCATCATGTCGCAGCTGGCGCAGGCGAAACTGCACTTCGCCAGCCTCGCCGACGATCATTCCCACAGGTTCTGATTTGCTCGACTTCAAGAAACTGCCGCTCGATGCCCAGCTGACCGCCCTTCTCGATGGCGAGACGACGCCTGAGCAGAAGCACGAGCTGGAACAGCGCCTGGCAACCGACGACGGCGCGCGGCGGCTCTACGACAAGCTGCGCAACGGTGCCGATTTCGGCAAGCGCCGGCTCGACGACATCCTGAAGGAACCGGTTCCGCTGGCGCTGGTGCGCTCGATCAAGAGCGTGCAGCCGCCCAAGGCTCCGGTCGCGCCGCGTCAGTCGCGCCAGCCCTTCAAGTTCGCGCCGTCGGGCCCGCAGGCGCTGGTGGCCGCGATCGTGCTTTTGATCGCAGGCTGCGGCATCGGCTATATCGTCGGCGCCGGCCACACAGCGGCACAAACTGCGCAGGCCATCGATGCCGCGCAGACCAGCGAAGCGACGGAATGGCTGGGCGACATGCTCGCCAACCAGCGGCTGCTCGCGCGCCAGCCGCGCCACATCTTCGAAGTCCCGGCCACGCAGCCGGAAGAAATCTCCACCTGGCTCACCACCTCCGTCGGCGTCGCCTTCCGCGTCCCCGATCTCGTCGCCGAGGGATGGACCTTCCAGGGTGCTCGCGTGACGCTCGCCGGCGGCCGCCCGGTCGGCCAGCTGGTCTACACCAGCTCCGACGGCGACCTCGCCACCATCGCCTTCCGCAAGGACAACCAGCCTGAAGACACCGAAGATTTCAAGGAAACGATCCGCGACGAGATCGGCCTGGTCACCTGGCACAATGCCGGCACCTCCTACATGCTGATCGGCCCCTCCTCCGAGGCATCGCTCAGCCAACTCGCCATGCAGATCGCCACGGCGATTTGAACCGCCAGATTTAAAGCGCGCATAAAAAAGCGGGCGCCGCATGCGACGCCCGCTTCATGATTCCGTGGTCTACAATCAAGCCTTGCCGGCCCTCACATCAAGCACCCGGTTTGCCGCCGAGACGATCGCTTCCAGCGACGCGCCGACGATGTTGGTGCTGATGCCGGCGCCGAAGAGCTTGCCGCCCGGATAGGAAGTCTCGACATAGGAGATCGCCGAGGCGTTCGAGCCGTGTTGCAGCGAGTGCTCGGAATAATCCTGCACCGCCATCTCGACCCCGAGATACTCCGAGAGCGCATTGATGAAGCCATCGATCGGGCCGTTTCCGCGCCCTTCGATCGTCTTCGTCACACCGTTATCGGTGATCTCGGCGGAAACGACACGGACGCCCTTGCGCTCGGGATCGGCGAAGGTCTGGTGATCGACGAACTTGATGCGGCCCTTCGGCTGCGTCACGTAGCGCTCGATGAAGTGGTCGTAGATCCGCTTCGAAGGCAGCTCCTTACCCTCTTCGTCGGTGATCCGCTGGATCTCCTCGCGATACTCCACCTGCAGGTTGCGCGGCAGGTTGAGGCCGTAATCCTGCTGCAGGATATAGGCAATGCCGCCCTTGCCGGACTGCGAGTTGATGCGGATGATCGCCTCATAGGAACGGCCGACGTCCTGCGGATCGATCGGCAGATACGGCACTTCCCAGACCGGGTGGTTGGCGACCTTGATCGCCTTCATGCCCTTGTTGATCGCATCCTGGTGCGAGCCGGAGAAGGCCGTATAGACCAGTTCGCCGACATAAGGATGGCGCTCGCCGATCGGCATCTGGTTGGAATATTCGAACACGTCCTTCATGCGCACGATATCCGAGCAGTCGATCTCCGGATCCACACCCTGCGTGAACATGTTGAGCGCCATCGTCACGACGTCGACATTGCCGGTGCGCTCGCCATTGCCGAACAGCGTGCCCTCGACACGGTCGGCGCCCGCCAGCAAGGCCAGCTCGGCGGCGGCGATGCCGGTGCCGCGGTCGTTATGCGGGTGCAGCGAGATGATCAGGTTCTCGCGGTTGTCGAGATTGCGGCACATCCATTCGATCTGGTCGGCATAGACGTTCGGCGTCGCCATTTCGACGGTCGACGGCAGGTTGATGATCAGCTTGTTGTCGGGCGTCGGCTTCATCACCTCGATGACCGAGTTGCAGATGTCCAGCGCAACTTCCAGCTCGGTGCCGGTAAAGCTCTCCGGCGAATATTCGAAGCGATAGCCGCCGCCGGCCTTCGCCGCCATGTCGGAAATCATCTTCGCTGCATCGACCGCGATCTGCTTGATGCCGTTGACGTCCTTGGCGAACACCACGCGACGCTGCAGCTCGCTGGTCGAGTTGTAGAAATGCACGATCGGCTTGTTGGCGCCTTCCAGGGCTTCAAAGGTGCGCGTGATCAGCTCGGGGCGGCACTGTACCAGCACCTGCAGCGACACGTCCTCAGGCACATTGCCCTGCTCGACACACCAGCGCGCGAAGTCGAAATCGGTCTGCGAGGCCGACGGGAAGCCGATCTCGATTTCCTTAAAACCCATGTCGAGCAGCAGCTGGAACATCCGTGCCTTGCGGTCGTGGCCCATCGGGTCGACCAGAGCCTGGTTGCCGTCGCGCAGGTCCACCGAACACCAGATCGGCGCCTTGGTCAGCGTCTTGGTCGGCCATGTGCGATCGGGGATATTGACCTGCGGATAAGGGCGATACTTCATCGCCGCGTCAGGCATGCCGTGGGAGCGGGTCTTCGTGTCCATGTCTTCTCTTCCTATTCCCGTCATCTGGCCGCGTCATAGCGCATGGCCTGCCTGTTGGCGATGACGAATCCGGCGCAAAGCGTCCGGTTGATCGATTTTTGGGATATGTGAAGAGGAGCTATGGCCGGCGGGCTTTGGGCCGCCGGGCGCTCCTCAACGGACCCGGCAACCGCGCGTAAGGCCGAGGAGAAGAAGCGAGGTCAGGGCGCGCGTATTGTCGCGCAGGGCGATACGCCCGCGTGCAATCTGCTCAGAAATCATGATGCCCGTGCTCTTCATGCCGGCCTGTATAGCCGCCGCGCGAAAAACTGGCAAGTGCCCGATTATTTTTTCCGCATTTGCACAAATCGCTGCAACGCCATCATCAGCCCGCCGGCCAGGAGCCCCCAGAAGGCGCCGGAAATGCCGCCGAAGGACACGCCTGATGCCGTCACCAGGAATGTGATCGCCGCCGCTTCCCGCGTATCGGGTGCCTGAAAGGCGGCCATGGCTGAGCCGGAGAAGGCACCGACCAGCGCAAGACCGGCCACCGCCTGGATCAGGATCGGCGGTGCCAGCGCCACCGATGCGGTGACCGCACCCGCAAGCGGCCCGAGGATGAGATAGCAGACCCCGCAGACGATGACCGCCCAGTAGCGCCGCTTCGGATCGGGATGCGCGTCCGGCCCGGCGCACATGGCAGCCGTGATCGCCGCAAGATTGACGGCGTGGCCGCCAAAGGGGGCCGACAGCAGCGAGAAGAAGCCGGTGGAAGCAAAAAGCGACCCGGGCTTGGTCTCATAACCATTGACCTTCATCACCGCGATGCCTGGAATATTCTGCGAGGCCATGGTCACGATGAAGAGCGGCAGCGCGATCGACACGAAAGCCGGCACGTTGAACACCGGCATGACGAATTCTATTGTCGGCACCAGCGAGCGCTTGACCGTATCGAGCGCGCCCACGGGCACATCAACCCCGAAGACCACGACCAGCACGAAAGCCGCCAGCGCCGCCGGCACGGCCCAGAGCCGCTTGAAGGCACCGACGACGATCCAGGCAAGCACGATCGGCAGCCCGAGCAACGGATTGAACCCGACAGCCTTGACCGGCGCGAAGCAAAGCCCGATCAGCACGCCCGCAAGCATCGCATTGGCGAGCGGCGCCGGTATCGCCGCCACCGCCCGCCCCAGCGGCTTGAACAGCCCGGCAATGACGATCAGCAACGCGCAGATGATAAAGGCCCCGACAGCCGCATTGAACCCGCCCTCGACCACCCCGGTCGCGGCCAAAAGCGCGCCGCCCGGCGTCGACCAGGCCATGCTGATCGGCAACCTCGATGTGGCGCTGAGCACGATCGCGCAAAGCCCGAGCGAGACCGACAGCGCCATCAACCCCGAAGCCGCCTGCGCCTCCGTGGCGCCAACAGCCTGCAACCCGTGCAGCACGACGGCGAACGAACTGGCGAAACCGACAAAAGCGGTGAGAACGCCCATGAACAGGGCCTGCACGGAGAAGTCTTTAAGCATGCGGGGGACTCGGAGCGAAGAATGGCGTCATGCAGCCGTATCGCAAACGGGGGCGCAAGACCAGATACACCCACCACCCTCATTCTCGCCCTTGTGGCGGGAATCCAGCCGACGCGCGTCCGCGCGGCGAAAGACTCTTCCGGGCACAAGGCCGGGATGAAAAGAGATGCGCAAAAAAGCGCCCTCGCCCGCCATCATCCGGCAAGCGAGGGCGCTCTCATCTCAATCCGATCAGATGTCGCTCTGCGACGTCACGATGCGCGAGACCAGGCCGTAGGCCTTGGCTTCCTCGGCCGACAGCCAGTAGTCGCGGTCGGTGTCGGCGGCGATCTTTTCGTAGGACTGGCCCGTGGCGTCGGCCATGATCTTGTTCAGGCGCTCGTTCATCTTGATGATCTCGCGTGCCTGGATTTCGATGTCGGACGCCATGCCGCGCGTGCCGCCCGAGGGTTGGTGCAGCAGGAAGCGGGTGTTGGGCAGGCAAAGGCGCTGCTCCTTGGGCGCGGCGACATAGATCAGCGCGCCAGCAGAGGCGACCCAGCCGGTTCCGATCATCCAGACCTTCGGCTTGATGAACTTGATCATGTCGTGGATCGAATCGCCGGATTCGACGTGGCCGCCGGGCGAATTGACGTAGATGCGGATGTCTTCGTCGCTGGCCGCGGCAAGCGCCACGAGCTGCGAGCAGACCTTCTGCGCCAGTTCCTGGTTGATCGGTCCATAGATGAAGATGGAACGCGACTTGAAAAGGTTCGCCTCCGTTTCCTTGCCGAGCGGCAGTTCCTTCGTCTTGTCGTCCTGGTCTTCGTCGTTCATTCGAACCTCTCTCACGTAAATTCGGGTTCCCCGCACATAGTGCGACTCAATGCGTAAAACAATGCGTGAAAAAGACAAGCCACGGAACGGGTGAAGATATGGTTAGGGGTCATTGGCTTACTGAAATGTAACTTGTGGAGGCTTTGAAAAGTCTCAATCCGTTCCTACGTCCTTCTCAAGTGACCAACTTGAGACCACATGCGGGCCCAGAGCCAAAGGAGACAGCCGATGTCACCCGAAGAACGCCAACTCCTGACCGCCCTTTTCGAGCGCGTCCGCACCGCGGCCGCTACGCCGCGCGACCGCGACGCCGAACAGCTGGTCGAGCAAAGCACCCGCGAGCAGCCCTATGCGGCCTATTATCTGGCGCAGGCCGTGATCGTGCAGGAGAAGGGCCTCGAGGCCGCCGCCACTCACATCAAGGAGCTGGAAGAGCGCGTCCGCCAGCTGGAGGCGGATCAGAGCGACAGCCACAAGGCCGAGCAAGGCGGTGGGTTTCTTTCCTCCATCTTCGGCAGCAGCCAGCCGCCGCAGCAGCGGCAGCAGCCGGCACCTTCGGAAGCGGCATCAAGCGGCCCATGGGGCAGCGCCCCGCGCCAGCAGATCCGTGAGAACCAGGGCTTCGACACCGCCCCGCGCATGCAGCAGCAACCCTCAGGCCCCTGGAGCCCGCAAGCCCAGGCGCCGTCCGCCGGCGGCAGCTTCCTGCAGGGCGCGCTCGGCACCGCGGCCGGTGTTGCCGGCGGCATGCTGCTTGCCAATTCGCTGAGCGGCATCTTCAGCGGCAACCATATGTCGTCGCTCGGCCTCGGCTCTGGCGCGACACCAGCCAGCGCACCGACGGAAGAAACCGTCATCAACAACTACTACAACAATGACGGCGGCAGCCAGCAGGCCTCCAACGATGCCGACAACACGCGCCAGGTCGCCGATAACAGCGACAGCAACAATGACGACAGCGGCCTGCAGCAGGCCGATTATGATAACGACGACGACAATTTCGACGATCAGTCCGACTTCGGCAGCGACGACAGCTTCAACGTCTGACGATCGCCCCGAACGCGTCAGGGGCCGCGCTGAAGCGGCCCCCGCCAAACAGCGCCTTACGCACCCTTATTGCGACGAAGCCTGCAACTGCGGGCCGGCAAGCAGCAGATCGCGCCATGCAGCCGCAACCTTCTCGGCGCCCGAGCCGCCGATGTGGCAATCATCGTAGCGATCGTCACCGGTGAGCAACGCGTCCGAGTTCACGCCCTGGACGATGCCGTTTCCGCTCTTCGGCAAGGCAAGCTGCGCCCGCAGGATGGGATTGTCGTCCGTATGCTGTTTGAAACCGCCATTGGCGGGTTCGAGGCATCTGGTCGCCACCGAGATATAGACAGGCGCCGCGACCCCAAGCCCGCGCAGCGTCCCCACCATCGACAGAAAGCGCTGTTCGTATACCTCCGTGCTGGTGCCCTTGACGAAATCGGCCTCGCCCTGCACCCAAAGCACGTTGGTCACGCGATAGCCGGCGTCGTGAAGCTTCTTCGTGCTGTCGGCCAGCACAGGGTTGATATCCCCGCCTTCGGCCCAGCGCGCCACCTCGGAGCCGGAATAGGCAACCGGCGCGATGATGACATTGTCATAGCGTCCGGATGCGATCAGCGAATTGCCGACCTCCGTCCAATATTCGCCCTTGGTATCCGTCGAGCCGAGAAGCGGCGATGCGGCGGTAAAGCAATGGCCGTCGAATTCATTGATCACGCGCTCGCCATACATCGACCGGTGCCGCTGGCCGCCGTCATTGGCGGCGTTCGACTGCCCGAGAACCAGGAGAACAGCGGTTCGATCGGTCTGGGCGGGGCATGCGACCGCCGTCTTCGTCTCGTCTCCAATCAGACGCTCCTTGTCGTCGAACGTATAGCGGCTCGGAGGCGGCGGTTCGGGGGCGACGAATTGATGTTTCAGCGCTGAAAACTGGGGCCAGGGAAACATTTCGTGCCGCGCACTCATGCCACCGGAGATGAACACCGCAAGCAATGCGGCGCATCCGAAAACGAGATTTCGAAACATCCGATCGTCCAATTCTGGAAAGCATCAAGGCTGTCAGTAGGCCCCGCCGCTCGCAATTGCCTACCCGCTCAAATTGTCTTTGAGCACAGTAGATATGAAACTCAGGACTGCAATTACCCTGATTGGATGAGGCTCATACAAATGAACGAGGCGATCTATACAATCCTAACTTGACCGTGGCGTCGTTGTCGCAACGCAGCCGTATGCAAGCTTTCGGTGCATGCGGCCCGCGACCGATTGATAAGCCCCCGCCGCATCGATAAGGTCCGCCGCAATCATCGCACCAAAAAACCGACATCGGACGACAGAGCATTGAAAACCCTCATCATCAGCCGCAAGGCCGAGGAAACAAGGCGTCGCTTTCAGACGCGGCAGATGCAGGCGCTGGGCCTCGATTTCGAGTTTCTGGATGCCTTCGAGGCCCGCGACCTCACACCGGAGGAGTGCCAGAAGGCCGCCGACAGCTGGCCGAGCCCGACGCTGCGAGAAGACGTCGCCTGCTTCACCTCGCACCGCATCGCCTGGCGCAGGATCATCGACAGCAATCAGCGGATGCTGATCCTGGAAGACGACGCCGTGCTGTCGGAGAGTTTCGCGCAAGCCCTTGCCAGCATCGAAGCGCGCCCTGATGGCGACGATATCGCCTACGATCTCGAATTCGCGCCACGCGATCATATCGTCGCAAAACATCCGCTCTGGACCGACGGTGTCTATAGCGCCCGGCGCGTGTTCCAGAACCGCGTCGGCACCGCCGGTTATGTCATCGGCCCCGGTGCCGCCGCGCGCATGTTGAAGGACACCGAGACCTATGGCCTGCTCGACGCCTATATGTGGCACCGCGCCTGGCTGAAGGCCTACCAGATCGAGCCCGCCCCGGTCATCCAGATGCAGTTTCTCGACGGCAGCGCCGACAAGGCGGCCTTCATCCGCAAATCGATCGACCGCGCCTTCACACCCAGCAAGCTGCGCAAGAACCTGCTCAGGCTGAAGCTGGAAGCCGTAAAGGCCCGCAACCTCATCCGTGGCTGGCTTGGTGGCGAGAAGCGCCCGCTGCGCATGGACCGGGCAAGCTTCCCGCCCGATCCCGCCAAATCATCCGACTAAACTCAGCCGCGGCCGATCAACCACGACCACGATAGGTCGCGACACCCTGGTCGGGCAGCCAAACGCCCTCGGGCGGCTTGCCGGTCTGCCAGAACACGTCGATCGGGATGCCGCCGCGCGGATACCAGTAGGCGCCGATCCTGAGCCACTTCGGATCGAGCAGCTCGACCAGACGCTTGGCGATATAGATCGAGCAATCCTCGTGGAAGGCGCCGTGGTTGCGGAAGGAGTGCAGGAAGAGCTTTAGCGCCTTGGATTCCACCAGCCATTCGTTCGGGATGTAATCGATGACGATATGGGCGAAATCCGGCTGCCCGGTCATCGGGCAGAGCGAGGTGAATTCGGGCGCGGTGAAGCGCACGACATAATCGGTGCCGGCATTGCTGGCGGGCACTTTTTCCAGCACCGCCGTTTCGGGCGAGGTCGGCGCTTCGGTCTGTTTTCCCAGCATGGACAGGCTGGAGACGTCTGTATTGGGCATTCAAGCCTCCTTGATGACTTTGACGCGGATGCCGTGGGCCTTTTCGCCCTCCGGCTCGACGTGAATGGCGATGCTGGAGCCCGGATGCACGGCACGAATGGCATCCTCAAGGCGATCGCAGATATCGTGCGCCTGCCTTACAGACATTGCGGCCGGCACGACAAGATGGAAATCGATGAAAGTGACGGCGCCGGCGCGCCGCGTCTTCAGATCATGCACCCCAAGCGACCCCGTCGCATGCGTGGCGATGGCAGCCTTGATCGCCTCTTCCTCCTGCGGCTCGACCGCCTGATCCATCAGCCCGCCGATCGAATGCGAAATCACCTTCCAGCCCTGATAGAGAATGTTGATCGCGACCAGAATGGCGAGGATGGGGTCGAAGATCGCATAGCCGGTGGCAATCGCCAGAAGCAGGCCGATCAGCACGCCGACAGAGGTGACGACGTCAGACATGATATGCTGGCCATCGGCCGTCAGCGCCGCCGAGCGATACTTGCGCCCTGTGGTGATCAAAAGCCGCGCCCAGACCGCGTTGATCACGCCGGCCGCGAAGTTGATGGCAAGACCCAGCACCGGCGCCTCGAGCATGCGGGGATCGGCCAGATGCCCCACCGCCTCGTTGACGATCAGAAGTGCGGCGACAACGATCAGCACGCCCTCGGTGACCGCCGAGAGATACTCCGCCTTGTGGTGCCCGAAGGGATGGTCATGATCCGCCGGCTTCTGCGCATAGCGGATGACGAAGAAGGCGATGAAGGCGGCAACGACGTTGACCGTCGATTCCAGCCCGTCCGACAAAAGCGCCACCGACCCTGTGACCCACCATGCCACCATCTTCAGGCCCATGACCCCAAGCGACATCGGAATGCCCCAGAATGCCAGCTTCCGAACCGTAAGGTTTCCCTGTTCGCTCATCTCTGTCCCTCTGCCTTCTTGATGTCCAAATGCCTGTGCGGATGCGAACGAATTGCAGAAACAACGCCATTCAAACGCAAAACCGCCCGCGCGAAAATCGCGCAGGCGGCTGTTGCGGGGGATATGGGCCAGAAATGGCGATTTGTCAAAGTGGAAATGGCGACAGGAGGTCGACGGGCTGATTGGCCGCGCCTCAAACCTCAGAGGAATGGATCACCTGCGTCTTGGACCGCAAAGCACTCAAGGCGATCAGATGGACGACCTCCAGAGGAGCAGTGCAAAGATCGTCGATCACCTTGATCTGGAAGTCCTGCGCAGCGCGTGACAATGCCGTAAACACCACGCAGTTCTGCGTCATCATCCCGCAGATCAGCAATTCCGTCGTTCCCTTCAAATGATCTGCGAGGTTCGTCTCCTGAAATGCGTCTGCGTATTGCTTCGTCACCACCGGAGCATCGCCAGCCGCAGCCAGAACAGCCGGGCGGATTGCAACACCATGACCGCCGGCGGCAAACAGGCCCGTCGGAGCCGTCGAAACGTGCTGAACGAGAACAATCCCGTCACCCCTTGCGCGTGCTTGCCGGATCGCTTCGACGACCCGCTTCTCTGTTTCTTCGGCCTCCCAGAGCGGCAGCGCGCCGCCGGGGAAATAGTCGTTCTGAACGTCGATAACGAGAAGGGTGCGGCTCATCCGGAAGCTCCATTTGATGTTTGGCCCACAGTGATGACATCCGATTTCGTCGCCGTTGAGTGGCCTGATTGCCTTTTATCGTGTAAATCGGGCCAATGCGCATCGCCATCATCGCTTACGACCATATCAGCCCGTTCATGCTATCCACGCCGCTGGCCGTGTTTGGCGAGGCGCTCCTTGCGGGTGGGCATCAGGTTCAGGTGTGCTCGGATCAGTTCCGGCTGAACACGAGCGGCGGCATGATCATCGAGGCCGCCCATCGGCTGGATGCTGTCGATGACGCCGATATCGTCATTTTACCGGGTTGGCGCAGCGTGGACGAGCCCGTATCGCCCGATATCGTTGCTAAGCTGAAGGCGGCCGATGCTCGAGGATCCATCGTCGTGGGCTTGTGCCTGGGGGCCTTCGGCCTTGCCGAGGCCGGATTGCTGGATCGGCGGCGCGCAACGACCCATTGGGCGCACGCGAAGACCTTCGCGGCCCGCTATCCGCATGTAACGGTCGATGCGGCCGCGCTGTTCGTGGACGAAGGCCGTCTCCTGACGTCCGCCGGTGTCGCTTCGGGCCTGGATTGCTGCCTGCATCTGCTCGGCCAGATTTGCGGGATTGGGGAAGCAAACCGGATCGCGCGCCATCTCGTCGTCGCCCCTCAGCGCGCGGGCGGACAACCGCAACTGATCGAGCGACCGGCCATCGGATCGACTGCCGATCGGCGAGTGACCGAACTTCTCGAAGTCCTGCGCGCCGATCCCATCGCGCCGCCTTCGCTGGATGAACTGGCCAAGCGCTCGAACATGAGCCGCCGGAGCCTGACGCGCCATATCCGGGCCCGTACCGGAGGTAGCCTTGGCGAATGGATCAGGCGCGTTCGCGTGGCACGAGCGAAGGAGCTGTTGGTGGCCGGCGTACGCGGGCTGGACGACGTCGCCTTGCGCAGCGGTTTCCCTGATGCCCATGCACTACGCACGGCATTCCGCACCGAAGTCGGCGTTACGCCGGTGCAATGGCTGGCGCACCAGAGGATCCCCGGTGCCGCGCTGTCTCTGATGTCGGGAAAATCCTAGCTAGGTTTGCGCAAAGTCGCCGTCAGAGACCGAGGTCCAACCCAAGCATGCGGCTCATGACTAAGGCGACGACCCCGACACCCAACAGCGCCAGCACGAAGGCTCCCGCGATCTTGCCGCCCGCGAGCAGGACCGAGCCTCGCTCGATCTTGTCCACCTGATCGTAATGCCACTTGATGGCGAAGTACATTCCCGTGCCCAACGCGAGAACCTTGAAAATCACGAAGACTATGGGAAACCAATCCATGACAAATATCCTTACGTGCGGCACTACGCGCTTTATGCTCCCGTTTTAGGCAAACGCGTACTGTTTATTGTGCAACGCAGATATGTAATCGTGCACTGAGGTTCGCGTCGGGGATCAATGCGCCGTCTCAGGAAAGAAGGTAACCGTAGTCCGCTTGGGGCCGCAGCCCGACATCGACAGTCGGCCGAATTGCGCCAATTGCGGTCATCAGGTTGGAAATTTAGAGAGGCCGCGATGAGGCTGAAAGCTCCGCGTCCGCTTGTCGATGACAAGGCAAGTTGGCCGCCATTCGGCTGCAGATAGGCGGCGGCGGCACTCGACCGCTTGTGGTCGTTCTCCGGCCTCCGGCCCCTACCCGAAACCGCTATCCAGTTCCGTACCAGTTGCGTCGCACAGTTTGACAGTACCCGCCTTGGAAAGGGTTCAAGGCCAGTCACGGAGATTCACGGATAGTCGAAAGAGTTGCCAGCGGCGCATACCTGGCAACGCACCTTGGATCAAGAACCTCCTCAGCTTGGGATACCGAGGCGCAGTGGATCGTCGATCCACCGCTTCATCTTGTCAATGAAGCTCCACACGTCGTCATCAGCCGGCGTGAGATAGTCGGCGTCACTTGGATCAGCGCCCATAGCAGTAAACGCATTGAGCAGCCACTGCGTTTTGTTGGCGATCTTGGTGATCCCTTTGACTCCATTAAGCCAACACTCCAACTCACCAGAAGTCACAAAAAACACGCCATAGCGTGCGAACTCTTCAATAAGAGCCCTTGCTTCCTCGCGGTTAGCTTCGGGCAGCGCGTCAATCCCAAGTTTTTTGCACTGTTTCCTGCCCGCATTAGCCATGACTTTTGCCAACTCGTCACGCCGAACCTGCAAAGGCTGAAGAACCCCAGCCTCGGTGCTGATTAATGGCCAGAGATGCGCGAAATCATTGTCCATGAGAACATCGAAATCCATAATGCTTGCCGCGGGCACCCCCAGACTTCTCAAAGGCAAGGCTATGCGCGGAATGGTTTGCCAGTTCTGTGCGTTCAAAAACAAGGCATCTTCAATTCCGCGATGCACACTCACAAGGCGTGCGTTGACCTCATCATAGAACGCTCGGTCCGCGTCGGCTTCGCAGACAAGCACACCTCGGTGAAATAGCCCCCGCATTGCATGCGCGGATCGCAGAAGCGGATTGCTCATGAGTTCTCGGATATGTGCCGGCGCGATAGAACGGCTGGTTGCTCTACCGAAGTCATGGGTTAGCCGAACGATCCTTAGTTCCGGGGCAGTCTGCATACACCCTAGAAGGAAATCAGAGCTGTGAGTAGCGACCACTAACGTTGCGTCTCGATCACGTGCGGTTTGCGCCAAGACGTTGCCGACGCGGCGTGATAAGGTCGGATGCAAGAATGCCTCAGGCTCATCGATGAGTAGGATGCGATCTGGCAAACTCATCACCGCGGAAACGAGGCCGACGGATGTTTTGACACCATCTCCGAGATCGCTGAGTAGATCGGCATCTGCATGAAATGCGCGCGCTTCGGTATCCAGCGCTTGTTCCTCCGCCTCAGTCTTCGGTGCACGTTTGCTGAGACGGATACGGAATTGCGTCATACCCGTAGGATCGACAACAAAGAACTTCGCGAACGCATCCTGAGTGAACTTTCTGACTTTCTGCCGGGCGTCTTTATCAAGGAAAAGCGCCCAGAGATGATTTTGCGGCTTCTCCTCAAGTGAGCCCGTTGCCTTCGGGTCTGTGAGTTCGAATCGTGTGCGACCATCCAGTAGGATGGTAAAAAATTTCACAAAGTTATTTCTTACGGATTTGTGAAAATCATCGGCGGCCCAGCCCTCGAACCACTTGCCCGTATGGACGTGAATAAGTAGCTGCTGCTCATTCAGTTTGACGCTTGGTTTCTGGAAGTAAGCATGATCGGCGACTGTCGTATTTCCTGGCGGCGTAGCGATCTCAAACATCTTCATCATCGCTGCGATACCCTCCCGGTCCGGCAGGGAAAGATCAACGCTGTCTATTAATTGGTACTTATCAATCTCCTTATTCGCACATTTCGCATGTATCTCCCGCAGCGTACGACTTTTGCCGGCATTATTGGGGCCCACAAGGACGGTGACGTTCGGACAATCGATGGTCAAAGGAGGTTGACCGGGCGCAGGGCCTGCCTTGAATGTCAGTTTGGCGACTTTGAGAACATCTTTCATGGCTACGTTAAATCACACCTCGCTCGACCTCGTCGAGCTGTCATCGGCCGGTCCGATAAAGTGTGGTCCGGAGTAACAGCGACGATGACCGCAAACATCCTACCATGATGCCCGTTTTCAGGCTGAGACAAATCCTTGCTGAACGTCCGCAAAGGGCCGAAAGTGGCCGTAACCGCTACTCCCTACCCTCACCCGGCGCGGTGACCATCCTCGAACGAGGGCGAGCGATGTGCTAATCGTGCTGTGCTGGAAGGCACGAGATCGGAAGGGATGCGTCGATGGATGATTTTCATGGGAAACGCATGCTTCTTGAATTCCTGAGAAAGCACAGGCTGGCGGTGATCGCGACCTGCCATAGCGATGGGAAACCGGAGGCTGCCACGATCGACTTCTCGGTGCGCGACAATCTTGAGGTCGTGTTCAGCGCTTTCAAGGAGACGCGAAAGTTCGGCAATCTCGCGGAGCGCCCTTGCGTCGCCTTCGTCGTCGGATGGGACGACAACATCACCGTTCAATATGAGGGTGAGGCAACAAGGGTTGCTGCCGCCGATATCGAAGAATACCAGGAGGCTTATCTCGACAGCCTTCCGGCCGCCAGGGAGTTCATCGAGAGAGGGGCCGTGATCTTCAAAGCGACGCCAAGATGGATTCGATACTCCGATTTCAACCAGGAGCCACCCGAGCAGATCGAGATTCAATTCTGAAAAGCCCGTAAACCGTCGGCCGCACTACTCCCCGCCCTCACCCGCATCACCACCAAACACCACCGTCTGCGGCCAGCGCAGCAAAGCCGCCTCGCCCGCCTCGTTCAGCGCATAGACCCCCTTCCCCTGCCGGTCGAACCAGCCATAGACGTTGTCGAGCATTATCCGTCCCGCCTGCGGCGCCCAGGTCTTCATGTCGCGCGGCCGTACTAACCCCTGCTGCAATGCCGAGGCGCAGATCAGCGCCTGCTGCCGGTAGGCGGTCATGATCGGCGAGCGCGTGGCGCCGCCGAGCGCCGGATCGCCCTGTCTCTTCCGGTGTTCTTTCACGAGCCGCGTCCGCCGCTTCGGGTTCGTCCTCGGCATCGGCGATACGGAACTGACGATGATGCTCACCTCGCCGGTATCGGATATCCCGAGCATGCCGATCCCCATCCTCCGGCAGAGATCGCGATAGCGCCTGTCCGCCTCCCGCCCTCGTCCCTTGGCCGAGACCCTCGCCGCGATCCAGACTTCATCGGCCATCGCCGCCCGGTCGACCGCCTGCAGGATAAGCTCGAGATTGAACGACATCTTCAGTTCGCAGACGACCACGACCGGCGGCTCGCTTTCGCTCAAGCCCACGACATCGCAGGTTGCGACCTCTCCCTTCACGACATACCCCGCCGCCTCCAGAAAGGCCTTCACCGGCAGATAGAGCGAGGTCTCCATCGTCACGCTTACGGATTGAGATCGGCGATCTCGCCGAACTGCGCCAAGAGCCGTGGCGAGAGCATGTCGCCGGTCTCCTCATCAACGGTGATCGCATAGGCCGCCACACCCGCAAAGCGCTCCGACATGGCGGATGCGATCTTTTCCGCGCTGATCGGGTTCGACGCCTGCCGCATCTCGCCCGGCACCAGCTTGCCGCGATTGCTGCGGTAGGGGATCACGATAAACTTTTCACCAGTGGACACGCGCAGGATTCCCGATTGATCGTTCCTGAAACGTTCTGATTTGGGGGCGGATGTCAACTGCCCGCGCCATATCTCCCCCGAAAGCTCACCATCCGCGTGGCGCGACGCGAGCAGCATCATTGACCGAAATTACATTACACATTATATAACATGTAATTCATGGGTGGAGGGTGTAGCTTGGCGGACGACATCGTAAGGGACTTCGGCTATCTGTGCCTTGGCAGCCGCTTCCGTCGGATCGGCGAGCGTCTGCAGGCCGATACGCAGCAGATCATCCAGAGTTTTGGAGCCGAAATCCAGGCGGGCCAATATCCTTTCCTGGCGGCGATCGACCGCTCCGGACCGCTGACGATTGGAGAGCTGGCCGAAGCGGTTGGCATCACCCAGCCCGGCGCCACCCGGACCTTGGCGCAGCTGGCCGATCTCGGCCTTGTCGAGGCACGGGCCTCAGACGGCGACCAGCGCCGCAAGCTGGTATCGCTGACAGATACCGGCCGCGCGCTGGTCGATCGATCGAAAAGAGAAATCTGGCCAAGCATCGAACGCGCCGTGCGCGACCTGTGCGGCGATCTTCAAGGAACGCTGCTCGATCAGTTGGCCGGCATCGAAGATGGCCTGGCGATTGCGCCCCTGGCCAAACGAGCAACAAAAAAATCGGAGAAACAGCCGTGACCGACAGCCTCGACCGTCCCGCCTGGAACGCGCTTCTGACCGTGCAAGCCGATCTCGCCGAAGGCGGGCCGCTCGCCAAGCGTTACCCGACATCGATCGTCCCCTTCGCCGCCCCGCGCGACGATACGCCCGAGAGCTTGAGAGCGCTGGCCGCCCTTTCCGCGCCCGGTGAGATCATGGCGCTGGTCGAGGCCGGCCCGATCACCGTCCCTGATGGCCACGACGTACTCATCGAAAGCACGCTCGTGCAGATGATCGGCGACCGTCCCTACGAGCGCATCGACGACATGAGTATCGAGCCGCTGACACCCGACGATGCCGAAGAGATGTTGGCGCTGGCGCTACTGACGAAGCCCGGCCCCTTCACGCTCGGCGCCCAGCGCCTCGGCACCTTCTGGGGCGTCAGGATCGACGGCCGCCTGGCGGCCATGGCCGGCCAGCGCATGCGCCATCCCGGCCTTTCCGAGTTGAGCGGCCTTTGCACCCACCCCGATTTCCAGAAACGCGGCCTCGGCACCCTCCTCTTCCGCTTCGTCGCCGGCGAGATCACGGCGCGCGGTGAAGAGGTATTTCTGCACGCCTATGCCAGCAACACCTCGGCCATCGCGCTCTACGAACAGCTGGGTTTCAGGCTGCGCAGCCGGATGAATGTGAAGATCGTGCAGCGGCGGGGGTGAGGAGCGCGAGACCGGTCACGCCCCTCCCATGACCTCTTAGCCGTCGCGATCCGCCGAGAAGGCAACGTCACGCTGCGCCTCGATCGCCGCAAGCCGTTCCGCGAGCGCAGTGGAGATCGAGCGGTAGGCGATGCTTCCGAGCGCCAAACGGAGCGCCGGCCGCTCCATGTCGGCAGCGGCGATCATCGCAGCCACGGTGCGTGCGGCATCACCCTTGATGTCGAAGCTGCCGCTTGCGACGGCGCGGCGGACATCGCCCGCCGGTGTCGCCTCATAGACATCCATCGGCTTGCCGTGCACCAGACCTGCTCCAAAGCTCGTCACGGTCGGCCCCGGTTCCGCGATGATGAAGTCGATGCCGAAGGGAGCGACCTCCTTGGCCGCGGCCTCGACGAAGCCTTCGATGCCCCACTTCGTTGCATGATAGAGGCTGAAGTTGGGGTAGGTAATCTGCCCGCCCTCCGACGAGACCTGCATGATCCTTCCCCCGCCCTGCTGGCGCAGATGTGGCAAGACCGCGCGGATGAGCTGTATCGACCCCGTCAGGTTGGTGGCGATCTGCTGGTCGATCTGCGCATCGTCGAGTTCTTCGGCCGCGCCGAAGAGACCATATCCGGCATTGCTGACGACGACATCGATGCGCCCCATGCGCTGGAATGCATCCGCAACAGCGGAGCGGATGCCGGCTGTATCCAGGATGTCGAGCGTCAGTACGACAAGCCGCTCGCCATACTGCGCCTGCAGCGCGTCCAATTGATCGGCGCGCCGCACGGTCGCCACGACGCTGTCACCACGTGACAGCAACTGCTCGGTCATTTCGCGACCGAGGCCGGACGATGTGCCGGTAATGAACCAGGTCTTGCTCATGGCTATCTCCTTTTTCAAGCAGACCCCATATCGTCTTTTTCCTTTGGTGATATAAGCCACCCAATCCCGCATGAGATCGTGTGATATTTTCACCAATGACCAGACCGACACTGAGTGAACTCGAAGCCTTCCGCGCCGTCGCCAGTCACCGCAGCTTCCGCAAGGCGGCGGATGCGTTGGGTGTGTCGCGCTCGTCGCTGAGCCACACGCTGATCAATCTCGAGAAAAACATGGGTATTCGGCTTCTCAACCGGACAACGCGCAGTGTCGCCACCACCGATGCTGGCCGGCGGCTGCTGGAAAGGCTGGATCCGGTCCTGCGCGATCTCGAAGAGGCGATCGACGGCATCGCCGACGAACGCGGCGAGCCGGCGGGTATCCTGCGGATCAACACCAACAGGGGCGCCGGCCAATGGCTTCTGGGCAACGTGGTGCCGACATTCCTCGCGCGCTATCCCACTGTCGAACTCGACCTCGTTTCGGAGGGGCGCCTTGTCGATATCGTCGAGCAGGGTTTCGATGCCGGTGTCCGCCTGGCCGAATCCGTGCCCCAGGACATGATCGCGGTGCCCTTCGGCGGCAGCATTCGCTTCATCGCCGTCGCCTCCCCCGGCTATGTGCAGGCGCATGGGCAACCGTCGGTGCCAGACGACCTAACGAAGCATATATGCATCCGCCAGCGTCTGCCGGGTGGCAGGCGCTATCGCTGGGAATTCAGCCGCAACGGCGAGGATTTGTCGATCGATGTTCCGGGCCATCTCACGCTTGATGACAACGCCCTGATGGTCAAGAGCGCGGCCGGCGGTCTGGGCATAGCCTATGTGCCGGACCTCTTCGCCCATGAGGAACTGGAGCGCGGCGCCCTGGTGACGCTTCTCGAAGACTGGTGCCCGGCCATAGCGGGCAACGTGCTTTATTACCCCGGCTATCGCCACGTTCCATCCCCGCTGCGCGCCTTCATCGATGTGCTGAAAGAGGTGGAGCGGCAGCGCAGCCGAGCATGATTTTGCCATCGGGCGACGGGTTGATATCTGTTTTCAACCCGCCCGCCATGTCGGAAAACCTCGAGAGCTTGAGCCCTCAAGCCGCCTTCGTCTTCGCCTTCCGCGACAGATGCGCCACCACGTTCTCGATCATCCGCATGCCGGCATCGCCGCCGAGCGTCATGATCGATTCCGGATGGAACTGCACGGCCGCGATCGGTTCCTTGGCGTGCTCGATGCCCATGATCGTGCCATCCTCGCTCTCCGCCGTGATGATGAAATCGCGCGGCAGGGTCGAGGGGTCGGCGAAGATCGAGTGGTAGCGACCGACGGTGACTTCCTTGCCGAGACCGGAGAATACCAAGCCCGGCTCCAGCACGCGGATGCGCGACGGCTTGCCGTGCATCGGCAATGCCAGATGCCGCAGCTCGCCGCCATAAGCCTCGGCGATCGCCTGCAGGCCGAGGCAGACGCCGAAGATCGGCAGGTTGCGGGCACGCGCCTTCTTGATCGTTGCCTTGCAGTCGAAATCCTTGGGGTTGCCAGGACCGGGCGAGAGCACGACGAGATCGGGATCGAGCCGATCGAAGATCTCTTCCGGCACCGGCGAGCGCACGGTCGAAACCTCGGCGCCGGTCTGGCGGAAGTAATTGGCCAGCGTATGCACGAAGCTGTCTTCGTGGTCGACGAGCAGGATCTTGACACCCTTGCCCACAGTGGCGACGTCGCGGCTGGCCTTGGCCGTATTGCCGGCCTTGGCATCGCGGATGGCGGAGAGCATGGCGGACGCCTTCAGTTCGGTTTCGGCTTCTTCTTCCTCGGGAATAGAGTCGTTCAGAAGCGTCGCCCCTGCCCGGACTTCGGCGATCCCGTCCTTGATGCGCACGGTGCGCAGCGTCAACCCCGTGTTCATGTCGCCATTGAAGCCGACCATGCCGATCGCGCCGCCATACCAGGCGCGCGGGCTCTTCTCATGGCTCTCGATGAAGCGCATGGCCCAGAGCTTCGGCGCGCCGGTGACGGTAACCGCCCAGGCGTGGCTGAGGAAGCCGTCGAACGCATCCATGTCGTCGCGCAGGCGACCTTCGATATGATCGACCGTGTGGATGAGGCGCGAATACATCTCGATCTGCCGGCGGCCGATGACCTTGACCGAACCCGGCTCGCAGACGCGGCTCTTGTCGTTGCGGTCGACGTCGGAGCACATGGTGAGCTCGGACTCATCCTTCTTGGAGTTCAAGAGCTTCAGGATCTGCTCGCTGTCGGCGATCGGATCGTCGCCACGCTTGATCGTGCCCGAGATCGGGCAGGTCTCGATGCGGCGGCCGGAGACGCGCACGAACATCTCCGGCGATGCGCCGACCAGATATTCCTGGTTTCCGAGATTGATGAAGAAGGAATAGGGCGACGGATTGATCGCCTTCAGGCGCTTGGAAATATCCGAAGGCTTGCTGTCGCAGCGCTCCATGAACTTCTGCCCGGGCACGACCTCGAACAGGTCGCCCTTGCGGAAGCTTTCTTTCGCCTTGACCACCAGCTCGGAATATTCGCCGGGGCGGTGATCGCTCTTCGGCGGGATCGTGTTGGTGCGCTGGAACGGCTCGGCCGGGATATCGCCGGCCTTCCCCTCGGTGGTCAGCCCGCCCTTTTCGAAATCGTAACGGTCGATCCAGGCCTTGGCCGAATAATTGTCGACGACGAGGATTTCATCAGGGAGATAGAGCACCATGTCGCGCTGGTCGGAGGGGCGCGTCAGCTTCAGATTGATGGCGTCGAACTGGAAAGCGAGATCGTAGCCGAAGGCACCATAGAGCCCGAGGCTGGCATCGGCCTGCGAATAGAAGAGATCGGTAACGGCGCGCAGCACGGTGAAGACGGTCGGGATCTTCGAGCGCTCTTCTTCCGTAAACGCCCGGTCCGGCGCCTTGACGGTGAGGTCGAGCCGCCGCTTGGTCGAGGCGACGAGCTCCAGCTCGGAGATGGTCTTCAGCCGCTCGGTGACGAAGCCGAGGATGACCTCGCCGCGCTCGTTATAGGCGTCGATCCAGACCTTGCGGCCGTTGCAGGAGATGCCGAGCGGCGGATCGACCACGGCCGTATCCCAGCGCGTATAGCGGCCCGGATATTCGTAGTTCGACGAGAATACCGCCCCGCGGCGCTCGTCGAGCTTGTCGATATAGGAGGAGACCGCGTCGGCATAAGGGATCGCCCGGCGCTGCCGCGTGACCGTGATGCCACCCTTGGTCTCGTAAATCTCCGCTCCGTCATCCCTGATGATCGTTACCATTGCTTCACTCCGTTATCGGCCCGGATGACAGGCGGCCTTAAAAACAAAAAAAGCCGCCTGGTGTTTTCCGGGCGGCTCATCGTCGTCTTTGGACACGATTGGTCGAGGCCGCCTTAGCGAGCCCACCACCAGATTGCGATGTTCAAGGACATGTTCATGGGCGGAATTGTTAGCGTGAAGCCTTTTTCCGCGCAAGCGAATTTCTTCGGCTCGATGCGTCCGAACCGCCTTCCCGCGCGTTCCACATTGGCACGCAGCGTGACGGAGCAAAAGAATATGCAACGAAACTGGATGGCCACCCTCATTGGCGCCGCTCTCCTGATCAGCCCTACACTGCCCGAAAGCGGTCCTCGTCCGACCGCAAAACCCGAGCCTACGCCAGTCGAGAGGCCCGCGGAAAAGCCGGCCGAGAGCGAGAAAGCCGCGCCCGAGCACCAGGGACCGCCGGCACCTGTTCCCGGCTCCACCCAAGCTCCGGTCCCAAGCGAAGCTCCGGTCCCAAGTGAAGCTCCGACACCCGAGCCGAAGCCAAACACCACGCCGCCCGCCGAAGATGGCGCCGCGCAGCCCCCTGCCCCGACAGCGGACGCTTCGCCGCCGCCACCGCCGATCGAGAAAGAGGATCCGGAAGCGCTGAAGGCTTGCCTCGCCGATCTTACCGCGTTGGGCGCCAAGTTCGAAGACAGCCCGCCGATTGCTGAAGACCAAGGGTGCGGCATGGAACACCCGATCGCAGTGCGATCGATTGCCGATGGCGTGACGGTTTCGGAAGGCGCGACGATGCGTTGCGAGACGGCGCTCGCTCTGACGCGATGGGTCAAGAACATGGTGCAGCCGGCGCTTGCCGTTGCCATGCCGGGGCGCAAGATCGTCGCCGTCAATCACGCCTCGACCTATGTCTGCCGCCTTCGCAACAACGCCTCGACAGGCAAGATTTCGGAACACGCCCGCGGAAACGCCATCGACATCGCCGATTTCAAGCTCGATGACGGCCAGTCCATCCCGATGCAGCCGCGAGAGGAGGATTCGACGATGGAAGGCGCCTTTCAGCGCGCCGCAACAGCATCTGCCTGCCTCTATTTCAGCACGGTGTTGTCGCCGGGCAGCGACGCGGCCCATGAGACCCATCTTCATCTGGACGTACTGAAGCGGAAGAACGGCTACCGATATTGCCGCTGACGGCATCAGCCGGCGGTTCGAAAAGCGGCCTTTCAGGCAGCTAGCCACCTGTTTTTTCGACAGCTTTGCAACACTCGATAAAACATGACTAACACACTCATTTTTAAACTTGACTCCAATTCTCTATATTTCTAACTGTCGCCACAGGGCTTCTACCAAAGTGGAATCTACAAAGGTCGGAAATTTCCAGCGCGCCGCAGCCGCGACGCGTGAGGGCTTTCTGTGCGTATTTTTAGAGGGGTTTAATTATGCATTGGAATTCGCGATTGAATCGGCACCTCCTGACCGGCACGGCAGCAGCGCTGGCGATCGCCGTGGCGCTTCCCGCGGTGGCGCAGCAGGCGACGTCAACGGGGCAGCAAGCACAAACGGAGGATAACGCTACGGCTCTGAAGCCGATCACCGTCAAGGGCAAGGGCGCGCGCGTCGCGACCTCTCCGCTAACCGAAACGGTTGATCGTACCGAAATCCAGGAGAAGATGGTCACCGACTTCAAGGATTTCTCCCGCCGTATCGATGCGGGCGTTAACTTCAACGACCAGAACAACAGCATCAACATCCGCGGCCTTCAGGCCGACCGCGTGCTGACAACGCTCGATGGCATTCGCGTGCCGTGGCTGGTCGATCCACGCGGTTCCGCGCAAGGCGGCCTGAACTCGTTCGACTTCGACGGATTGTCCTCTGTCGACGTCACCAAGGGAGCAGATTCCAGCCGCTACGGATCGGGCGCACTGGGCGGCGTCGTCGAACTCCGTACGCTGAACCCCGAAGACATCATCGATGAAGGCAAGAATTTCGGCGCCCTGGCAAAGACCACCTATCAGAGCGGCGACAAGAGCATCAGCGGCAACGCCGCGATTGCCGGTCACTTCAACGATACGTGGCTGCTTTTCCAGGGCGGCTACAAGAAGGGCCACGAAACGCAGAATGAAGGCACGGTCGGCGGTTACGGCACGACGCGCACGGAAGCCAACCCAGCCGATTTCGATCAGAAGAACGGCCTCGTCAAGATTTATCAGGACGTTGATGGCGGCCACCGCTTCGGCCTGACCGGCGAACTCTTCAACCGCGACGAAGACTCGCAGAACATGCGCGGCACGACCAGCAGCTATCAGCAGGGCTCGCTGCTCTCCGGCGAGGAAGTCGATCGCAAGCGCATTTCCGGCTCCTACGACTTCATCTCCCCCGACAATACAGACTGGATCGATGAAGCACATATCGTCACCTACTGGCAGAAACAGCAGCTGAACAACACGACGGATGGCTTCCGCCTTCGCGATGCCCGCGCCAACGCTCCCGCCATTCCCGCCATTCCGTTCATCGGCTATCCCGGCACGGCAAGCGGCGAGGCGCTGTACTACGGCCTCCCAACCGGCGTCTATAAGCGCGACAACATGCTGGAGCAGACGACCTACGGCGTAAGCGGAAATGCTTCAAAGGAGGTCAAGATCGGCGGCGTTGAGAACAACTTCCGGTTCGGCGGCGAACTCTACGCGCAGAAGACCCACCAGTACTCTTGGGGTCAGGACAATTGCCCTGATGTCGATTGGTCGACCGTACCACAGTACACCGTTCCAGGCGGTACCAGCATCGGTCCGCAGGCTTGCCGCATGCTGCACAGCAACTCTTCCGACATGCCCGACGTCAACAGCGTGATGTTCGGCATGTATGTCGAGGACGACATCAAGCTGATGGACAACCGTCTGACGCTGACGCCCGGCCTGCGCTTCGATTGGTACGACCACTCTCCCAAGAACACGGATGCCTATGCCGGCAGCCCGAACTTCGATCCGGCCTACCTGGAATCAACCAGCGATTCCCGCTTCTCGCCGAAGCTGCGCGCCGCCTGGCAGGCGACCAACGAGTTGGAATTCTATGCGCAATGGGCGCAGGGCTTCCGCGCGCCAAGCGCCACGGAACTGTATCAGAATTACGGCGCTCCGGGTTCCTACGCTAGCGTCGGCAACCCCGATCTGAAGACCGAGACCAGCAACGGCTTCGAGATCGGCACCAAGTACCACTCCGACGACTACACGGTGTCGGCGACAGTCTTCAACAATTACTATAAGAACTTCATCGACACCGTCACACTCGCTCCTCCGGGCGGCGAATATCCGATTGGCGGCATCACCGGCTACGACAATGTTGATCGCGTCCGCATCTACGGCATCGAGATCGCTGGCGAGTGGCGCTTCACAGACAATTGGCGCACATGGGGTTCGCTCGCCTACTCGCACGGCAAGAACACCGAAACGGATGAATATCTGAACTCTGTCGCGCCATTGCGCGCCATCGCCGGCCTCGGCTATTCGACCGAGACCTGGGGTTCGGACGTTTCGCTCACCATGGCCGCCGCCCGTAACAAGGTCAGCGGCACCGGCTTCAAGGCCCCCGGTTACGGCTTTGTTGATGCGACCATCTGGTGGGAGCCCGAGCAGGTCGAAGGCCTGAGGGTTCAGGCTGGCGTCTTCAACGTCTTCGACAAGAAGTACTTTAACGCGCTCAACGTCCCGAACGGCACTTCGATGGCCGCCGCCGACTTCTACAGCGAAACCGGCCGCGCGTTCCGCGTTGCGCTCACCAAGAAATTCTGATCCACTCCACGGATCAGTACATGAAAAAGATCGCCGCGCTCCAGGGAACGCGGCGATCTTTTCGTTTCAACCAAGCAGAGGGACGCCGAAGTCCCTCCACGATGCCGCTAGTCTACCCCAAACCCCTCTAAAACAACCCCTCGATCGCGCCTTCTTCATTGAGATGGATGCGCTCGGCGGCGGGCGATTTCGGCAGGCCGGGCATGGTCATGATCTCGCCGGTGATGACGACGACGAAGCCGGCGCCGGCCGATAGTCGCACTTCGCGCACCGAAACCACATGCCCCTCCGGCGCGCCGCGCAGGTTGGGATCGGTCGAGAAGGAATATTGGGTCTTGGCGATGCAGACGGGCAGATCGCCATAGCCCTGCTCTTCCCAGATCTTCAGCTGGTCGCGCACCGTCTTCGGCACGCTGACTTCGCCGGCATGATAAATCTGGGCGGCCACTTCCTCGATCTTCTCGATGAGCGGCATGGCGTCGGGATAGATCGGCGCGAACTTGGCAGCGCCGGATTCGGCCATCTCGACGACCTTCCAGGCCAACTCCTCGATCCCGGCCGAGCCTTCCGCCCAGTGCCGGCAGACGATGGCTTCCGCGCCGAGATGCGCAACATAGGCCTTCACCGCCTGCACCTCGGCATCCGTGTCGGAAACGAAGTGGTTGATGGCGACCACGACGGGCACGCCGAACTTGCGGACATTGGCCACGTGACGGCCAAGGTTGGAGCAGCCGCGCGTCACAGCGCCGACGTCCTCGCGCCCGAGATCGCCCTTGCCGACGCCGCCGTTCATCTTCAGCGCCCGCACGGTTGCCACGATCACCGCCGCATCCGGGTTCAGCCCGGCCTTGCGGCATTTGATGTCGAAGAATTTCTCCGCGCCGAGATCCGCCCCAAAGCCCGCCTCGGTCACGACGTAGTCGGCAAGCTTCAGCGCCGTCTTGGTGGCGATGACGGAGTTGCAGCCGTGCGCGATATTGGCGAATGGGCCGCCATGCACCAGCGCCGGATTGTTTTCCAGCGTCTGCACCAGGTTCGGCTGCATCGCATCCTTGAGAAGCACGGCCATGGCGCCATCGGCCTTGAGATCGCGCGCGAAAACCGGCGTCTTGTCGAAGCGATAGCCGATGATGATGTTGCCGAGGCGCTCTTCGAGATCCGTAAGATCCGACGCCAGGCACAGGATCGCCATCACCTCAGAGGCGACCGTGATGTCGAAGCCGCTCTCGCGCGGAAACCCGTTGGAGACGCCGCCCAGCGAGGCGACGATCTCGCGCAGCGCCCGGTCGTTCATGTCCATCACCCGCCGCCAGGTAACGCGGCGCACGTCGATATCGAGCGCGTTGCCCCAGTAGATGTGATTGTCGATCATCGCCGACAAAAGATTGTGCGCCGCCGTGATCGCGTGGAAATCGCCGGTGAAGTGGAGGTTGATATCCTCCATCGGCACGACCTGCGCATAGCCGCCGCCGGCCGCCCCGCCCTTCACCCCGAAGCAGGGGCCGAGCGATGGCTCGCGCACGCAGATCACGGCCTTCTTGCCGATCCGGTTCAGCCCGTCGCCGAGCCCCACCGTCGTGGTCGTCTTGCCCTCGCCCGCCGGCGTCGGGTTGATGGCGGTGACGAGAATGAGCTTTCCGTCAGGCTTGCCCGCCTGCGCGGCCGTGAATTCGGCGCTGATCTTCGCCTTGTCGTGGCCATAGGGCGAGAGCTGAGCCGCCGGAATCCCGAGCCTGTCGCCGATATCGTAGATCGGCTTTTTCACCGCGGCGCGCGCGATCTCGATGTCGGTTTTATACTCAGCCATGCCGCCCTCAGATCTATTTCGTCTCGTAGAGGTCACGTTTATGCCAATGGCATGGTGAAATATACCGAAAGTTTGAAGGCGTCGGCGGTTGCGCACAGCAGCCCACAGCCTCTATCACCAACGCATTGATTCAGCATTTACGGGGGTAAACCATGAAATCACTCGAGCTCATCGTCGAGCGCATCATTCTGTCCAGCCGGTGGATCCTTGTCGCCTTCTATCTCGGCCTGGCGCTGTCGCTGGCCGTCTACGCGATCTCCTTCGCCTACAAGTTCTCCAAGGTGGCGATGAACGTCTTCACCTATGACGAAGGCGAGATGATCCTAGCCATGCTCGGCCTCATCGACGCGGCGCTGGTTGCCAGCCTGATCGTCATGGTGATGATCTCCGGCTACGAGAATTTCGTCAGCCGCTTCGACGACAACGAAACCGATGTCTCCTTCATCGGCAAGCTCGATTCCGGCAGCCTGAAGATCAAGGTCGCCTCGTCGATCGTCGCCATCTCGTCGATCCACCTGCTGCAGGTCTTCCTGAATTCGAACCAGTTCACCGACAGCAAGATCATGTGGCTGACCGCCATGCATCTGGCCTTCGTGGTCTCCGCCGTCATGCTCGGTTTCCTCGAGCAGCTGATGAAAAAGGCCAAGGACACCTCGAAGATCTAGAGCCAAGCGATTCGCGGGCGGCCCGGCCGCCTGCGACATATCGCGCAAGGCAAATCGTTTCATTTCCGTTTGCCTTTGCGCGTATTTCGTGCGCCAGAATACGAAAAACTCCACCTAGTTGATTTAAGAAAAACTAAAAACAACCGCAGGCGGATATTTCGTGATTAAATTATAACACCTTAATTTAATCACGGTGCACCGCACAAATTCTGACTAGCAAATATATCAGATAGTAGATCTTATTAGTCGAGTTGTGCGCACGAATGGACTAGTTGATGTCTTACGTAACTACCTCGGAAAGACAGTCGTTACTCACGGCTGAAATCACAGGCGTGAAGACGCGGCCGGCATTCGTCCAAATTCTGGTTCGAACGGCCGAAGCTTTCGGCTTCAAATATGCCACGCTGATGGATGCCCCGACCGCCGAGAGTTTTCTCCTCAAGTCCCTCCTGATCGAAACAAACCTGCCCGATAGCTATGTCAGCCGTTTCGATCGCGCGCGCTTCATGCAACTGCCGTTGTTTTCCTCCGGCATGTCCAGTTCCGTCCTCCCGCGTTACTGGAACCTTCGTGATCAGTCCGACATTTTCCCGCCCGAACTACAGGATCTCAAGAACGAATTCGGCATGCAGGTCGGCGTTGCTTTTCCTGTCTGTTCTGTCGATGGCAATCGCCTGCTTTTCTGGTTCTCCGGAACCCGCGCGCCGCTTGGCCAGACCGAGGTCAACGAACTGACCATGATCCTGCTGCATGCGCTCGACGCCTTCAATCTGGTGAAATCCGCCAAGAGCAGCGAGCATCCGCCCTTGTCTGCCCGCGAGCGCGAAGTGGTGCGCTGGACATCGCAGGGCAAGACCTCGATCGAGATCGGCCAGATCCTGTCGCTATCGGACCACACGGTCAACGCCTACATGACCAGCGCCATCAGGAAGCTCGATTGCGTCAACCGCACCCAACTGGTCGCCAAGGCGATCCGCTACAAGCTGATCACCTGACGCCACGCCGTATGTAGCGCCGCCAGAGCAGCGCCACCGGCCTCGCCCTTATCGGCCAAGCACCGCGCGCATCTCCACAAGGTTGGAGCGCACTCTCAGAATATAAAAGCCCATGGTCGCCAGATGGCTCGGCATGATCCAGCCATCCTCGCGGCCGTTTGAGATGATCGCCGGCTGGATGCGCAGCGCCGCCTGGAACTGTGCGTTGGTCGCGCCGTAGAGCGCGCCAAGATTGCGCTCGGCGATCACCCGCGAAAAGTCCGATTGGGCAGCCGCCAGGATGGCGTAGTAGCCGTAGAGCTGGCCATAGGCGAACCAGAAGCGATCGTCGGCGCGCGTGTCGAACCAGCCGCTCGCATGGTTGGCCGAGCGCTCCGCCAGCATGTCGGCAGTGCCGCCGAGATCGTTGGCGATACGGTCGATGAACTGGATGAGGTTGTCGGCGCGCGTATCGAAGACCGCGTTGCAGTTGGATAGATCCGTATTGAACTTGCGCAGGCTGTCGATCGCCGAGCGATAATAGCTCGGCGTCGGCGTCTTCGGGCCAAACGGATTGAGACCGAAATACCAGCTGTACTCGTCGAACTGCAGGTTGCCGCGCGCGCTCTGCAGGTCGTTGTTGATGCCGGAGGTGCCGCGCACGCGGCCCAGCGTATCGACGAGCTCCGCCGAGGTACGGCGCAGGGCCTGGTTCACGCCGCGCTGGAACGAGGCCTTGTTGTCAAGAAACGGGGTGTGGTCCCAGTCGATCCCGAAGAAACCGAGCCGATAGAGCAGCATGGAGGATATCCATGCGTTCTGGTTGACGTTGAAATCCGTGAGATCGGCCGTGACGTCGACAATCGCCGAGCGCTGGCAGGTCTTGGCCGCAGGCGTGGTCGCACCTTCGGCGGGCGGAACTTCCTGGCCAACCTGAACCTTGCGTTCGGCAAGCTTGTACTGGTCGACGAAGGACGGGTTGAAGCCGGTCCACATCTGCGTCTGAACGAAGAAATAGCCGTACATCAGGATGAGCAGCAAAAGCACGCCGATGACAGGAAGCCTGACCAGCCAGCTGCGGCGACCATACCATCCGCGCGCGGCCATGAACGGCCAGAAGGCCCAGGCCACGAAAAGCCGCGCCCAACGAGCAATCGCCCGGCCGATCGATCTGAAAAAACCGGAGATTCCGTCAAGCATCGCCCATTCCCCTCTGCATCCAAAAGCGCGTGTTTCACCCGCTCTCAAATATGCATCCGCATCCGAAACGGCAACATCGTGCTGATATTATTGTTTCTTCGGCTCAATCCCGAGGCTTGGTCGCCTTGAAGACTATTGGCCTAAAGGCGCGGCATCCGGAAACGCAGCCGCGAGGAGATCTTCATCGTGTCGATCAAAGGCGCGCCCGGAACATCCTCGTTTTGATGCGCATAGGCCGGAAACTTCTTGCCGAACTGCGCGTCGGCGGTGCGCTTGCGATGCTCGATCTCCTGCGGCAGCAGCATGTCGCGCTCGAATAGAACGATGGCATCGGCAATGCTGGGAAACAGTTCCGACGAAATCTGCACCTTCGAACCCGGAATATCGGTATCCACCTGCGCCTGATAGATCAGCAACCGCTCTTCCGTATCGATCATCAGCTTGCGCATCAGCGTGTTGCACTGGCCGATCTCGGTGTTCAGCCCATCCACCAGAAGCTGGAATATCCCGATGAAGCGCTCGCGCCGCTGGCTCTCGTCTCGCAGCTCGTGCTCGCGGGTGGAGACCTCATCGGCCTGCGCCTTCAGCGCCTTGCGCTCCTCTTCCATCCGATCCCACTCGGCCTTGCTGCCGTAGACACCGATACGACCCTGCGTCGTCAGCGCCTTGGCATTGAGCTCCTTGATGCGGATGCGGGCGATGTCGATCTCGTCCACCAGTCGGCGCCGGCGCTCGACGATATCGACCAGCATGCGCTCGGCCTCCTTGTGGGCGGTGAGGACGACCGTACGATGACGGGTGATCAGCCCGGCGACACTGTCGGACTTCACCATCAGGTCGCGAAGCCGCTCGACCACGGGAGCCGCCCGAACCCGGCTGCTGTGGCGCCGCCACATGCGCTGGCGCGAGAAATGCCCGATGAACCGCTCGGTCGCCGTCAGCCCGCGGAAACTGTCGAGATCGGACGACACCCTGACGGTCATCGCATCCAGCGTCGCCACCAGCTCGGCAAGCAGCTCCGCAAGGTTCCTGGCATCAGCGGCGAAACCCTGGAAGCGCTCGTTTTCGAAAAGAAAGCGCTCGTCGTCGATCTCGGCAGGATGGCGCGCGAACTCGCCGACGAAATCGGCGCAGGTCTTAACCTTCACCGGCAGTTCGTCGGCGATCGCACTGGCAGCATCAAATGTGGTGTCAAACGAGACAGGCTTGCGCACCTGATATCCCCGGGGAATCGAATGCCGCCAAACTAGAGCTGTTCATTCTCAAATGGAAGGAGCTTACTCGACCGCTTCGGCGACCCACTCGCCGTTCATGGCGTCGTCCCAGTGGCGGCGGCAGAGCGACACGTATTTCTCGTTGCCGCCGACCTCGATCTGCGCCCCTTCCCGGGCCACCGCGCCGTTGCCGTCGAGGCGCACGACCATTGTTGCCTTGCGGCCGCAATGGCAGATGGTGCGCACTTCGCGCATCTCGTCGGAGATCGCCATCAGCTCCTGCGAGGCGGGAAACAGCTTGCCCTGGAAATCCGTGCGCAGCCCGTAGACCATGACGGGGATATTGAGCCGGTCGACGACGCGCGCCAGCTGCCAGATATGCTCGCGCGTCATGAAATGCGCCTCGTCGACGAAGACGCAGGCGATCGGTTCGCCCGCAGCCCCCTGCTCGGCGATCAGCGCCAGGAGATCGGCATCCTGCTCGAAGGCGACCGCATTGGCCTGAAGCCCGATCCGCGAGCCGATGATGCCCCTGCCCGCCCGCTCGTCGAACGCCGCGATCAGCAGGAGAACGCGCATGCCGCGCTCCTCGTAATTATACGCGGCCTGCAGCAGCATCGTCGATTTGCCGGCATTCATCGTCGAGTAGTTGAAGTAGAGCTTCGCCATTGCATTCTCCGTCTCTCCGCTTCTTGAAAGCTGGATACGATCAAGAAAACCCCCGGCTATCGTTAATCACAGAAAATTGCCCGAAAACCCCTTCAAAACTGACAAAATTCAAGCGATCCATTAAATACGACACGTCGCAATCGGATACCGCAATGCGGCGCAAACGCACTGAGGTCGCTTGTAAAACTCGGCTATTGGTGATTGGCTTGGGAACGTAAGACTGGGAGTCTATAAATGAAAACGACAAGCGCATTCAAACTGATCACTGCCACAGCCGTTGCTGCACTCTCTGTCGCAACCGCCGCATATTCCGCTGATCCCGCCAGCTGCTCCACCGTTCATCTTTCGGATGTGGGCTGGACCGATATCACCGCGACAACAGCAACCGCATCCGTGATCCTCAAGGGTCTCGGATACACCCCCGACGTGAAGGTTCTTTCCGTACCGGTCACCTACCAGTCGCTGAAGAACAAGGACATCGACATCTTCCTCGGCAACTGGATGCCGACGCAGGAAAAGGATGTTCGTCCCTTCATCGACGACAAGTCGGTCGAATCCTTCGGCCCGAACCTGACCGGCGCGAAATACACATTGGCGACCAACGCCAAGGGCGCCGAGCTCGGCATCAAGGACTTCAAGGACATCGCTGCCCACAAGGAAGATCTCGAAGGCAAGATCTACGGCATCGAGCCGGGCAATGACGGCAACCGTCTGGTCATGGGCATGATCGAGAAGGATACCTTCGGCATGAAGGGCATGGAGGTCGTCGAATCCTCCGAGCAGGGCATGCTGGCGCAGGTTGCCCGCGCCGAGAAGGCCGGCAAGCCGGTCGTCTTCCTCGGCTGGGCGCCGCATCCGATGAACGAAAACTTTAAGCTCACCTATCTCACGGGTGGCGACGACGTTTTCGGTCCTGACTTCGGTGGCGCCAAGGTGTTCACCAACGTTCGCGCCAATTACCTGACCGAATGCCCGAACGTCGGCACCATGCTCAAGAACATGGTCTTCTCTCTCCCGATGGAGAACCAGATCATGGGCAAGATCCTGAACGACGGCGACGAGCCGGAAAAGGCCGCGACGGAATGGCTGAAGGCCAATCCGACGGCAATCGAGCCGTGGCTCGCAGGCGTCAAGACGCTTGACGGCAGCGGCGACGGCGTTGCCGCCGTCAAGAAAAGCCTCGGCCTCTGATATCGAGTACGGGGTGGCTCTGACCACCCCGTTTTCGCTATCCTCGCCCCTCTCGTTGTTCTTTCTGGATAGGCACGCCCTTGAACTGGATCACCGACTTTAAAATTCCCATTGGTCCCTGGGCGAAAGCCTTCGTGGATTGGCTCACCTCCAATGCCGACTGGTTCTTCAACCAGCTTGCCTTCGTGCTGTCCCACGTCATCGACGGGATCCTGTTCGTCCTGCAGAAGCCGCACCCGCTGATCGTCGTGCTGGCCATCACCGCGATCGCCTACTGGCTGAGGCGCTCGGTCGTCGTCGCCGTCTTCACCTGTCTTGGGCTGCTGTTCATCATGAACCAGGGCTACTGGAAGGAAACGACCGCGACGCTGGCGCTGGTGCTCGCCTCCACCTTCGTCAGCATGGTCGTCGGCATTCCCCTTGGCATCGCGGCTGCCCGCCGCCCCTGGGTGAACTCGCTGCTGCGGCCGATCCTCGACCTCATGCAGACCATTCCGACATTCGTCTATCTGATTCCAGCGCTTATCCTTTTCGGCCTCGGCATGGTGCCCGGCCTGATCGCCACCGTGATCTTCGCCATCCCCGCCCCCATCCGCCTCACGCGCCTCGGCATCATCTCGACGCCGCCCTCGCTGGTGGAAGCCGCCGAATCCTTCGGCGCGACCCCGATGCAGGTGCTGCGCAAGGTCGAGCTTCCCTATGCCACGCCGCAGATCATGGCCGGCCTGACCCAGACGATCATGCTCTCGCTGTCGATGGTCGTCATCGCGGCACTCGTCGGCGCCGACGGCCTCGGCGTTCCCGTTGTGCGCGCGCTCAACACCGTCAACGTCGCCAAGGGCTTCGAGGCAGGTCTCTGCATCGTCATCCTGGCGATCATTCTCGACCGAATGTTCCGCGCGGCGGGTGAAGGAGACGGCGCATGACCGCGGTTCGCTTCGATAATGTCAGCATCGTCTTCGGCGACAAGCCGGAGGCCGCCCTCACCCTTGCCGACAAGGGCAAGACCCGCGACGAGATCGGCGCCGAAACCGGCCTCGTGCTCGGTGTCGCCGACGCCTCGCTGGAAATCCAGGAGGGCGAGATCCTCGTGCTCATGGGTCTTTCCGGCTCCGGCAAGTCGACCCTGCTGCGCGCCGTCAACGGGCTTGCCCCGGTCGTGCGCGGCGAGGTCACCGTCAACACCGCATCAGGCCCGGTCAATCCCTACAAGACCTCCGCCAAGGGCCTGCGGGATCTGCGCATGCACACCGTCTCCATGGTGTTCCAGCAGTTCGCGCTGCTCCCGTGGCGCACGGTGGCCGACAATGTCGGCTTCGGCCTCGAACTCGCCGGCATGGCCGAGGGCGAGCGCAAGAAGCGCGTCGCCGAACAGCTCGAACTGGTCAACCTGACCAAATGGGCCGATCGCAAGGTCAACGAGCTCTCCGGCGGCATGCAGCAGCGCGTCGGCCTTGCCCGCGCTTTTGCGACCGGCGCGCCGATCCTGCTGATGGACGAGCCGTTCTCCGCGCTCGATCCGCTCATCCGCACCCGCCTGCAGGATGAACTGCTCGAGTTCCAGCGCCGCCTGAAGAAGACCATCCTCTTCGTCAGCCACGATCTCGACGAGGCCTTCCGCATCGGCAACCGCATCGCCATCATGGAAGGCGGGCGCATCATCCAGTGCGGCACGCCGCAGGATATCGTCAAGAACCCGGCCGACCAGTATGTCGCCGATTTCGTCCAGCACATGAACCCGATCAGCATGTTGACCGCCCGCGATGTCATGCATGCGGGCCTCGGCGATGCAGCAAGCAGTGCCAGCGTCAGCGGCACGGCCAAGGCCGAGACCCCGCTGATCGATATTCTCGACGCGCTCTCCCGCCAGCCGGGCAGCATCGGCGTGGTCGAAAACGGCGCCATCATCGGCACGATTTCCGCCCAGGACGTCGTCGCCGGCCTGACGCAGCACAGGAAGAAAGAACAGGCTTGATCCCACTGTCCGCTTCCGCCAAAAAGTGGACATGAAAGATCAGGCTTCTGTTATCAGGGAAACGGACGAAGAGGCGCGCAAGCTGGCGCGCACTCTTCTCCGCTCCGCGCGCTACGCCGCCATTGCGGTCCTCGACCCGAACACCGGCTTCCCCTTCGCCAGCCGCGTGCTTCTCGGCACCGATTTCGATGGCGTTCCCGTCATCCTCGTCTCCGGTCTTTCGGCGCACACCCGCGCGCTCGATGCCGATCCGCGCGCCTCGCTTCTGACCGGCGAGCCCGGCAAGGGCGATCCGCTGGCCCATGCGCGGCTGACGACTCAGTGCCGCGCGGCAGCCGTCGAGCGCGACAGCGCGGCCCACACACGCATTCGTGACCGTTTTCTGGCCCGCCATTCCAAGGCCAAACTCTACGTCGATTTCCCTGATTTCAGGTTTTTCCGCCTGATTCCCGAGAGCGCCAGCCTCAATGGCGGCTTCGGCCGCGCCTATATTCTTGATGGAGAGGAGCTGATCATCCGCTCCCCAGCCAACGAAGAGCTTGCGGAAAACGCCGCCGAGGTAGTGCAAGATTTGCTAGCCCTGGAGCCGGATTTGGCAAGGAAAACAGCGATCGCGCATAAAGCCCGTACGGGCACCAGATGGGCTATTTGTGGAGTCGATTGCGCCGGTTTTGATGTGATTTCGGGCGATTTGCTGCTGCGGCACGAGTTTGACACACCGATCAGGAGCCGCGTTGAACTTTATTCACATATATCTAACATGAAATACTCAATACCTGAAATTTAGCTATATACAATCTTGAACCCCTCTTGCTAGTTTTCACCGTCGGCAATTTCAGGCAGACGTTTTTTTGAATTCCGTTTCCATGGGAAGATGATTATGGACACAATTGATTTGACCGCTCACGCGAATGTTGCCGCCGCACTGTTGTCCGCAATGGCAAATCCCAAGAGACTTCTGATCCTCTGTAATCTGGTCAAGGGTGAGATCCCCGTTGGCGCGCTGGCCACCGAAGTCGGCCTCAGCCAGTCGGCACTGTCGCAGCACCTCTCCAAGCTGCGCGCCCAGAAGCTGGTCAAGACCCGCCGCGACGCACAGACGATCTACTATTCCAGCACCTCCGATCAGGTCATTCGCATCCTCGAAACCCTGACGCAGATCTACGCCGAACCCGTCCGCGCCAAGTCCGCGGCCTGATATCCCACATCACATCGTTTCCGGCCGCTTCAGTAATGGAGCGACTGACTATTTTTAGCACCATTTGATATTGATGGATCGGCGACCTCTGGTTTGCCGATCCTTTTTTGTGCGCTCACGCGACTGCGGCGTCGCAAGCCGCCGCTCAAGGCCGCAAAACCTCAACACAGACCGGCGTGAACAAGAAAATTAGGACCTGAAACGCGTTATCGGTCTCCGCGTGCCGAATTCTCTGAGAACGAAGGGGCTGCCCTTCCAACCGGAGATCATTGAATGTTGACACGACTGATCGCGCTGACCCTGCTCGCCAGCCTATCCACCTACCCGGCCTTCGCGGCATCAGGCTTCCGCCAAGCCGCCATCGCGGCGAAAGACGAAAGCCCGCCCCTCTCCATCAGCCTTTGGTATCCCACGGCGTCCACGGCCAAGCCGATAAGCCTTGGCGAGACACCGGCCTTCGTCGGCCTCACCGTCATCCGTGATGCGCAACCCACGTCTGCACCGCACCCGCTCATTGTGCTCTCGCATGGCTATGGCGGCAGCTGGCGCAACCTCGCATGGCTTGCAGGAGAGCTCGCCGGCAAGGGCTATGTCGTGGCGGCCCCCGATCATCCGGGCACGACCACCTTCGACATGCAATCACCAGACATCGTGGCGCTCTGGCAGCGCCCTCGCGACATCAGCCGGGTGATCGATACGCTTCTTGCAGACCCTGCCCTTGCAGGTTCGATATCGCCAGACCGCATCGGTGCCATCGGCCACTCCCTTGGCGGATGGACCGTGATGGAGCTCGGCGGCGGCCGGTTTGACGCAGAGGCGGTCATCAAAGACTGCCCTCACCTGTTCGGCCCCGTCTACTGCAGGACGTTCACCGCATTGGGCGTCGGCCGCGACGCGGCCTCCATGGCAGCCCTTGGCGCGGATCTTGGCGACTCCAGGATCAAGGCGATCGTCACGCTGGACCTCGGCCTCGGACGTGGCCTGACGTCGGAAAGCCTCGCTGCGGTAAAGGTTCCGGTCCTTGTCCTCGGCGCGGGCGAGAACGTCGATCCCGAGACTGCGGAGAAAGCCAGCATCGCCGCGACAAACAAGGACTCCCTCTACCTCGCCGAGCACCTGCCGCCAGCCACGACGCAATTCGCCCTCGTGCCGGGCGCCTTGCATTTCAGTTTCATGCAGCTTTGCAAGTCGGGCGCGGCAGCGCTCATCGAGGAGGAGGCGCCCGGAGAAAGCATTGTCTGCCGGGATGCGCCTGGCGTCGATCGAGAAGCAATCCATCGCGACGTGGGTGACAGGATAATAGCCTTTCTCGGGAGTGTGCTGACCGAGCGATGACGCCGAGCCACGTTGCGGAAAATCACGGCTTTTCACCCAAAAAGTCGTGATTTTCGACCTCTCGGATATCGAATCCGTCACAATTCGCCATCGCTATTCTATCTTCTTGCTAAATCGACGCGAAATTCCTAATAAACTTGCCATGCGTCCTTCGAGCCAAACATGGCCGATTGGCGCGTTTGCCGCGCGCAGTCCGTCGTCTTTGGCGCATCCGGAATGGATGTTTGTACGGCCTGGATTGATCGCAGCGGCAGGACAGTCACGGGTCGAAGACCCATCCAAGGAGAGACAAAATGACCCTGAAGACCCTGACGGCGGCGCTGGTTGCCTCCATCTCTTTCGCGCCGCTGGCGCATGCCGACATCACCATCGGCCTGATCGCACCGCTGACCGGCCCGGTTGCCGCTTACGGCGACCAGGTGAAGAACGGCGCCCAGACCGCCGTTGACGAGATCAACAAGGCCGGCGGCATCCTCGGCGAGAAGGTCGTGCTGAAGACCGCCGACGACGCCGGCGAACCCAAGCAGGGCGTTTCGGCCGCCAACCAGCTCGTCGGCGACGGCATCCGCTTCGTCGTCGGCCCGGTCACCTCGGGCGTCGCCATCCCGGCCTCCGACGTCTTCGCTGAAAACGGCGTGCTGATGGTCACCCCGACCGCGACCGCCCCTGACCTGACGAAGCGTGGCCTCGCCAACGTTCTGCGCACCTGCGGCCGCGACGACCAGCAGGCCGAAGTCGCCGCCAACTACGTCCTGAAGAACTTCAAGGACAAGCGCATCGCCATCATCAACGACAAGGGCGCTTACGGTAAGGGTCTCGCCGACAACTTCAAGGCGACGATCAACGCCGGCGGCATCAAGGAAGTCCTCGACGACGCGCTCTCGCCCGGCGACAAGGATTTCAGCGCGCTGACCACGCGTCTCAAGGCCGAGAAGGTCGACGTCGTCTATTTCGGCGGCTATCACCCGGAAGGCGGCCTGCTGGCCCGCCAGCTGCATGACCTGCAGGTCAATGCCGTCATCATCGGCGGCGACGGCCTGTCGAACACCGAGTTCTGGAACATCGGCACGGATGCTGCCGCCGGCACCATCTTCACCAACGCCGTCGACGCCACCAAGAGCCCCGACTCCAAGGCCGCCGCCGACGCGCTGAAGGCCAAGGGCATCCCGGCCGAAGCCTTCACGCTGAACGCCTACGCCGCCGTCGAAGTCATCAAGGCCGGCATTGAAAAGGCGAAAAGCGCCGAAGATTCCGAAGCCGTAGCAACGGCACTGAAGGCCGGCGAGCCGATCGCAACCGCCATCGGCAAGCTCACCTACGGCGAAACCGGCGACCTGACCTCGCAGAGCTTCTCCCTCTACAAGTGGGAAGACGGCAAGATCGTCTCCGCCGAGTAATTCGGCTCGCCTTTGCGATCAAATACAGACCGGGGGCCCTCGCGGGCGCCCGGTTTTCGTTTGCGGATCTTTCGAAATGGCCTTCGCCGCAGCCGGCCTCGATCAGGCCTGGAAGAATTTCAGAAGGTCGGCGTTGATGATGTCGGCATGCGTGGTCGCCATCCCGTGCGGCAGGCCGTCATAGGTCTTCAGCGTGCCGTTCTTCAAAAGCTTGGCGGCAAGCAACGCCGAATCGGCGATCGGCACGATCTGGTCGTCCGTGCCATGCATGACCAGAACCGGGACCTTGATCTTCTTGAGATCGTCGGTGAAGTCAGTCTCGGAAAACACAGCGACGCAATCATACTGATCCTTGGCGCTGCCCATCATCCCCTGCCGCCACCAATTGTCGATCACGCCCTGCGAGACCTTGGCGCCCGGCCGGTTGAAGCCGTAGAACGGGCCTTCGGGGATGTCGCGATAGAACTGCGCGCGGTTGGCGGCAATTGACGTGCGGAAGCCATCGAACACTTCAAGCGGCAGGCCGCCCGGGTTCTTGTCGGACTTCAGCATGACAGGCGGGATCGCTCCGATCAGCACCGCCTTGGCAATCCGGCCGCGGCTTTCATAATTGCCGACATAACGCGTGACTTCGCCGCCGCCGGTCGAATGGCCGACATGGATGGCATTCTTGAGATCCAGATGTTCGGCAAGCTCGGCGACATCGGCCGCATAGGTGTCCATGTCGTTACCGTGGCCCGGCTGGCTGGAGCGGCCATGGCCGCGACGGTCATGGGCGATCACCCGGTAGCCCTTGCGGAGGAAGTAGAGCATCTGCGCATCCCAGTCGTCGGCGCTGAGCGGCCAGCCGTGATGGAACACGATCGGCTGACCGGTGCCCCAATCCTTGTAGAAGATCTGCGTGCCGTCCTTGGTGGTGATGTAGCTGCTGGTCATGGCGTTCTTGTCCTTACCTGTCGAATGAGCGTTTTTCTGGTTGGCGGCTGCGGAATGCTTGTGGCTCGCGGCTTCAGCCGAATTGGTGAAGGAGGCGGCAGCGGCCGTCGCGACGAGGCCGAGCCCTGCGACCATAACATGCCGTCTTGAGGCATTTTGGATGTCGTCAGTCATTTTCGCGATAATCGATATCGCGATAAACATACTCATAGCACTTCAGATTTTCCTGTCTACGAAAAAGATTATCGCGATATCATTTTCATGGTAGTGATACCTTCACAGACAGATGGAGCCTCGGCATGACCGACCAGATACACGCCTCCCATAAGCCCGCGCCCGGCACCGCCACTCCGCCGCTGGACGACCAGCTGTGCTTCTCGCTCTATGCGGCAAGCCTCGCCATCAACCGCACCTACAAGCCGATGCTGGACGAGATGGGCATCACCTATCCGCAATATCTGGTGCTGAATGTGCTGGGCGAGCAAGATGGCGCCACGATCGGCGCCATCGCCGACCGCCTGTCGCTGGAATCGAGCACCATCACCCCGCCGGTGAAGCGGCTGGAGCAGGCAGGCCTCCTCGAACGTCGCCGCTCGACCCAGGACGAACGCCAGGTGAACGTCTTCCTGACATCAGCGGGCTGCGACATGCTCGCCCGCAGCAAATGCCTGGGCGACACGCTGCTCAGCCGCTCCGGCATGACCTTGACCGAGATCGAAGCCTTGAATGAGCAGATCCACACGCTGATCGGCGCCCTCGGCAAGACCGAATAGACGCAACCCTGACCGACCCCGGAACGCGATGAGACCCTGCGACGGCATGGACGAGGACAAGACCGATCCGCGCCTTCCCATGCAGCGCCCGCCTCTCTAGAGTGGCCGCCAACACAAAATCGAACCAGAGAGTACCATGACCGAAAGACTAGAACGCCTCATCGACCAGGGAACCGGCCGCGAACCGGCCGATATCGTGCTCAAGGGCGGGCGGTTCTTCGATCTGGTGACGGGCGAACTGGTTCAGTCCGACATCGCCATCTCGGGCGACACCATCGTCGGCACCTGCGGCGATTACAACGGCAAGACCGAGATCGACATATCCGGCCGCATCGTCGTGCCCGGCTTCATCGACACGCATCTCCACATCGAAAGCTCGCTCGTCACCCCCCACGAGTTCGACCGCTGCGTGCTCCCTTATGGCGTCACGACAGTGATCTGCGACCCGCACGAGATCGCCAACGTGCTCGGCGCCGAAGGCATCCGCTATTTCCTGGACTCTGCCGAACAAACCATCATGGACATCCGAGTCCAGCTCTCCTCCTGCGTCCCCGCCACGCATCTGGAAACCTCAGGCGCCGATCTGCCGATCGAAAAGCTCCTGCCCTTCCGCGACCACGAAAAGGTCATCGGGCTCGCCGAATTCATGAATTTCCCCGGCGTGATCCACAAGGATCCCGTCTGCATGGCCAAGCTCGCGGCATTTCAAGGAGCGCATATCGACGGCCACGCCCCGCTTCTCTCCGGCAATGATCTGAACGGTTACCTCGCCGCCGGCATCCGCACCGAGCATGAATGCACGAGCGCCGAAGAGGCGCTGGAGAAGATCCGCAAGGGCATGCACATCCTGGTCCGCGAAGGCTCCGTCTCCAAGGATCTGATGGCGCTGATGCCGATCATAACGGAGCGCCTGTCGCCGCATCTGGCGCTCTGCACCGACGACCGCAACCCGCTCGATATCGCCGAGCAGGGCCATCTCGACTACATGATCCGCACCGCGATCAAGAACGGCGTCGAGCCGCTCGCCATCTACCGCGCCGCCTCGATCTCCGCCGCCCGCGCCTTCGGCCTGCGCGACCGCGGCCTCGTCGCCCCCGGTTGGCGCGCCGACCTCGCCATCCTCGACAGCCTGGAAAACTGCAAGGCCGAGATGGTCTTCTCCGCCGGCCGCAAGGTCACCGCGGCGCTCTTCGAAACCCGCAAGCCCATCGCCCCCGTCGGCCTCGACAGCGTCAAGGCGCGAACGGTCAATGCCGCCCACTTCGGCGTGCCGGTTGCCGATGGCGAAACACCCGTCATCGGCGTCATGCCGGGCAAGATCATCACCGAGCACCGCCGCTACCGGCTCCCCGTCAAGGGCAACCAGACGGCCGTCGATCTGGATAACGACATCATCAAGGTCGCCGTCATCGAGCGCCACGGCAAGAACGGCAACCACGCCAACGGCTTCGTCCAGGGCTTTGGCCTGAAGAAAGGCGCGATCGCCTCCACCGTCGGCCATGACAGCCACAACATCTGCGTCGTCGGCGTCTCGGAAGACGACATGGCCATGGCCGCCAACCGGCTCGGCGAAATCAAGGGCGGCTTCGTCGTCGTCGAGGATGGCAAGGTCACCGGCGAGATCCCCCTGCCGCTCGCCGGCCTGATGAGCCTCGAACCCTACGAGACCGTTCGCGACACGCTGCACGACCTCAGAAAAGCCGCCTACGCCCTCGGCACGACCTTAGAAGAACCCTTCCTCCAGGTCGCCTTCCTGCCGCTGCCGGTAATCCCGCATCTGAAGATATCGGACAGAGGGATGGTGGATGTCGATCAGTTCAAGCTGATCTGACATCCACGCGGAAAGAAGACCCAGATTCCGGTTCAGGCGGCAGCCCGCACCGGCGTGTCGAGCCTTGACCAGATCCGCGCCACGGTTTCCGGCTCGCAATCGAGACCGAAGAGATCACGCAGGGAGGTCGCCAACTCGTCGGCCGATCCGATCTGCAGGCTCTTCGTTCCCTGCGCGCCCGAGCGCCGGAGGCCACGGTTCATCAAGGCCACATCGGCATCCGGCAGGCGGATGCTCATCATCAGGTTGTCGCGGAACGGCAGCGCCGCCCAGACGGTGCAAAGCTGGTTGGCGCCTTCGAGATCGGCCTGCGTAAACGGGCTTTCATCGAAGCCGAAGAGCGGGAACCAGCCGTCCGGCCCCTGCCATTCCAGCACCAGCTCGGCGGTTGCCATGTCGTCCCGCAGGCGAAAGGTCATGCCGCCGATCAGCTGTTCGCCGGGCCGGATGGCAACCGGATCGCGCGGTCCCGGCCCGCCGAAGCCTGCATCCGCCAGCCACTCCTCCCCGCCGATGGTCACGATCCAGGCGAGATGCGCCCTGATGCCGCCGACCGGCGCGCCCATGCGCACCCGCCCGAGGATCGGCCGCGCCTCGAACCCGAGATGCCTCAGCGCCTCGCCGAACAGCCAGTTGAGCTGGAAGCAATATCCCCCGCGCTTCTTCTCGACGAGTTGGTTCCAGATATCGGCGGGCTGCAGGCTCGGAACCCGGCCGAGAAACGGGTCGATGCTTTCGAATGCAATGGCGGCAAGCTGCGCCCGCTGCAGGGCGGTGAGCCCGGCCGGCGTGATGTCGATGTCCTTGAGGCCGATCCGCCTCGCATATTGGTCGAAGTCAAACATGTCCTGATCCCTCATCTGGTGTGACACCAAGCTTGTACCGTCGCCCATTTGCCGCCGCTCCCTAAAAGTTTGCTAACGGCCCAGCCCCTCGCTTATGCTGGCGGCGGGGAAATCTGGGGGATCGGTCGGGTGCGTTTCGATGAGGAAATCGCCGGTTTCATTGCCGGCCCTGTCATGATGATCGTCGGCACCAGCGATAGTGCCAACCAGCCCGATGTCGGCCGCGGCGTCGGCTGCCGCGTCCTGCCGAGTGGCGAAACCATCGAAGTCTTGATCTCCCGTTGGCAGTGGCCGGATACGCTCGCCAACTTAATCAAAACCGGGCAAGCCGCCTTCACCTTCGTGCGCCCGTCCGATTATCGCTCGCTGCAGCTGAAGGGCAGCGCCAGCCTGCGCACCGCCACCGACGACGACCGAGCGCTCTGCGAGCACTATATCGCCGGCGTCACCGCAGCGCTCGCCGAGCAGGGCGTTCCCTCGTCGATGATCGAGGTCTGGCTGACATCCCGCGATCTCGCCACCGCCATACTCGATGTCCGCACCATCTCCATCAAGACACCCGGCAGCAGCGCCGGCGCGCTGATCGGAGCGCCCGCATGAAGGAGATCGCTGCGGCTACGCGATATGGAGACCTTCTTCGAGGGCATCGTCCCCTCGATCATCGCCACGTCCTCGGCCGACGGCATTCCCAATGTCTCCTACCTCTCGCATGTCGTGCTGGTGGACGACGAGCGCGTCGGCCTCTCCAACCAGTTTTTCAACACGACAATGGCAAATCTCGCGGAAAACCCGAAGGCAGCCATATTGCTGGTCGATGGCGCCCGTGGCGGCCAGTGCCGGTTGCGCGCGGTTTATGAAAAGACCGTCTTCGACGGTCCACTGTTCAGCCGCGTTTCGACCCAACTCGATGCGACGAGCGCGCAGGTCGGCATGGCCGGCATCATGCGGCTTCGCGGCGTCGATATCTTCCGGGTGGTCGATATCACGATCTACCCCTCACCCGTGGCGGCCCCGATCGAGCCGGTCGCGCGCGAACCGCTGCTTGAGGCGACCGCCACCCTCGCCATGACACTCGCCCACCTTCCCGCCCATATCGACACCGCCCTTGACGCGACGCTGGAATGGATGCGCGACACGCTTGAATGCGACCAGACCGTCGTGTTTCTCGCCGACGAAAACAGCGGCCAGCTCGCGACGGCGGGCAGCCTGGGCTACGAGCGGTCGGGCGTCGGCTCGGAGATCGCCTTTGGCGACGGCGTCTTCGGCAGTGCGGCCCGTGAGCGGGATATCGTCAAGATCAGCGATCTCAGCCGGGCGCGACGCTACAGCGCCGCGGTCAAGGCATCGGCCGAGAATGAAAATCTGACCCGCACCATCGCCCCGCCGATGGATGCCGAGACCATGAGCCAAATTGCCGTGCCGATGATCTCAGGCGGTCACCTCATCGGCGTTCTCGGCGCCGAAAGCCGCCGAAGGCTTGCCTTTACGGCCGTGCGGGAAGCAGCGCTGACGCTTGCGGCCCAGCATCTGGCCGGTATCATCGCCCTGTCGCAGGCATTGCCGGAAGACCAGAAGCCAGCGCCATCAGCGCAGCCGCCGGGCAAGAACACCCACCGGATCGAAATTCGCTACTACGCCTTCGACGACAGCATCTTCATTGCCGACGAATACATCATCAAGGGCATTGCCGGCCGGCTGCTGAACCACATGCTGCGCGCCCATGTGGAGAGCGGCCGTACCGGTTTCACCAACCGCGAACTGCGCCTCTCCACATCGCTTAGGCTTCCCGAATTCAAGGACAACCTCGAGACCCGGCTTCTCCTCCTGCGCCGCCGCCTCGCCGACAAGACCTCGCCCATCCAGCTGGTGCCGACCGGGCGCGGACAGTTCTCGCTGGCCTTCGACGGACAGCCTGTCTTCGTCGAGGAAACGACGGTGGACGGCGATTAGACTAGCCAACCCGCGCGCAGAACCCATCCAGCGCCCCGAGCACCACCTTGCCGCCGTCAACCGTTCCACCCGCCCCCGGCATCTCCAGCCGCTCGCCAAGCACCATGCCCGCAGGCACGCCGAACGACACCGGCTCCCGCGTCAGGTTGAACACAAACAGCAGCGCCTCGCTGTCTTTCCTCCGGGTAAACACCAGCAAATCCTGGTTGGTATCGAGGAAGGTCATCGCGCCGTCGATCAGCGCCGGATGCTTTTTGCGGAAGGCCAGCGTGTCGCGGTAGTGGCTGAGCACCGAATGCGCGTCGCCTTCCTGCACATCGACCGAGAGCGCCGCCTGCTCATAGGGCACCGGCAGCCAGGATTTTTCGGCCGTGGTGAAGCCGGCATGCGCCTTGGCTGCTTCCCAGGGCATCGGCGTGCGGCATCCGTCGCGGCCCTTGAAGGCCGGCCAGAAGCGGATGCCGTAGGGGTCGCGCAGGTCCTCGAAGGCGAGATCGGCTTCGGGCAGGCCGAGTTCCTCGCCCTGGTAGAGGCAGATCGAACCGCGCAGCGCCGCAAGCACCGAGATCGCCAGCTTGGCAACCACCGGCCGCTCCTCAACCGTCTTGGCGAAACGGCTGAGATGGCGGTTGACGTCGTGGTTGGAGAAGGCCCAGCAGACCCACCCATCGGCCACGGATTTCTGGAAGGCATCGACGCAGTTGCGGATATGGGCCGCGGTGAATTCCGGGCCAAGCAGATCGAAAGTGTAGCACATGTGCAGCTTGTCGCCGCCCGTCGTATAGGCCGCCACCGTCTTAAGCGAGCGCGCGCCGTCGCCCACCTCGCCGACAGTCGTGCGCCCCTCATAGCGGTCGAGCAACGCGCGGAAACGCTGCAGGAAGCCGATGTTTTCGGGCTGCGTCTTGTCGTAGAGGTGGTTCTGCATGCCGTAGGGGTTGGTATCCGGCGCATCCAGCCCGCCATCGCTGACGTCAGGCTCGTGCGGAGGATTGTCGCGCAGAAGCTTGTCGCAGAAATAATAGTTGACGGTATCCAGCCGGAAGCCATCGACCCCGCGGTCGAGCCAGAATTTCACCGTCTTCAGCAGCGCGTCCTGCACATCCGCGTTGTGGAAGTTGAGATCCGGCTGCGAGGTCAGGAAATTGTGCTGGTAATACTGCCGGCGCACGCCGTCCCATTCCCAACCAGGTCCGCCGAAGATCGACAGCCAGTTGTTCGGCGCCGTTCCATCCGGCTTCGGGTCCGCCCAGACATACCAGTCGGCCTTGTCGTTGGTGCGGCTGGAGCGGCTTTCGACGAACCAGGGGTGCACATCCGCCGTGTGTGAGATCACCTGGTCGATGATCACCTTCAGACCCAGCGCATGCGCAGCCACCATCATCTCGTCGAAATCGGCGATCGTGCCGAAGATCGGGTCGACGTCGCAGTAGTCGGAAACGTCATAGCCCATATCGGCCATCGGCGACTTGAAGAAGGGCGAGAGCCAGATCGCGTCGACGCCGAGGCTGGCGATATAGGGTAGACGCCTCGTGATCCCCTTGAGATCGCCGAGCCCGTCGCCATTCGTATCCTGAAACGATCTCGGATAGACCTGATAGACAACAGCACCCCGCCACCAGTCCGCATTCCCGCCTGTCCGAACCACCATCTGTCGCAAATCCTCGCCATGTTCCTGTCCACGCCGAGACTAAAGCGCAGAAAGCAAAAGACAACCGCGCTCACGTCTTTTTGCGCGCAGTTGCCGGAACATCAGTTAGCCCGCCGGCCAGCCGGCGAGCCGCACATCGCGATATCCGGCCAATCCGCGCTTGTCAGCGTCGCGCGCGGCGCGTATCAGCGAACACGCAACATCTGGGAGGCAGGCAGTGGGCGGACGTTTTCTATCGATCGGTGAGTGCATGGTGGAGCTGTCGCAGGCCGGCGCCGGGCTGCTGCGCAAGGGCTTTGCCGGAGATACGCTGAACACCGCATGGTATGCCCGCGCCTGCCTTCCTCAAGACTGGTCGGTCGACTACTGCACCGCGCTCGGCGACGACGCCATGTCCGACGAGATGGTCGCCTTCTTCGCTGACGCCGGCATCGGCACGGAAAGCATCCGCCGCATCAAGGGCAAGGCGCCCGGCCTCTACATGATCAGCCTGAAGGATGGCGAACGCTCCTTCAGCTACTGGCGCGACAACTCCGCCGCCCGCCAGCTTGCCGCCGATGCCGACTTCCTGCGCCAGGCGATCGAAGGCGCCGACGTCGTCTATTTCTCCGGCATCACGCTCGCCATCCTCTCGCGCGACGACGCCGACACGTTGCTCTCCGAAGCGCGCCGCGCCAAGGCCTCCGGCAAGCTCGTCGCCTTCGACCCCAACATCCGACCGCGCCTGTGGTCGGGCTATGACGAGATGCACGCGACCATCAGCGAAGGCGCGCGCGCCGCATCGATGGTGCTGCCGAGCTTCGAGGACGAGGCCCTGCATTTCGGCGACGTCTCGATCGAGGCGACCATCCACCGCTACCGCGCGCTTGGCGTCCGCGACGTCGTCGTCAAGAACGGCGCCGACGGCATAACGCTCGATTTCGACGGCGAAGAGACCTTCATCCCCTCCGAGCGGGTCGAGCAGGTCGTCGACACGACAAGCGCCGGCGACAGCTTCAACGGCGCCTTCATCGCCCACTACCTGGAAACCCAGGACGCCCCTGAAGCCGCCCGCTTCGCCGCCAAGGTCGCGGCGCGCGTTGTGAGCGAGCATGGGGCGCTGGTGGCGAAGGATAAGCTTGGGGTTTGAATGGGGTTAGATGCCTGCCAGCAGTGCAGCAATTTGCGCCAGCAGCGCCGCCGCTTTCCTTGCCGCCTCGATCGCGTCGGCGGTCTCCTTAATCGCTTTTCTGATGGCACCGAGTTTCCCGATAAGCGCTCGATATTTCTCTGAGTCTTTATCAAGCTCAGCAAGGATTCGATTCTTCTTCAGTGCAGTCAGCTCATTCCTGATCGCGACCAGTTCGGACCTGGCATCGGGATCTTTTGTCTGCTTGATTCGCTTGCGCACCGCTTCAAGGCAGTTATCCAATGGGGTCATCACCATCATTGTCTCCTATTTGCCAGTAAGCTGTTTGAGTGCCTGAGCTATTTCTTTAACCGACGCGACAAATTCTTCGACAATTGCGGGGTCGGCATTCGGTCGTCGAAGCGCGGCATGCGCAGCAACCATTTGGGATAGGAGCTCCTCGTAACGCGGAGCCTTTCGAGGTCGAAACAGCGCAAGAGTCTCCTCCATGGCCTGCGAGTCTCTGGAGAACTGTGCATATATCGCGTAGCGATCGGCGTTACTGCCCTTGGCGTCTCTCCTGACATCATCCAGCATTGTCTCTTTATCGTTCAACCAGTTCTGATAATCAGCGTCGATGTAGCCGCTAGTCTGTGCGAAGCTATCGGATAGAAGAGCAGCGCTCTGCACGATCAGTGGGTGCGCCTCACTTATGTACTGCCGCAGTCGGGCATCCGAAACGTGAAGGAACAGTTTCGTCGCAGCGCCTTCCGCAATCGAGGCTGCGCCTTGAAACCGGGTATTCGCCGCTAGCGCTGGAACGGTATTCAACGCCTTCTTCAAACTTCCAAGCGCGGTTTCCAAACTCTCGCCGTTTTTGCCGCTTGCGGCCGCTGCAAGCGCCGCGCCGTAACCCGCGATTGCATTCAGTAGATCGGTGCGTACCGCCCACACCTTCCTGAATTTGAGGTCAGACGTTGGAACATTGGGAGGGAACGATGTTGCACGTGCACGGCTTTCAAACGCCATCGCCTGATCTTCGAATTCAGCCTGAGCAGCGACCTTGTCAGCCACCTCGGGGACGTCGGCAACGATTTGCGCAACTGCGGTTGTCGCCTCTCCAAATTTCGCAATCTTCTTGGCATCGACACTCGCGCAGGCGACAAGCATCGACGCCGCCAGCAACGCCAGCACCCGCAATCGTTTCAACATGGATTGTTCCCCTAACCTCGGCTAGGGATAGCACATTGCCGATTGCAGACAACAAACCACACACAACCCAAGATCACGGCCCAAGTTGCATCAGGCTGTACCGCCCGTCTGTAATATTTCCATCATCGACAGCAGCGAGAATAAGAGCGCGGGAATCGATTATCCGGCGCCCGCCCGGAGCTGTGCGCCGATGGCGCGGATGGAAGTTGGATCATGTTGCAACGCCTGCAAAATGCCAGCGATGGCGAAAACGTCGCCGCCTTGCCGATGGGCAAGCCGGAGCGGCTGGTCATCGTCACGGATGCCTGGCATCCGCAGGTGAACGGCGTCGTGCGCTCGATCGAAAACACCAACCGCGAGCTCGCCAAGATCGGCGTCGAGGTGGCGATGGTGACGCCGCAGGGGTTTCGCAACATCCCCTGCCCGACCTATCCCGAAATCCGCCTGTCGATCGCCCGCTACCGCAGCGTCGCCCGCGAAATCGCCAAGCACAAACCGTCCTATGTCCATATCGCCACCGAGGGCCCACTGGGGCTGACGGCGCGGCGCTGGTGCCTGAAGAACCGCATGCCGTTCTCCACCAGCTACCACACCCGTTTTCCCGAATATGTGGCAGCCCGGCTCCCCATCCCGAAGAGCTGGCTCTACGCCTTCGTCAAGTGGTTCCACAATTCCGGCGCCGGCTGCATGGTGGCGACGCCCTCTTTGGCGCGCGAGCTTTCCGAAAAGGGCATCCGCAACCTGATGCCCTGGACGCGCGGCATCGACGCCAACCAGTTCCACCCGGCCGAGCTCGAGGAAAAGCCCTTCGGCCTTTCCCGCCCGATCTTCATGACGGTCGGTCGCGTGGCGCTGGAAAAGAACCTGCCGGCCTTTCTCGATCTTGATCTTCCCGGCTCCAAGGTGGTCGTCGGCGACGGCCCGGCGCGCGCCGAGCTCGAGAAGCGCTATCCGGATGTGCATTTCACTGGCCTCAAGGTCGGCCCGGAACTGGCGGCGATCTACGCCCAGGCCGATGTCTTCGTCTTCCCGTCGCTGACCGATACCTTCGGCAACACCATTCTCGAGGCGCTTGCCTCGGGCGTCCCCGTCGCCGCCTACCCGGTCACCGGCCCGCTCGATATCATCGGCGAGGATAGCGAGGTCGGCGCGCTCGACGACGACCTGCGTATCGCCTGCCTCGCGGCGCTCTCCGCCTCGCGGCAAAAGGCCCGCGAACTCGCCGTCCAATATTCCTGGGAAGCGGCGACGCTGCAGTTCATCACCAACATCCGCGCCGCCAACGGGGTGATCACCCCGAAGTGGAAGAAAGCCTGGCAATACGCCGCCAAGTCCCTGCCGCGCAACAAGCGCCTCGGCGATGGCGATGCGGCGACGATGGTGTAGGGCGCCCTACTCCGCAGCCCCCACGACCTGACCCCTCCGTTCACCCGGCAGCGGCGGAAACGCCAGCGCGATCGCGGCAGCACCCAGCCCCACCAACGCCGAGCCGATGAACAGCCAGGAGTAATTGGCGAAGTGATCGAAGATCCAGCCGCCGATCAGCGGGCCGAAGGCCATGCCGAGGCTGGAGAGCATGGTGGCGGCGCCGAAGACGGTGCCGATGATCTTCTGCCCGAAATATTCGCGCGCCAGCACCGCATAGAGCGGCATGACGCCGCCATAGGCGCTGCCGAAGATCACCGCCAGCGCGTAGAATTCGCCGAGCCGGCTGACGAAGAGATAGCCCATCAGCGCAATCGCCTGGATCAGCAGCCCGCCGACGATCACGGGCTTGACGCCGACGCGATCGGCAAGCGAACCGTAGATCAACCGGCCGCCCAGCCCCGCCAGCCCCTCGACGCTGTAGATGCTGACAGCCGCCATCGGCGCCACTCCGCAGATCGTCGCGTAGCTCACCATATGGAAGATCGGCCCCGAATGCGCCGCACAGCAGGCGAAGAATGTGAGCCCGAGCACGATGAACTGCGGCGAGCGGAACACGTCGGAGAGCCGCGCACCACCCCGCTCCGTCGGCAATGAGCCAGTGGCCGTCGCGCCATTCGGCGATGCCGCGCCAGCCCCATCGTCGGCGCTCTCTGGCGCGCGCCGCACCAAGAGCGCTGCCGGAAGCAACAAGACCCAGGCGCCGATGCCGATGATCAGCATCGCGGTGCGCCAGTCATAGGCAGAGATCAGGAAGCGGGCGAAGGGCGAGATGGTCATCGGCGCCACGCCCATGCCGGCCGAGACCAGCGAGACGGCAAGCCCTCGATGCTCGTCGAACCATGCCGTGGTCGCCGCGATCATCGGCGCGAAGAAGGTGCTGGCGGCGATACCGACGAGAATGCCGTAGGTCAGCTGGAATTGCAGGAGCGTGACCGCCTGGCTGGAAAGCACCAGCGCCAGCCCAAGCAGAGCGGCGCCCACAAGCACCACGGCGCGCGGCCCGAAGCGATCGCTCGCAGCGCCCCAGACGAAGCCGCCGATGCCCATGACGATGAAGTTGAGCGTCATCGCGCTGGCGATGCCGATATGCGACCAGCCGGTATCGAGCGCGATCGGCTCCTGGAAGATCGCCAGCGAAAACATCGCCCCGAGCGCGACGCAGGTCATCAGCGCCCCCGCCGCCACGATCACCCACCGATAGGACCCCTGATGCGATTGGCTCATCATCGTGCACCTCCCTGTGCGAACCGATCCGGCGCGGATGCCCTATAAAAGACGATCCGTGCTCTCCCCATCAAGACGTCCGACATCAGCCGCATCCGACAGCCTGTCACATAATTTTCAAGAATTGCCCGTCCGGCGCGCAGCCCCGGCGGCCTTTATACCAAAAATGGTCATACATATTAAATCAGGATTATTAGACAAACACAGGTCGGCGTGAGATTCTTTCCATGTAGAATCAGGGCGCAACATGGCTGACGAACGTTATCTATATGATTCGAAGTCGCACAAGGCGGTCATGTACCAGGCCGGCGAACACCTGTTTTCGCTATCCGGAAGTAAAGCCGAGCACTGGATATCGGGAGACTATATTTTTTCCATGGAGACCCAGGCGATAAGCTTCTGGATTCTTGGAAACGACGTCTACGGCCACGTCGGCAACGGTGAACTGACCCGCGAGCCGGTTTATTACTTCGACGGCTGAAACAGCCCATCATCATCGCTAAAGAAGCGGAGTGCGGGCGCAGCTTTGGCTGCACCCGACATGCCACTTTGCCAGCTACCAGGCCAAGCTGCTACTTGGCAGGCTGCGGCTTGCGGCGCCCGCCGCTCTTGGATTCGTACGGATTGTCCTTCTCGCGATACATGATCCGGATCGGCACGCCGGGCATGTTGAAATCCGTGCGTAGGCTGTTCACCAGATAGCGCGTGTAGGATTCCGGCAGCGCGTCGGCGCGGGTGCAGGAGATCATGAAGGCCGGCGGGCGGGCCTTGACCTGCGTCATGTACTTCAGCTTCAGGCGGCGGCCGGAGACGGCCGGTGGCGGATGCTGCGTCGTGATCGAATCCAGCCAGCGGTTTAGCTTGGCGGTCGAGATGCGGCGGTTCCACGTCATGTCCGTATCGATGATCGACTGCATCAGCTTGTCGAGGCCGCGGCCGGTCTGGCCGGAGATCGGCACGGCGCGGATGCCCCGCGCCTGCGGCAGCAGCCGCTCGGTCTTTTCGCGCAGGTCCGCCAGAAGCGCCTGCGGCTCGTCGATCAGGTCCCACTTGTTGAAAGCGAGAACGGCGGCGCGTCCCTCGCGAACCACGAGGTCGACCAGCTGCAGGTCCTGCTTCTCGAAGGGAATGGTCGCGTCGAAGACGATGACCACGGTTTCCGCGAAACGGATGGAGCGCAAGGAATCGGCGACCGACAGCTTCTCGAGCTTCTCGGTGACGCGCGCCTTGCGGCGCATGCCTGCCGTGTCGAACATCTTGATGGTGCGACCCTGCCAGTCCCATTCGACGGAAATGCTGTCGCGGGTAATGCCGGCCTCGGGGCCGGTGAGCAAGCGGTCCTCGCCGAGGAAGCGGTTGATCAGTGTCGACTTGCCGGCATTCGGGCGGCCGATGATCGCCACGCGCAGCGGCTTGGTGTCGTCGTACTCGGGCTCGTAGTCCTCGTCCTCTTCCATCTCGTGGGGAAGATTGACGTTGGTCTCGGCGATGTCTTCCTTCGGCGGATAGGCGCGATCCTCGCCGACCGCTTCCACGATCGCGTCGCGCAGGTCCAGCATGCCCTGCCCGTGTTCGGCAGAAATCGGCACCGGCTCGCCGAGGCCGAGCGTATAGGCATCGTAGAACCCACCGTCGGAGCCCTTGGCTTCCGACTTGTTGGCGACGAGAACGACCGGCTTGCCGCGACGGCGCAGCATCTCGGCCAGTTCCTTGTCGACAGGCGTGAGGCCAAACTTGGCGTCGACCACAAAGAGCGAGATATCGGCCTCGTCGATCGCCGCTTCCGTCTGGGCGCGCATGCGGCCCTGCAGGCTCTCGGCCTCGGCCTTTTCGAGACCGGCGGTGTCGATGATGGTGAAGGTCAGCCCCATCAGGCGCGCGTCGCCTGGCCGGCGGTCGCGGGTGACGCCGGGCGTGTCGTCGACAAGCGCCAGCTTCTTTCCGACCAGCCGGTTGAAAAGCGTCGACTTGCCGACATTCGGGCGACCGACGATCGCGACCGTAAAGCTCATTGAAATACCCTAAACTCAGCCCTGTGCGGCGGGCGCCTTGCCGGATGCGGTGATGTTATCAAGCATCATCTGGGCGCGATTGGCAACATTGCGCGGTGACTGCGCATCGTCGGCGATCGCCTGGTACCACTGGCGGGCCTGAGCCATGTTGCCGGCCTTGTAGGCGGCAAGGCCGAGCGCTTCGCGAGCGGAGTGGCGGAATGCATTGGTCGGAACGGCCATTTCCTCGACCTGAGCCGAGACCTGCTCGTAGGTGCCGTTTTCGATCAGGAGCCATGCGGCGCGCATCTTGGCGGCATCGCGGATCGGTGCCGGCGCCTTGGCGTCCTTGCCGATCACGTCGAAGGCGGCGATGGCGCCCGTGGCGTCACCCTTCTGGGCAAGCACGGAGGCGGCGCGCAGGCGGGCCAGGATCGGATAGTCGCCGTGACCTTCCTTCTCGAGCTTCTCGAGTGCTGTCAGCGCCTCGTCGCTCTTGTTCTCGTCGGCAAGCTTCATGGCGGCGATGAACTGGTCGCCGGTGCCGGACGACTGGTTGTTATCCCAATACTGGAACACCTTGTAGCCGACCGTGCCGAGAACGATGAGGACGGCCAGAACGATCAGGTAGCGGCCGAAACGCTGCCACGCACCCTTCATCTGGTCCGAACGCAGTTCCTCATTGACCTCACGAATGAAGCTATCGTCGTTGAATGCCATTCTCGTCTCCGGCAGCGGATATGCAAAATCATGCGGGTTGCACGCACATTGTCGGGCCTTCTACCCCATTTTGCATCCGTTGTAAGGGGGATGTGAAAGAATCGTTACATCACAAGCGGAGAAACGCCGATCACCAGTTCGTGCAGCTTGAACAGGATGACCGCCCAAAGCACCGCGCCGATGACGACGGCATAGAGGTCATACTTGGCCGAGACGAACACCGGCAGCTTGATTTCCCCATTGCGCAGCCGTTGCTTCATCGAGATCCTGAGCAGCACCGCCCAGGCAAGAAACGCCACGAACAGCACGATCGCCTCCGGCTCGCCATTGGCCAGAAGATGCGACAGCGCCCAGATCTTGATCGCCACCAGAAGCGGAAACTTCAGCTTGGCGCGGATATGCCCGGCGGGCAGGAAGCCCGCCACCAGACAGATCATCGCGATCAGCATCAGGGTCAGCGTGATATGCGCCATCCAGATCGGCGGATTGTAGAGCGTGCCGTACATGCCGCGCGCCTGATCGAAGGCATAGGCGAGAAACAGCAGCGTCACGATGCTGAGGATGCCGTGGACGGCGCCCCAGACCGGCTTGCCGAGCTTGTCGATCATCGAGCGGCGGAAATCCGGCACGATGACGCGGATCAGGTGAAGGCCGATAAAGAGGATGAGGCTCAAGATGAGAAGCTGCATCGCTAAATTCCTGTTTTGACTATCAGACAGGCTTATCGTCGTGAGCATGAAAATGCCAGCGGCACCGCAGCTTCGCCTCAATTCTGTAACAGAAAAGCCCGAAACAAATTGTCGCGGTGTCCATGTCTACTTTGATGTCTCGTTTAGTCTCTCGTTCCTGTCTTTCCCTTTCGCTTGCCCTCTCGCTGCTTGCGCTGGCAATTGCCCCGGCGCTCGCCCAGACGGCCGACGGCGCCGCAAACGCCAACCCGGCGACCAAGCCGAAGCAGCTGGTAATGATCTCCTTCGACGGCGCGCACGACAACGCGCTGTGGCAGAAGAGCCGCGAGATGGCCGCCAGGAACGGCGCGCATTTCACCTATTTCCTCTCCTGCACCTTCCTGATGAACAAGGAGATGAAGAAGGCCTATCAGGCGCCGCACCAGAAGCCCGGCCGCTCCAACATCGGCTTCGCCCAGAGCGACGACGAGATCCGCGAGCGCCTCGGCAACATCTGGCACGCCCATCTCGAGGGCCACGACATCTCCAGCCACGCCTGCGGCCATTTCGACGGTCGCCAGTGGAGCGAGGCCGACTGGTCGGACGAATACGCCACCTTCCACCGGACTCTGAAGAACGCCTGGAAGGGCGTCGATCTGGAAGAGCCGAAGGGCTGGCAGGATCTGGTCGACCACGGCATCCACGGTTTTCGCGCCCCTTATCTGTCGGCGACCGCAGGCTCGGACATGATCGCCGCCGAAAAGAAGGCCGGCTTCACCTATGACGCCAGCCTCGTCACCAAGGGTCCGACAATGCCGGTCGAGGAAGGCGGCATCATCCGCTTCGGTCTTCCGCTTATCCCCGAGGGCCCGCGCGACCGCCCGATCGTCGGCATGGACTACAACCTCTTCGTCCGCCACTCCAAGGGCGAGGAAGACAAGGCCGACAGCAAGGAATTCGAAGACCGCGCCTACAGAGCGTTCAAAAGCGCCTTCGACAAGCAATATGCCGGCGACCGCATCCCGCTGCAGCTCGGCTTCCACTTCGTCGAGATGAACGGCGGCGCCTATTGGCGCGCGCTCGACCGGCTGGTGAGCGATGTCTGCCATCGGCAAGATGTGGCCTGTGTGAGCTATTCGGAGGCGATCCCTGTGATAAAGGCACGCGGCAAGCTGCAGGGGACGCCGGCTTCGGGGTTGTGATTGGCGGGGCGGGCCGTCTCGATGAACGCCGTCTGACGCTCGCGCTGACCTGCCGGCGAGCGTTTTACCGTGTGATACCCCCCTCTGCCCTGCCGGGCATCTCCCCCACAGGTGGGGAGATTGGCTGGGCGCGCCCGCTCGCTCCTACCTCAATGTTTGGATGGGGAGCACGCCACGAGTCGATCTCCCCCCTTGTGGGGGAGATGTCCGGCAGGACAGAGGGGGGTATGGCTCTGCGCCGACATCAACGACATCGCCCCCCATACCAC